>NZ_JBSFCW010000008.1:0-43622 GCF_053593595.1 Streptomyces sp. NPDC002206
CACCTCCCAGAAGGACAACAACGTCTCCGCCCACCCGGGCAAGGGTCTGATCCTGCCGATCGACGCGCACGCGAAGCCGCTGAAGTGGGCCGACGGCACCGTCATCCGCAACAAGATCCAGCCCTTCGACGCGCCGTTCAGCTGGTGGCCGACCGACGGCTTCACGCTGCACAGGGCCGACGTGGCGGTCAAGATCAAGTCGCAGCTCGGTGTCCCGGTCTTCGACGACCACAAGGGCACCTACTGGTACGAGGAGAACAAGACCGGAAGCGTGAAGGTCGCTGACACCAACACGCGGATCACGATCGTCAGCGAGCCGCTCAGCGGCTCGACGATCACGGTCAAGGTTGGCGCCTCGCACAAGTAATTCCGCATCACCGCAGGTCAGAGCATGATCGGCCGTCGCCCTCTAGCGGGCGGCGGCCGATCGTGTTTAGGTGCCTCTTGTTCGGATTCTTATTGACACGACGTCTCACGGGGGAGTGCGGAGTATGGCCGGCGGAGGATTCAGCAAGTTGCCGAACGGCAGTGTGGTGGTCGCGATCACCCTGACCGGTCCGGCGGACGGAACGGGTCCGGGCAGCCCGGTCCGCGTCCTGGTCCACGCGGCCAACCGGGCCCGCGCACTGACCCGCCTGCGCAACCTGGGCCTGCGCGCGGTCTACCTCCGCGGCAACGCGGAACCCCCCACCCCCGACGAGGTCACCGCAGTGCTGCACCACCCGGACGGACTCCTCTGGCGGGCAAGGCCCGAAAACGCCCAGGAACTCTGGCACCCCATACGAACGCTGCTCACCCCATCGGTGCCGGCCCAGCAGACTTAGGCCGGGCCGGCAGGAACAAGCCCGTCGAGAGGGTCCCCGCATGCCATCGTGGCCATGGGGGAGATCGAGGACGAAGCGGCCGCCGGGCGACCCCGGCAAGCCCTCGCCCTACACCACCGGCTTGCCGGAAAGCTCCACGCCGGCTCCCCGGAGCTCCTCCAGCGCCTGCCCTGTGGTCGCCGCGGCGACCCCCGCCGTCAGGTCCAGCAGGACATGCGTCGTGAACCCTTCCCGCACCGCGTCCAGCGCCGTGGCCCGCACACAGTGGTCCGTGGCGATGCCGACCACGTCGACCTCCGTCACACCACGGTCCCGCAGCCACCGCGCCAGCCCCACCCCGTTCTCGTCGAGGCCCTCGAAGCCGCTGTACGCCGCCGCGTGCTCCCCCTTGTCGAACACGGCGTCGATCGCGCCGGAGGCGACCGCCGGGGCGAAATTGGGGTGGAAGCCGACCCCCTCCGTACCGGCTACACAGTGCGCCGGCCAGGAGTGCTCGAAGTCCGGCTGCTCGGAGAAGTGGTCTCCCGGGTCGACATGGTGGTCCCGGGTCGCCACCACATGGCGGTAACCGGCCTGGGCCTCGCCGATCAGGTCGGTGATGGCGGCGGCGACATCGGCGCCCCCCGCCACCGCGAGGCTGCCGCCCTCGCAGAAGTCGTTCTGAACGTCCACGACGATCAACGCGCGATGCATGGCGGGTGTCCTTCGATGGGGCGGTCCGACGGGGGAGGTCCGACCGGGGGGGAATGCGAGCGGAACGGTGGGAGGAGGGCCGGAATCGAGCCTAGAGACTGGGGCCGTCTTGCGGGAGGGGGCGTCCGCTGCTATCGCCGCCCGTCGCCTTCCCACCGTCGCACGTTCAGACGTACTCCGTCGGAATGACCGGCTCTCCCTTGGACAGCTGCATCGCCGACATCGGCAGCCCCTGCCGCGCCGCGATGTGCCGCTCCCGGGCCGCGTCCAGCGGCTCGCGGGCGACCACCTCACCGCCCCTGACCAGCTCGGCCAGCAGCTGCCGGTCGGCCAGGCCGCCCGGTATCGGACCCGTGCCGATCACCTCGGCCTCGGCCACCCCGTACTCGTCCAGCCGCCGCGCGGCCCACTTGCGACCGCCCACCGAGGACTTCCCCCCCAATGACTTCTTCGCAACCGGCTGCAGCGGTTCCGCCGGATCGGCGGAAACCGCCCGGGCGACCAGCTTGTAGACCATCGAGCAGGTCGGCTGACCGCTGCCGGTCACCAGCTGCGTGCCCACGCCGTACGCGTCCACCGGCGCCGCGGCCAGCGACGCGATCGCGTACTCGTCCAGGTCCGACGTCACCACGATCTTCGTCCCGGTGGCGCCCAGCTCGTCGAGCTGCTGGCGCACCCGGTGCGCGACCAGCAACAGGTCCCCGGAGTCGATCCGAACCGCCCCCAGCCCGGTCCCGGCGACCTCGACCGCCGTACGGACCGCCTCGGCGACGTCGTAGGTGTCGACCAGCAGCGTCGTGCCCCGGCCGAGCGAGTCGACCTGCGCCCGGAACGCGTCGCGCTCGCTGTCGTGCAGCAGGATGAACGCATGCGCGCTCGTCCCGACCGTCGGGATGTTGTAGCGGAACCCCGCCGCCAGATCGGACGTCGTGTCGAAGCCGCCGACGTATGCGGCACGCGCCGACGCCACCGCCGACAGTTCATGGGTACGTCGTGCACCCATCTCGATCAGCCCGCGCCCGCCTGCGGCCACCGACATGCGGGACGCCGCCGCGGCGATCGCCGAGTCGTGGTTGAGGATCGACAGGATCACCGTCTCCAGCAGCACGCACTCGGCGAAGGACCCCTCGACCCGCAGGATCGGCGAGCCGGGGAAGTACACCTCGCCCTCCGGGTAGCCCCAGATGTCGCCGCTGAAGCGGAAGTCCGCCAGCCAGGCGAGCGTCGGCCCGTCGACGACGTTCCGGTCGCGCAGGAAGGTGATCATCTCGTCGTCGAAGTGGAAGTTCTCCACCGCGTCGAGCAGCCGTCCGGTGCCCGCGACCACGCCGTAGCGCCGCCCCTCGGGCAGCCGGCGGGTGAATGCCTCGAACACCGAGTGCCGGTCGGCCGTGCCCGCCTTCAGTGCGGCCTGCACCATCGTGAGCTCGTACTGGTCGGTGAAGAGCGCTGTCGACGGCACACCGACCCGTCGCCCAAGGTCCGCAGAGTTCATGGCTCGGATGCTACCCCTATTTCGTCAAAGTGACGAGATCTAGGGTCTGTTTGTGCGCCACCCCCTCCTGAGTGGCAGCATGGGGTGGGTGAGCGTCGCCCCCGTAGAGATCGAGCGTCCAGAATCGGCCGAGGAGAACCTCGTTGTCCCCGAGCCCGATGTGCCCTGGGTGACGCTGGTCCACAACGATCCGGTCAACCTCATGAGCTACGTGACCTATGTCTTCCAGGCCTACTTCGGCTACTCCAAGGACAAGGCGCACAAGCTCATGCTCGACGTGCACCAGAAGGGCCGCGCGGTCGTCTCCAGCGGCAGCCGTGAAGAGATGGAACGCGACGTCCAGGCCATGCACGGCTACGGGCTCTGGGCCACCCTCACGCAGGACCGCAACTAGCACGCCCCCTTCCCCCGACCCGCCCCGTCCTCTGCCCCGCCCGACCCACCATCGGAGAAAACCCATGGCCGGCCACTTCGAGGCCACCCCCGGCGGCGGCGCGGCCGTCGCGCTCGACGAGGTGGAGATCGCGATCCTGCGCTCCCTCGCCGTCCAGCTGCTCGAGCTGATCGGCCCCGGTGACGAACCGGCCGAGGGCGAGGACCCGCTCGCCGCCCTGTTCGCCGAAGGACCCAGCGAACCGCCGACCGACCCGGCCCTGGCCCGCCTCTTCCCGGAGGCGTATGGCGACGATGACAGCGAACTGCGCGCCGCGTCCGCCGAGTTCCGCCGGTACACCGAGAACGACCTGCGCTCCCGCAAGCGCGACGACGCCCTCACCGTCGTACGCACCCTGGACGCGATCCCGGCCGGGGAGGACGGCGGGATCCTCACGCTCACCGCCGACGAATGCCGCAACTGGCTCGGCGCGCTCAACGACCTCAGGCTGACCATCGGTACCCGCCTGGACGTCTCCGACCAGGACGAAGGCGGCGAGGGATCGCTCTACCGGCTGCCCGACAGCGACCCGCGCAAGCCCATGGTCATGGCCTATCTCTGGCTGGGCGCGCTTCAGGAAACCCTCGTCGAGACCCTGATGCCGTAAGGGGTGTCCGGCCGTTCCCGGGGCCGGACCGAACGGCCATTCCCATGTCGGCGGATCCGAAGATCACCCCTGCCGTTCCCGCCGAGTGTTCGCTCAACGAACGCTCAAATCCGAATAACGATCCCGTCACCTGAACGGCCTTTTTTGCGGCGGCTGGAAACGCTTGTCCGCTTTTTCCTGTGGTGTGCGCCACATAATGTCCGGCGGATCGCCGGTTGGCCCGTGATAAATCTTCACGACCACCCGGGGACGCCACCCCTGTTCCCGGGGGCGCTACAGCCGGCGGATCGCCGGTCGCACTCCATCCATATCCGGGGGGATCAGGACCTGATCCGCAGCCTCAACGGCGCGGATCGGCGTGGAGAAAGGCGCATCACCATGACATCGGCGAAGGTCGACAAGGGACAAGACGGCCGTCCGGCCGGAGCAACAACGGACGCGGCCGCCTCGGGCGAGGGATACCAGCGCGCCCTCGGCGCCCGCCAGATCCAGATGATCGCAATCGGCGGGGCCATCGGCACCGGCCTCTTCCTCGGTGCGGGCAAGGCCATCGCCAAGGCGGGGCCCAGCCTCATCCTGGCCTATGCCGTCGCCGGCCTGGTGATCTTCTTCATCATGCGGGCGCTCGGTGAACTCCTCATGTACCGCCCGGTCTCGGGTTCCTTCTCGGAGTACGCCCGCGAATTCGTCGGGCCCTTCGCAGGCTTTGTCACCGGCTGGACCTACTGGCTCTTCTGGGTCGTCACCGGAATCACCGAAGTCACCGCGGCAGCCCAGTACATGACGTACTGGTTCGACATCGCCCAATGGGTCTCCGCGCTGATCTTCACGATCATCCTGTACGGCGTGAACCTGATCTCCGTAAAACTCTTCGGTGAGCTGGAATTCTGGTTCTCGATGGTCAAGGTCACGGCCATCGTCGGCATGATCCTCATCTGCGCCGGAATTCTCACCCTGGGCTTCTCCGACGCCGGGGACACCGCGAGCGTGACCCACCTCTGGTCCGACGGCGGCTTCTTCCCGCACGGCATCAGCGGCACCCTCATGACCCTGCAGATCGTGATGTTCGCCTTCCTCGCAGTCGAGCTCGTCGGCGTCACCGCGGGCGAGTCCAAGGACCCGAAGACCGTCCTGCCCAAGGCCATCAACACCGTGCCGTGGCGCATCGCCGTCTTCTACGTCGGCGCGCTGATCATGATCCTGTCGGTCGTCCCGTGGACCGAGTTCGAGCCCGGCATCTCCCCGTTCGTCGCCGCCTTCCAGAAGATGGGCCTCGGCGTCGGCGCCGCGATCGTCAACTTCGTCGTCCTGACCGCGGCCCTCTCCTCCTGCAACTCCGGCATGTACTCCACCGGACGCATGCTGCGCGACCTCGCGCTCAACGGACAGGGGCCGAAGTTCTTCACCAAGCTGACCAAGAGCGGCACCCCGCTCGCCGGCACCACCTTCTCCGCCGCACTGATGCTCGTCGGTGTGTGGATCAACTACCAGTGGCCCGGCGACGCCTTCACCTACGTCGTCTCCTTCGCCACCATCTCCGGCATGTGGGCCTGGATCATGATTCTCGTCTGCCAGATCCGCTACCGCTTCCTGGCCGACCGCGGGGTGCTCCCGCAGTCCACCTTCCGGGCCCCCGGTGCCCCGTACACCAGCTTCTTCGCGCTCGCCTTCATCGGCATGGTCATCGTCATGATGGCCGTCGACAAGGACGCCAGGATCTCGCTGTACTGCGCCCCGCTCTGGGCCCTGATCCTCGGCGTCTCGTACCTGGTGCTCAAGGCCCGTAACCCCGAGAACAAGGCCTTCGCCAAGCGCTGACCCAGCACCTTCGGCACTTTCTGTCCAGCATGCGGGCCCTCGCGTACCACTCCTCGGAGTCGCGGGGGCCCTCTGCTTATCCTGGCGCCATGCTGACCCTCACCCAGGCGCTGTACGACCAGATCGTCGCGCACTCCCGTGCGGACCACCCCGACGAGGCGTGCGGCGTGGTCGCGGGCCCGGCCGGAACAGGCCGCGCCGAACGTTTCATCCCGATGCTCAACGCCGCCCGCTCGCCCACGTTCTACGAGTTCGACTCCGCGGACCTGCTGAAGCTGTACCGCGAGATGGACGACCGCGACGAGGAGCCGGTGATCGTCTACCACTCGCACACCGCGACCGAGGCCTACCCCTCGCGCACCGACATCACCTACGCCAATGAGCCCGGCGCCCACTATGTGCTCGTCTCCACCGCCGACACGGACGACGCGGGCCCCTTCCAGTTCCGCTCGTACCGCATCGTCGACGGCGTGATCACCGAGGAGGACGTCAAGGTCGTCGAGGCGTACGAACCCGCCTGACCGGCCGCGGCCCGGGCCCGGCGCCCCGCCCCCGGGCCCTTCCCCGCCGACAGCAGTCCACCAGGCGAACGCTCACCATCCAGCAGGTGAGATCGCATGCCGGAATCCGGACCGGGAATCGATACGATGAGCCCATGGTTCCCCATGACGTGAGCGAGAAGACGCCGGGCACGCTGCTCGTCGCGCGCCTGCACGTCGACCTGTGCAGGCTCTCCAGCGCGATCTGTACGAGCCGCCTCCCCGCCGCAGGCAAGGCCTGAGCCGGGTCCCGGCCCGAAGCGCCGACCATCGCACTTTCCCTGCGCGGGGGCAGAGCCGCGCGCCCCACGCCACCACTCCGCTTTCGACAGGAGCCCACGCCATGGCCATCGAGGTCCGCATCCCCACCATCCTCCGCACCTACACCGACGGCGCGAAGGCCGTCGAAGGCAACGGAGAGACCCTCGCCGACCTCTTCACGGATCTCGACAGCCGCCACAACGGCATCCGTGAGCGCATCGTCGACGGCGGCGAACTCCGTCGCTTCGTGAACGTCTACCTCAACGACGAGGACGTCCGCTTCCTCGACGGCATCTCCACCAAGCTCAGCGACGGCGACAGCGTCACCATCCTCCCGGCCGTCGCGGGCGGCATGAACTGATGCGGTACGACAGCCCGCTCGCCGCGGTGGGCAACACCCCGCTCGTCCGTCTGCCCCGGCTGTCACCGTCGGACGACGTCCGCATCTGGGCCAAGCTGGAGGACCGCAACCCCACCGGCTCGATCAAGGACCGCCCCGCGCTCCACATGGTCGAACAGGCCGAGAAGGACGGCCGGTTGACCCCCGGCTGCACCATCCTGGAACCCACCAGCGGCAACACCGGCATCTCGCTCGCCATGGCGGCCAAGCTCAAGGGCTACCGCATCGTCTGCGTCATGCCGGAGAACACCTCCCAGGAACGGCGCGACCTGCTCACCATGTGGGGCGCCGAGATCATCTCCTCCCCGGCGGCCGGCGGCTCCAACACGGCCGTCCGCGTCGCCAAGGAGCTCGCCGCCGAGCACCCCGACTGGGTGATGCTCTACCAGTACGGCAACCCGGACAACGCCGGCGCCCACTACGCCACCACCGGTCCGGAGATCCTCGCCGACCTGCCCTCCATCACCCACTTCGTGGCGGGCCTCGGCACCACCGGCACGCTGATGGGCGTCGGCCGCTTCCTGCGCGAACACAAGCCGGACATCAAGATCGTCGCCGCCGAGCCGCGCTACGACGACCTGGTCTACGGGCTCCGCAACCTCGACGAGGGCTTCGTCCCCGAGCTCTACGACGCCTCGGTCCTCACCACCCGCTTCTCCGTCGGCTCCGCCGACGCCGTCACCCGCACCCGCGAACTCCTCCAGCAGGAAGGCATCTTCGCGGGCGTCTCCACCGGTGCGGCACTCCATGCGGCGATCGGCGTCGGCAACAAGGCGGTCAAGGCAGGCGAGCCGGCCGACATCGTCTTCGTCGTCGCGGACGGCGGCTGGAAGTACCTGTCGACGGGCGTCTACACCGCCCCGACCACGGAAGCGGCCATCGAAACGCTGCACGGCCAGCTCTGGGCGTAGCGCGTCGCTCAGGCGGTTCCCACCTGCCGGGCGGGCTGGAAACATCCAGCCCGCCCGGCATTTTCGGCCCCTCCTGCGATTGAGGAGCGGGGTCCGCGGCGGAGCCCCCACGCGGCGGACCGCACATTCTCATAGCCGGGAAGGGGCAGTGGCGGACAGCCCGCGGCATGCGTCCCACCGCCACCGCCCCGCTGCACCTCAGCCGAACCGTCGCACCTGATCCCACACCCCCGGATCCACCACCCCCACCCGCCGACGGAACCCCCGCACCGCCACATCCCGCAGCTCATCCGTCTCCAGGAAGCTCGCCCGCCCCCGCGGATCGCCCACCGCGCCCGGCGGCAGCGCGATCACCCCCGGCCGCTCCTCGTGATGCTTGCTGGTGATCTTCGCGACGCGCGCGGCGCCATCCCGTACCGACAGCACCAGGCACGGCCGGTCCTTCGACCCGGGCCCGTCCTCGTACGGAACCTCGGCCCACCAGATCTCACCCGGCCGCGGCGTGCGCTCCGGCCCGCCCCGGGGTTCCTCCGTCCTCCCCGGCGGGCGCGTCCGTCCCCTCGGGCGCCCACCCGGGCGCCGGTCACCGCGTCCGAGCCGGCCCCGCCCGTCGGCAATCGCGGCAATGAGCGCCAGCAGTACGACCGCGCCGAGCGCCGGCCACCAGGACATGTTCATGCACCGACGGTACCGGCGCCCCGCCGGCCCGCACCTCGCAACCGCTTCCATCGAACCGGTGACAGAGCAGGTGAGTTCGCCCACAACGGCAGGCCCTGGAGGAGCGACCAGGTGTTTGGCGCCTTACGCTCAACAAATCGCACGAACCCTCCCCGTTCCCACGTCTCGGAGGTTCACGCTCCATGAAGCTCACCGTCGTCGGCTGCTCCGGCTCGTTCCCGTCCGCGGGTTCGGCATGCTCGAGCTACCTCGTAGAGGCCGACGGCTTCCGGCTGCTCCTCGACATGGGTAACGGCGCCCTCGGCGAGCTGCAGCGCCACATCGGTCTCTACGACCTGGACGCCATCTTCCTCAGCCATCTCCATGCCGATCACTGCATCGACATGTGCGCGTACTTCGTGGTGCGCTACTACCGGCACGACGGCGGACGACCGGATCCCATCCCGGTCTACGGCCCCGACGGCACCGAGCAGCGGCTGACGGCCGCGCACGGCGACACCCCGTCCGACCGGGCGATGAGTGAGGTCTTCGACTTCCACACGCTGAAGTCCGGCTCGTTCGACATCGGCCCCTTCTCGGTCCGTACGGAGAAGGTCTGCCACCCCGTCGACACCTTCGGCATCCGCATCGAGCACGACGGCCGCTCGCTGACGTACTCCAGCGACACCGGAAGCTGCGAGGTGCTGGACGAACTCTCCGAGGGCACCGATCTGTTCCTCTGCGAAGCGTCGTTCACCCACGGCAAGGAGGATATTCCGGACCTCCACCTCAACGGCCGCGAAGCAGGCGAAATCGCCGCGCGCGGGAAGGTGGGCCAGCTCGTCCTGACCCACATCCCGCCGTGGACGGACGCGGACCGCAATCTGGCGGACGCCCGCGCGATCTACGGCGGCCCGGTGGAACTGGCGGTCCCGGGTGCGGTCTACGAGATCTAGGACCCCGCGCACGTACGACAGAGCCCCCACCTTCCGGGCGGAAGATGGGGGCTTCTGCGTTGGTGCCGCTCGGGCTTACGCCTTCGTCAGGTCCTCGAGCTCCTCCTCGGGCTCCCGGCCCGGGGTCGGCAGGTTGAACTTGGTGATCGCGAAGCGGAAGACCACGTAGTAGATCGCTCCGAAGACCAGGCCGACCGGGATCATCAGCCACGGCTTGGTGGAGATGCCCCAGTTGATCAGGACGTCGGTGAGGCCGGCGGAGAAGCTGAAGCCCATGTGGATGCCCAGCGCCCAGGTGACCGCCATCGATATGGCCGTGAGGACCGCGTGGATCGCATACAGCAGCGGCGCGATGAACATGAACGAGAACTCGATCGGCTCCGTCACGCCCGTGACGAACGACGTCAGCGCGAGCGACATCATCATGCCCATCACTGCCTTGCGGCGCTCGGGGCGAGCAGTGTGCGCAATGGCGAGAGCGGCTGCGGGGAGGCCGAACATCATGATCGGGAAGAAGCCCGTCATGAACATACCGGCGTTCGGGTCACCGGCGAAGAAGCGCGGAAGGTCACCGTGGAAGACGTCACCCGCGGAGTTCGTGAAGTCGCCGATCTGGAACCAGGCGACCGAGTTCACGAACTGGTGCATGCCGATCGGGATGAGACCGCGGTTGATCAGGCCGAACAGGCCGGCACCCGTGGCACCCAGGCCGGTCATCCACTCACCGAAGTTGGTGATGACGTTGCCGATCGGCTCCCAGCCCACGACGACCAGCACACCGAGCACGGTGCCGACGGCGGCCGTGATGATCGGGACGAGACGGCGGCCGTTGAAGAAGCCCAGCCAGTCGACCAGCCTGGTGCGGTGGAAGCGCTGCCAGAGCACGGCGGTCAGCAGACCGAGAATGATGCCGCCGAGGACGCCCGGGTTCTGGAAGGTCGCAGCGGTGGCCGCCTCGGTGCCCTTCTGCCAGAAACCGCCGCCGAGACCCGTCCCGGTGTAGGTGGCGCCCTTGTGGCCCTCCTCGATCGGGAACTGATGGATCACCGCGTAGTAGGTGAGGAAGCCCACAACAGCCGCGAGGGCGGTGGAGCCGTCAGCCTTCTTCGCGAAACCGATCGCTACGCCGATGCAGAAGAGGAGCGGCAGCCCGAACGAGCTGTCCAGGATGGCGCCGCCGGCTCCCGCGAAGACCTTCGCGACCTCTGTGGGCAGGTGCAGCCTCTCCTGGACGTCCGCCTGGCCGAGGCGGAGCAGGAGCCCCGCGGCCGGCAGCACGGCGATCGGCAGCTGGAGGCTGCGCCCCACCTTCTGCAGGCCCTGGAACAGGCCGGAGCCCCGCTTCTTTGCGGGGGCCGCCGAGGCGGTGGCCGTACTCATCAACTACCTCCAGTAGGCAAGGCGCCGCCAGGAACAGGGATCTTTTTTGGGGGGCGACGACTCTGGAAACGTGACGGGCGTCACGTGGTCTGGACCACTCAGTGGTGTAGACCAGTTTTAGCACGGTGTGGGTTGGATAAGGAACCTGCAAATGTCGACTACTTCGCAGTAGCTCATCGATACCTTCAGTGACATGACGAAGGCCCCCGGACCGTGAGGTCCGGGGGCCTTTGCCGGCCGGGGTGGAGCCCGGTCGTAGACCTACTTGACGAGGTCTTTCTCGATCTCGGCCTCCAGTTCGTCGGGCTCCCGCCCAGGGGTCTGGAGGTTGAACCTGGTGATCGCGAACCGGAACAGCACGTAGTACACCACTGCGAAGCAGAGACCGATCGGAATGATCAGCCACGGTTTCGTCGCCAGACTCCAGTTGATGACGTAGTCGATCAGACCCGCCGAGAAGCTGAAGCCGTCCTTCACGCCCAGCCCCCAGCTCACCGCCATCGACACACCGGTGAGCACCGCGTGGATCGCATACAGAAGCGGGGCGACGAAGAGGAACGAGTACTCGATCGGCTCGGTGATACCCGTCACGAACGACGTCAGGGCGACCGAGAGCATCATGCCGCCGACCGCCTTCCGGCGATGCGGCTTGGCACAGTGGTAGATCGCCAGGGCTGCCGCCGGAAGCGCGAACATCATGATCGGGAAGAACCCCGTGGTGAACTGCCCGGCCGTCGGGTCGCCCTGCAGGAACCGGTTGATGTCACCGTGCACCACCGTCCCGTCGGGCTTGGTGAAGTCGCCGAACTGGAACCAGACGAAGGTGTTCAGGAACTGGTGCAGGCCGATGACCAGCAGTGCGCGGTTGGCGACGCCGAAGATCCCGGAGCCCAGCCAGTTCAGATCGGTCAGCCACTTGGAGAAGCTGATCAGACCGTCACCGATCGGCGCCCACAGCCAGGCGCACAGGGCCGCGAAGAGCAGCCCGACGAACGCCATGATGATCGGCACGAGCCGGCGGCCGTTGAAGAAGCCCAGCCAGTCGACCAGCTTGACGCGGTGGTACCGCTGCCAGAACCACGCGGACAGCAGGCCCATCACGATGCCCCCGAACACCCCGGGGTTCTGGTACTCGGCGGCCGTCACCTTGGCGTCGCCGGTGACACAGGTGCCGAACCACGTGCCGCCGGCGGTGAACGTGGAGCCCGGGGCGCAGTCCACCGGGAAGGCGTGCAGCACCGCGTAATAGACGAGGAAACCGGTCACCGCGGCGAGCGCCGTCGAGCCGTCCGACTTCTTCGCCATCCCGATGGCGACACCGACGCAGAACAGCAGCGGCAGTCCCAGTCCGGAGTCGAGCAGCGCACCACCGGCCGCGGCGAAGACCTTGGCGACGTTGTTCCAGCCGAGCCCCTTGTTCCCGAACACGTCCTCCTGGCCGAGCCGGTTGAGGATACCCGCGGCCGGGAGCACCGCGATCGGGAGCTGGAGGCTGCGACCCATCTTCTGAAGGCCCTGGAACAGACCGCTCCACCACTGTTTCCGTGGCACGGCGGCGCTGTCGGAGCTCATCGTCGTCCTCCCGGAACAGGCCACGTTTGGCGGTCGACGCAAACTGGTGTAGACCAGTTGCGTCACGGTGCGGAGCCCGCCCGGAAGGCAGGGCGCCGGTGATCGTCATCATTGGTGATGGGGCGACAGCTCGCTCGCGAAGTTGCGCCAACCGTGCGTTAACGTGACGAAACGGACCCATGGTGGGCCGGCATGCGGACGCGAACAACCAGGGAGAACGACATGGCCAGCAAGGCTGAGAAGATCGTCGCCGGGCTCGGCGGTATCGACAACATCGAAGAGATCGAAGGCTGCATCACCCGCCTCCGCACCGAAGTCATCGACCCGAGCAAGGTCGACGAAGCCGCGCTCAAGGCCGCCGGCGCCCACGGCGTCGTCAAGATGGGCACCGCGATCCAGGTCGTCATCGGCACCGACGCCGACCCCATCGCCGCCGACATCGAAGACATGATGTGACCACCCGCTGAGCCCGCCCGGCTCCACACCCCACAGGCCCCGCTCCCGCCCGGACCGGGGCCTGCGGCGCAGCCGATAGGCTCGACGCCATGTCTCGTATCGACGGCCGCACCTCCGAACAGCTCCGCCCCGTCACCATCGAACGCGGATGGAGCAAGCACGCCGAAGGCTCAGTCCTCATCTCCTTCGGCGACACCAAAGTCTTCTGCACCGCCTCCGTCACCGAAGGCGTCCCGCGCTGGCGCAAGGGCAGCGGCGAAGGCTGGGTCACCGCCGAATACTCCATGCTGCCCCGCTCCACCAACACCCGCGGCGACCGCGAATCCGTACGCGGCAAGATCGGCGGCCGCACCCACGAGATCAGCCGCCTCATCGGCCGCTCCCTGCGCGCCGTGATCGACTACAAGGCCCTCGGCGAGAACACCATCGTCCTCGATTGCGACGTGCTCCAGGCCGACGGCGGCACCCGCACCGCCGCCATCACCGGCGCATACGTCGCCCTCGCCGACGCCATCACCTGGGCCCAGGGCAAGAAGCTCATCAGGCACGGCCGCAAGCCGCTCACCGGCACCGTCTCCGCGGTCAGCGTCGGCATCGTCGACGGCACCCCGCTCCTCGACCTCTGCTACGAGGAGGACGTCCGCGCCGAGACCGACATGAACGTCGTCTGCACCGGCGACGGTCGCTTCGTCGAAGTCCAGGGCACCGCCGAGGCCGAGCCGTTCGACCGCAAGGAACTGAACGTGCTCCTCGACCTCGCCACCGCGGGCTGCGTCGACCTGACCGCCTACCAGCACGTGGCACTCGCCCGCACCCTCGGCGAGTAAAGAAGCAACCAAGTACGCACCACAGAGCGTCGTGACGAGTACGGGCGCACGGGTCGAACCGTGCGCCCGTCCGCGTATCCGCATCCGGGGAGGAACCCGCACCATGGCCAAGGCCACCCGCCACCGCCGCACCACCGTCGCGCTGACCCTGACCGCCCTCACCGTCGCTCTCACCGCAGCAACCGGCTGCGGCGCCGTCGACAAGGCGCTCGACTGCGTCCGCACCGCCGACGCCATCGCCACCAGCGTCAACAACCTCCAACAGGCTGTCTCCAACGCCTCGAACGACCCCACCCAGGCGGCCGAAGCCCTCGACGAGATCGACAAGGAACTCGGCAACCTCGGCGACACGACCGACAACGCCGACCTCTCCAAGGCCGTCGACGACCTCCAGACCGGCGTCAAGAACGTCCGCACCTCCATAGACAACGGCGACGCCACCCCCGACATCACCCCGGTCACCGACGCCGCCAAGGAGATCGGCAACGTCTGTACCTCGTAGCACCGGGCCCGGGCGGCCCCGCGATAATCGGCACATGACCCGCCTGATCCTCGCCACCCGCAACGCCGGGAAAGTCAACGAACTCCACGCGATCCTCGCCGACGCCGGCCTCACCCACGAACTCGTCGGCGCGGACGCGTACCCCGACATCCCCGACGTCAAGGAAACCGGCGTCACCTTCGCCGAGAACGCCCTCCTCAAGGCCCACGCCCTCGCACAGGCCACCGGCCACCCCGCGATCGCCGACGACTCCGGGCTCTGCGTCGACGTGCTCGGCGGCGCCCCCGGCATCTTCTCCGCCCGCTGGTCCGGCACCCACGGCAACGACCGCGCCAACCTGGACCTGCTCCTGGCCCAGCTCTCCGACATCGACGACACCCACCGCGCCGCCCACTTCGCCTGCGCGGCAGCCCTCGCCCTCCCGGACGGCACGGAACACGTGGTCGAGGGCCACCTCCTCGGCACCCTGCGCCACACCCCGTCCGGCACGAACGGCTTCGGCTACGACCCGATCCTCCAGCCGGAAGGCATGACCGTGACCTGCGCGGAGCTGACCCCGGCGGAGAAGAACGCGATCAGCCACCGGGGGAAGGCGTTCCGGGCGCTGGTGCCGGTGGTGCGGGAGCTGGTGGGGTGATGCACGAATGCCTGGCCCTCCGGGGAGGAGGGCCAGGCATTCGTGGCAGGTGCGCCCGGTCGGATTCGAACCGACACAAAAACACGACCACCTAAAGATCGCCGCTCACCAGTTGGCGTACGGGCGCATGCCAACCAGATCTTACTGCCTTCCGCTGAGGGACGGAGATCGATTGGCGAAAGTCGCCGTCTGGCTATGACAGGACGGGCACAAGTACCGAAGGTTCGCAGGGCGGTTGTCCAGCCAGTCGCCGTTGATGTGGTCGATCTCCAGGACCAGGCGCTTGCCCCGCCAGAGATCGCCGATGCCGCACGCAGCACACTCGTGCCGGACACCCAGATCATCAAGCGCACGTCGCAGAAAAGCGGTCCTTGTCCGGGGTGAGGGTGGGTCGAGCCGCCTCAGTATCTCCTGTGCAGGCTTGCGGTAGGGGGAAGGGGACCCGAGGAAGTGGCCTTGCCCTGTGAAGTGTTCGGTTGAAATGCCATGCGCTTCGATGCTCCGCTTCACGAGAGCACGACCGGCGCCGTTGTCGACACGACCGAGATGCCTGAGCGTGCCGGCGAGGCTGAATGATGCCTCCACGGCCGCCACCAGATCGTCTCGGGCCAGGATGCCTGCTCCATATCGGCGGCCACGCGTGAAATGAGATGTGTCGATGCCGTACTGATCGAGCTTCTTGCGGATATGGCCGTACGGGCTGTCCCGGGGTGGAAGGCCCATGTACTCCAGCACTTCTCGGATGCTGTGGGAGTGTGCCGCAGCCTTGGCGAGAAGTTCTTTCGAGTACGAGCGGCGTTCTCGCTCCGGCAGTGGTTCCTCGTGGAAATGGGACGTGTCTATGCCATAGTGCCGCAGTCGCCGGTTCAGGTAGCCGCGCGAGCCGCTGCCGAGTGTGGCGCCAAGTCTGCGCATCAGATCCACCATGCTGGATGACTCTGCAGCGGCCGCTGCCAATCGGTCGCGCGTGTACATGGGAGCGCTCACGTCGCCCTCCGCTTCCGCCCGCGATAAGTGTCCGTCGCAGAGTGGCAGTTGGGGCAGAGGAACTGCAGGTTTTCCGGTCGGTTGTCCCACCAACTGCCGTTCTTGTGATCGACCTCAAGCCGCAGTGGTTTGTCGTTCCATACGGTGTCCGTGCCGCACTCCGTGCAGCGTTCCGGTATCCCGATCCGAAGGAGTTCTCGACGGAGCCGCGCGCCGGCGATCCGCCCGTCCTGCGGAGAGCCCAGCACGAGCAGGTTGTCGCGTGAGCCTTTGGGCCGGCCTCGACGCATTGCGAAGTGGGACACATCGATGCCCAGAGATGTGATCCGCCTGCTGATGTGCGTGTGGCTACCTCCGACAGGGCTGATCCCCAGCCGCTGCAGGACCTCCGTGACCGAGGAAGAGGCTGCGGCCGCCGCTCTCAGGGTGTCCTCCGTGTAGCGCACCCATGTCTTCGGAAAGTGTGACGTGTCGATCTTCGCCTCTGCCATCTTCTGGCGCAGGTAGCGCCTGCTGCCCGCCGTGGGAGTGCCCCCGCACCAGCGGACCGCGTCGTCAAAGTTGGCCACCTCACGTGCTGCCTCTTCGAGCAGCTCACGGGTGTATCGAGCCGTCATCGATCCCCTCCGTTCCCGACCGCGCGTTCGCGGTCTCGTACGGAGCAACGAACCGTTTATCGGATGGTCACGTCCGAAATGCGGTGAGATATGGAACGGCCCGCCCCGCTTCGGCTGAAGCGGGGCGGGCCGTCCCCGGGGACGGGGTCAGGGGTCAGAACTTGGGCTCAGGAGTCTGGGCCGCGCACAGCTGCGCCGCCTCCTCCTCCGTCTCCACCGACGGGGGTGAGCCGTCCAGCGGTCGCTGGGCGGTCTCCTTCATGCAGGCCACCGCGATCACACCGACCAGGGCCGCCGCCATCGCGTAGTACGCCGGCATCAGGTTCGTACCGCTCCAGCTGATCAGCGCCGTGATCACCAGCGGGGTCGTACCGCCGAAGAGCGAGGCCGAGAGGTTGTAGCCGACCGACAGGGAGCCGTAGCGGACCTGGGTGGGGAAGAGGGCGGGGAGTGCGGCGGACATCGTGCCGAGCATGCAGACCAGGGAGAGCCCCAGCATCAGCATGCCGATCGTGATGGCCGGGATGCCGTCCTGGCGGATCAGCAGGAAGGAGGGGAGCGAGAGACAGAGGAAACCCAGCATTCCCGCCATCAGCAGCGGCTTGCGGCCGAAGCGGTCGGAGAGCTTGCCGACCTGGCTGATGATCAGCATCAGGAAGACCATGACGGCGAGCAGGATGAGCAGGCCGTGGGTCTCGCTGTAGCCGAGTTCGTCGGAGAGGTACGTCGGCATGTACGACAGCAGCATGTAGTCGGTGATGTTGTACGCACCGACGAGGCAGATGCAGAGGATCAGCGTCGGCCAGTACTGCCGGAAGATCTTCGCGAGGTCACCCTTGGCGGTGGTCTCGACGCTGTCGGCGGCCTCGGTGGCCTGAGCGTTGCCGCCCTCCAGTTTCTGGAAGGCCGGGGTCTCGTCGAGGCGCAGCCGGAGGTAGAGGCCGACCAGGCCGAGGGGGCCGGCGACGAGGAACGGGATGCGCCAGCCCCAGGACTCCATGGCGGGGGTGTCGAGGACGGCGGTGAGTGCGGTGACGAGACCGGCTGCGCCGACGTATCCGGCCAGGGTGCCGAATTCGAGGAAGCTCCCGAAGTAGCCGCGGCGCTTGTCGGGGGCGTACTCGGCGATGAAGGTGGATGCGCCGCCGTACTCCCCGCCGGTGGAGAAGCCCTGGACCAGTCGGAAGAAGATCAGCAGGGCGGGTGCCCAGAGACCGATCGAGGCGTGGGACGGGATGACGCCGATGGCGAAGGTGCCGACCGCCATCATGATCATGGTGAGGGCGAGGACCTTCTTGCGGCCGATCCGGTCGCCCGTGGGGCCGAAGAACATTCCGCCGAGCGGGCGTACCAGGAAGGCGACCGCGAAGGTGGCGAACGAGGAGAGCAGCTGGGTGGTGTTGTTCCCGGACGGGAAGAAGACGTGGCCCAGGGTGACGGCCAGGTAGGAGTAGATGCCGAAGTCGAACCACTCCATGGCGTTGCCGAGGGAGGCCGCCTTCACTGCCCGCTTGACTGCCTGGTCGTCGGTGACGGTGATGTCGGACCGGCGCAGCCTGGGGTTCCTCCGCTTCCGGATGGCGCGGAAGAGGTTGGGGTGGCGTTTGACCGCTTCGGGGTCGGCCACCTGCTGAAGGTCGGAGGCCGCCATGGCCGGATCCTTTCCTCGGTGGGTGTTCCAGGAAAGGCTTCTGCGCGGTCATGGCGGCCGCAAACCGATGGGGGGTGAAAGTGCGACGCCCGTCACAGGGGCGTGGCGGCGGTCAGATGCCGAGGTCCTTGATGATCTTGGCTACGTGGCCGGTTGCCTTGACGTTGTAGAGGGCGCGTTCGACTTTGCCCTCCTCGTCGACGATGACCGTGGAGCGGATGACGCCCGTCACTGTTTTGCCGTAGAGCTTCTTCTCGCCGAATGCGCCGTAGGCCTGGAGGGTCTCCTTGGACGGGTCACCGACCAGCGTGACCTCGAGGTGTTCCTTCTCGCGGAACTTGGCGAGCTTCTCCGGCTTGTCGGGGGAGACGCCGATGACGTCGTATCCGGCGCCGGCCAGGAGCCCCAGGTTGTCCGTGAAGTCGCATGCCTGCTTGGTGCAGCCGGGGGTGAGGGCGGCCGGGTAGAAGTAGACGATGACTTTGCGGCCCTTGTGGTCGGCGAGCGAGATGTCGTTGCCGTCGGCGTCGGGGAGGGTGAAGGCCGGGGCGGTGTCGCCGGGCTGGAGTCGCTCGCTCATGGTTCTCCTCAAGGGCGTGTGGGGTGTACGGGACCGAGCGTAATAGGGGTGCCGCCGGGTGTGCGGGCGGCCGAGCTGACAGACTGTCGATGAAGGTTTACCGGACGACGACCACGGAGGCGGCGCAGTGTCGGATGCCAGGACCCCTGCGCAGATCGAGGCGGACATCATCAGCAGGCGTGAGCAGCTTGCGGTGGTGCTCGATGAGATCGGGGTGCGGGTGCACCCGAAGACGATCATCGGCGATGCGAAGGCCAAGGCTGTCGAGGCCGCCGACCGGACGGCCGGGCGGGCGTATGTCGCGGTGAATCGAACGGTGTCCGATGTGAAGGCGCAGTTTGTGTCGGAGGATGGCGCGCCGCGTCTGGAGCGGGTGATTCCGGTGGCGTTGCTGGCAGCGGGTGTGATCGGACTGGTTGTGGCGTCGGCGCGGCGCAGGAAGCGCTGAGAAGGCTGACCCCCGGGGGCGTGCGGCGCGGCTGTGGACAGGTAGGTTTCGGGTCGTGAGCGAGAACACCGACGACAAGCTGCCCATTCGCATGCTGCATGACCGCGTGCTGGTCCGGTCCGATGCGCCCGAGGGCGAGCGGCGTTCGGGCGGCGGCATCCTGATTCCGGCGACGGCTGCGGTCGGTCGTCGACTGGCCTGGGCCGTGGTGGTCGCGGTCGGCCAGAACGTGCGGACGGTGGAGCCGGGTGACCGGGTGCTGTACGACCCCGAGGACCGTGCGGAGGTCGAGGTGCGCGGTGTGGCGTATGTGCTGATGCGGGAGCGGGATCTGCACGCGGTGGCCGCGGACCGGTTCGAGGGTTCGGTGGATTCGACCGGGCTGTATCTGTAGCTCTCCCGATGTGCCCGACGTAGGGCCTGGTGACAGTCGTCACCAGGCCTTTTGCCTGTTCTTTGCTATGTTGGTGGGACCCCGACGAGACGCGCCGTACCGGGCTTTCGCAAAGACGACGCACCCGTGATGTCCGTGTGTCTGTGAGTGTCGGAGGTGCCGTCGTGGCGTGGGTTCTGCTTGCTGTGGCCGGTCTGCTGGAAGTGGGCTGGTCGATCGGGATGAAGTACACCGACGGGTTCACCCGGCTGTGGCCGAGTGTGTTCACCGGATTCGGGATCGTGGCCAGCATGGTGCTGTTGTCGCAGGCGGCGAAGTCGCTGCCGATCGGTACGGCGTACGGCGTGTGGGTCGGTATCGGTGCGGCGGGGGCGGCGGTGCTGGGCATGGTGGTGCTGCATGAGCCGGTGACCGCCGCCCGGGTCTTCTTCGTGTGTCTGTTGCTGGTGGCCGTGGTGGGGCTGAAGGCGACCTCGGGGCACTGAGTCGTCGGTCGGCCGGATTCACTGGCGGTCCGGGTCCGGGGCCGGGTCCGGGTCCGGGACCGGGGGCGAGGCCGGGTCCGGGGGCGAGGCCGGGTCCGGGACCGGGGGCGAGGCCGGGCGGGCGCCGCCCGCGCCGCGGGGGAAGAAGTCGTCGATGCCGCCGTCGCCCCCTCCGCCGGTGTCCGTGAATTCGCTGGGCGGCTCGTCGGCGGGTGGCTCCGGCGGGAAGGCGGGTTCGCTGTCCGTGGGGGCGGTGGGCTCGATGGCCGGGCCGCTCGGCTGCGTGGCCGACGGTGTCGCGGACGGGGTGCCGGTGTCGGTCGGTTCGGTGGCTTCGCCGGTCGGCAGGTACGGTTCCTCGGCGCCGCGTTCGAGGGTGAGGTCGAAGTCCTGGACGCTGGTGCCCTGCAGCGCGGCGCCGGTGTACTGGGCCCAGGTCTGGGCGGGCGCTCCGCCGCCGTTGACCCGGGACAGGCCGAGCGCTCCGTACAGCGGCTTCTGCACCCCGGTGTCGGGGTCCTGGCCCATGACGGCGATGACGGTCGCGAGGTCGGGCGTGTAGCCGGCGAACCAGGCCGCCTTGTCCTCCTCGGCGGTGCCGGTCTTACCGGCGGCGGGGCGGCCGGCGCCCTGGGCTGCCGTTCCTGAACCGTTTTCGACGACGCTCTGCAGGATCGAGGTGGTGGTGTCGGCGGCTTCGCGGCTGACGGCCTGCTCGGTGCTCCTGTCGGGGAGGGTGAGGTCCTCACCGTCCTTGCTGACCTTGTCGACGAGGGTGTACGTGGTGTGCCTGCCGTGGTTGGCGAGGGTCGCGTACGCCCCTGTCATGTCGAGGACGCTGGCGGTGGCGGTACCGAGCGCGATGGACGGCGATGCGGTGAGGTCGGGGGTGTTCTTGGGGATGCCGAGGTCGATGGCGGTCTGTTTGACGATGTCGGGGCCGACGTCCTCGGCCATCTGCGCGTAGACGGCGTTGACGGAACTGTCGGTGGCGATACGGACGCTGATCGGCCCGTAGCTGACGTCGTCCTCGTTGGCGGGGGCGTAGCCGGTGGGTCCGTTCGGTCCCTGGACCATGCGCCTGTTGGTGCCGTCGTAGACGGTGTTGGGGGTGATGCGCCAGCCGTCCTGGGTCCCGGAGCCGTTGGCGACCGCGGAGGTGAAGACGAACGGTTTGAAGGTGGAGCCGACTTGGTAGTCGCGGCGGGTCGCGTTGTTGACGTACTGCTTGGTGTAGTCGATGCCGCCGTACATGGCGACGACCCGGCCGTTCGCGGGGTCGATGGAGGCGCCGCCGACGCGGACGTTGCGGTCGGCCGTGCGCTCGTTGCTCGTCTGCGACATGACGTTGTCGTCGACGGCTTCGACGAGGGCGTTCTGTTTCTTCTTCTCCAGCGTGGTGGTGATCCGGTAGCCGCCGGTGGCCAGCGTCTCCTCGTCGATGACCTGGTGGGCGGTGAGGTAGTCCTTGACGGCCTGGACGATGTAGCCGCGTTGTCCGGAGAGGCCGGTCGATCTCTTCACCTTGTCGGGCACGGGGAATTGCATGGTGGCGCGGTCGGATGCGCTGAGCCAGTTCTCCTTGACCATGCCGTCGAGTACGTAGTGCCAGCGGGCGACGGCCGCGGCCTTGTTCTCGGGGTGGACGACGACGTCGTACGCGCTGGGGGCGTTGAGCAGGGAGGCGAGGTACGCGCCTTCGGCGGTGGTGATGTCGCCGATGTCCTTGCCGTAGTACGCCTGGGCGGCGGCCTGGATGCCGTAGGCGTTGCGCCCGAAGTAGCTGGTGTTGAGGTAGCCCTCGAAGACGTGGTCCTTGCTCACCTCGCGGTTGAGCTTGATCGCGATGAAGAACTCTTTGATCTTGCGGATGACGGTCTGTTCCTGGCCGAGGTAGTAGTTCTTCACGAACTGCTGGGTGATGGTCGAACCGCCTTGCCTGCCCTTGCCGGTGAGGGTGTTCCAGCCGGCCCGGAACATGGCTTTGATGTCGACGGCGCGCTCGGAGTAGAAGTTGCGGTCCTCGGCGGCAAGGACGGCGTGCTGGACGGGGAGGGGGACTTGGGCGAGCTGGATGTTCTGCCGGTTGACGTCGCCGTCGCGAGCGATGACGGTGCCGTCCTTGTAGAGATAGACGTTGGACTGCGCGGTGGCGGTGGGGTTGGCGGGCGGGATGCCGACGAGCTGGTATCCGGCGATGAAGCCGCCGATGAGGATCAGGGCGATCACCAGGAGCGTGGCGAGTGCGGCCCGCCAGGTGGGGACGGCCCGGCGCCAGCCGGTGCGCCTGGGCCGGCCGGTGCGCCCCTTCTGCCCCCCGGGCGTAGCCGCCTGGCCTGCGGGTGCGCCGGTGCCGGCAGAGAGGTCCTTCGGGGGCCGGTTCCCGTTGCCGGGATCCCCGCTCTGCTGCTGTGGCTCGTCGCTCATGTCGGTGAAGACTCCTCGGCCGCGGTCAGTTCCCCCATACTGCACTTTTCTGTGCAATAAGCGCCGGATCGACCTCCGGAGGAGGGCCGAAAAGCGGTCGCGGCGGCTGCTTCCGCTGGACTAGGGTCGTGCGCTTTGGTGCCCGGCGCCGTTGGGCGTCCGAGTGCGAACGAGTGCGGGGGCGATTGAGGTGCGGCTGTACGCGGTGGTCGCGGCGGGTGGGTTCCGGCGCTATGCCACCTACCGGATCGCGACGGCGGCGGGGGTGTTCACCAACACCGTCTTCGGTTTCATCCTGGCGTACACCTATATGGCCCTGTGGGACGAGCGGCCGCAGCTCGGCGGTTACGACATGTCCCAGGCGCTCACCTATGTGTGGCTGGGCCAGGCGCTGCTGGCGACGTGCGCCATGATGGGCGGCGGTTTCGAGGACGAGCTGATGGAGCGGATCCGTACCGGCGATGTGGCGATCGATCTCTACCGGCCGATCGATCTTCAAATGTGGTGGCTGGCCGGAGACTTGGGGCGTGCGGCGTATCAGCTGATGGCACGCGGCATCGCACCGATGGTGCTGGGCGCGCTCGCCTTCCCGCTGGCGTTGCCCACGTCGCCGGGGATCTGGCTGGCGTATCTGGTCTCGGTGACGCTCGGTGTGGTGGTCAGTTTCGCGGTCCGGTATCTGGTGGCGCTCTCCGCGTTCTGGCTGATGGACGGGGCGGGCGCGTCGCAGATCGCTTTTCTGGCGGGGTTGTTCTTCTCCGGGATGCTGCTTCCGCTGACGCTGTTCCCGGGTTTGCTGGGCGAGGTGGCGCGGGCACTGCCGTGGTCGGCGCTGCTGCAGGTACCGGCCGATGTGTTCCTCGGCAAGCACACGGGGTGGGGGCTGGTGCAGGCGTTCGCGTTCCAGGGCGGCTGGGCGCTGGCGTTGCTGCTGGCCGGGCGGCTGGTGCAGTCGGTGGCGACGCGGAGGGTGGTGGTCCAGGGTGGCTGAGGCAGCGCAGGCAGCGCAGGCAGCGCAGGCAGCGCAGGCGGCGGAGGCCGGAGGGGGCGTCGAAGCGCCTGAGATGGCGTTCGCCGAACGGTCGAGGCTGGTCGAGGGGGTCCGTGCGTACGGGCTGATCGCCTCGATGTGGCTGCGCTCGACGATGGCGTACCGGGCCTCGTTCGTCATGACGACGCTCGGGAACTTCGCTGCGACCGGCTTCGACTTCGTCGCGATCATGCTGATGTTCGCGCACGTCGACGAATTGGGCGGTTACACGCTGCCGGAGATCGCCCTGCTGTACGGGGCTTCAGGAACCGCGTTCGGCCTGGCCGATCTGGTGCTCGGGTCGATGGATCGGCTGGGCCGCCGGGTCCGGGACGGCACGCTGGACACGCTGCTGGTGCGCCCGGTGCCGGTGCTGGCCCAGGTGGCGGCGGACCGGTTCGCGCTGCGCAGGCTGGGGCGGATCACGCAGGGACTGTTGGTGTTCGGGTACGCCCTGGCGACGCTGGACATCGACTGGACACCGCTGCGGGTGGCGATGGTGCCGATGATGCTGCTGACCGGGGCAGCGATCTTCGGGGCGGTGTTCGTGTGCGGGGCGGCGTTCCAGTTCTTCGCGCAGGACGCCGCCGAGGTGCAGAGCTCCTTCACGTACGGCGGGAACACGCTGCTCCAGTACCCGCCGACGATCTTCGCGAAGGATCTGGTGCGCGGGGTGACGTTCGTCGTGCCGCTGGCCTTCGTGAACTGGCTGCCCGCGCTGTATGTGCTGGGCCGGGACTACCCGCTGGGGCTGCCGGAGTGGGTGGCGTTTCTGCCTCCGGTGGTGGCGGCGGTGTGCTGGGTGCTCGCGGGGACGGCGTGGCGGGCGGGCCTGCGCTCGTACCGGAGCACGGGAAGTTGACCGGCGGGAGAACGAGGGCATCGGACATGGGCATGGACACGGATACCGACTTCATTGAGCTCGACAACGTCGAGAAAGTCTTCGACGTGCGCCGCAGGACGGGCTTCCTGCGGCGCAGTGAGCGCCGCGAGGTCCGCGCGGTCGACGGGATCAGCTTCCGCGTGCCGCGCGGCGAGATGGTCGGCTACATCGGCCCGAACGGCGCGGGCAAGTCGACCACCATCAAGATGCTGACCGGCATCCTCACCCCGAGCGGCGGCCGGCTGCGGGTCGCGGGCATCGACCCGTCCAGGGAGCGTACGAGGCTGGCGCACCGGATCGGTGTGGTCTTCGGCCAGCGCACCACGCTCTGGTGGGACCTGCCGCTGCGTGACTCGTACCGGCTGGTGCACCGGATGTACCGGATCCCGGACGCCCGCTTCCGGGAGAACCTGGACCGCTGCGTCGAACTCCTCGATCTGGGCGAGCTGTTGGACGTACCGGTGCGGCAGCTGTCGCTCGGGCAGCGGATGCGCGGCGACATCGCGGCGGCGCTGCTGCACGACCCGGAGGTGCTGTACCTGGACGAGCCGACGATCGGCCTCGATGTGGTCTCCAAGGCAAAGGTCCGTGGCTTCCTTCGCGATTTGAACGCCGAGCGGGGTACGACGGTGCTGCTCACCACCCATGATCTGACGGATATCGAGCAGCTCTGCCGGCGGGTGATGGTGATCGACCACGGCCGTCTGATGTACGACGGGGCGCTCGCAGGACTGCACGAGATCGGTGCGAGCGAACGCACCCTGGTCGTCGACCTGGAGCGGGAACTCCCGGCGATCCGGCTGGAGTCGGAGCCTTCGGTGCGTACGGTGAAGGTGGAGGGGCCGCGGCAGTGGCTGGCGTTCCCCGCGTCCGGATCGGCGGCTCCGCTGGTGGCGCGGATCGCCGCGGAGTATCCGCTGGTGGACCTGTCGGTGCGGGAGCCGGACATCGAGGCCGTGATCGCGAGGATGTACGCGTCGGCCGGCAGTGTGTAGAGGGATGTGAGACAGCGTCAATTGCCGCTGACAGCGGCGGGATCGGTGACGTGGGCGGATGCGTTCAATAGGCTGCGCGGTATGACGAGCGAACATCCGGACATGCGTGCTTCCGATGCCGAGCGTGAGCGTGTCGCAGAGGTACTGCGCGAGGCGGTGGCCGAGGGGCGGCTGCAGATGGAGGAGTTCGAGCAGCGGCTCGACGCGACCTACAAGGCTCGTACGCACGGCGAGTTGGAGCCGCTGGTCCGTGACCTTCCGGGGCCGGACGGGGTGGTGGCACCGGTGGGTCCGGGAAGCTCGCCCGCGCGGACGGGTTCGACGGGTGTCGACTGGGCGGCACGTGTCGGCGGCCCCGCCACCTCGACGGGGGCGTTCGCTTTCTGGGGCGGCTTCAGGCGCAAGGGCACATGGACGGTGGCCCGGAAGTTCACCGCGTTCGCGATGTGGGGCGGCGGTGAGATCGATCTGCGCGAGGCCCGCTTCGAGGACCGTGAGGTCGTCGTCCGCTGCTTCACGATCATGGGCGGGATGCAGGTGACGGTCCCGCCGGAGCTGGATGTCGAGGTCAGGGGCATCGGCATCATGGGCGGCTTCGGCGACCGGGCGTCGGGCGAGGGCATCCCCTCGCCGGGCTCGCCGAGGGTGCGGATCACCGGCTTCGCGCTGATGGGCGGGGTCGATGTGGAGCGCAAGCGGACGAAGGCGGAGAAGGAACGGGAGCGGGAGCGTGCCCGGCAGCTGAAGAAGGGCTCGGGGGAGGAGTAGGCCCGTACGGCGACGGGGGACACGGCGGTGCGCCCTGCAGGGCGCACCGGATGGGGGCCGGTGAGCCGGTCAGAGCTGGTCGGACGCAGGCCTGTTCTGATGCAGGGTCCGCAGATCCACCTGCTGTCCCAGCCGCAGATATCCGTTGTCGTTGAGATGCAGATGGTCGCCGCAGTCGAACTCCGGGAGGAGCCGGCTCGGCCGGTACGGGTCGCGTACCACCCGGTCGAAGTCGACGACCTCGTCGAAGATGCCACCCGCCCGGATCAGCGCGTTGACCTGTCTCCGTACGGCGTCCTCGGCAGGCGTCCAGGCGAGGGAACCCTCGAACGGCATCAGTGTGGCCCCGACGACGTGCAGCCCGCGGGCGTGGGCGCGCTCCGTCATGGCCCTGAGCGCGTCCGCGATCCGGTGCGGGTCCCGCTCCTGCGGGAACTGCTGCACGTCGTTGATGCCGAGCGCGATGATGACGGTCTTCACATCGGCGACGCCCAGCACATCCCGGTCGAAGCGGGCGCTCGCCCGCTGCCCGTACATCTGCCCGTAGCCCTGCCCGTCGCGCAGGATGCGGTTGCCTCCGATGCCCTGGTTGACCACCGCGTACCGGCCGCGAAGCCGGTCGGAGAGGACGTCGGGCCAGCGGCTGTTGGCATCGAGGGTCGAGCCGGTGCCCGCGGTCAGCGAGTCACCGATGGCGACGATCGCCCCTGCGGCCACCTTGTTGCGGACGTCCACGGCGGTGAGGTAGCGCCACAGGTTGCTGCGCCACGTGCCGTGTCCGTCCGCCACGTACGAGGTCTGGTGACTGTTCGGGTGGATGGTGACGGGGCCGTCGGCGGTGGGCGTGCGCAGGGTGACGACGAGGTCGGCGTCGGGGGCGACAGGGACGACGACCGGGTCGCTGACGACCTGTCCGCCCGCCGGGATCGTGACGGACGGGGCGCTGCGGAAGGAGACGGGCCGGGTGTTCACCGTGGCCTGATCGACGAGCAGCGGGCGCGTGCCGAAGAGGTTGGAGAGGGTGATGCGGGCCACGTCGCCGCCGATGCTGGTGTGCACGACATTACGGATGGTGCGCCGGGTCAGGTCGTCATCGGTGTACGTGTCCGCCACACCGGCTGTCGGAGCCGCGGCCCAGGTGCCGATCCAGACACCGGTGGAGTGGGCCGGCGCAGCGGGCGTCCGGGCCACCGACTCCGTGCCGACCTGCTTCGATCCGCCACCGGAGAACAGCGCGGATCCGGCGAACGCCACGATGGCGGCGAGCGCGGCGGTGCCCGCCACGAGGGCTGTGAGCAGGGCGGGTCCGTGGCGCCTGGGCATGGGCGGAGTGTCTCCTCGTGGTGGTGCGGGCTGATCTCATGATGAAGCAGGGCGCGGGGGAACTCGACATGCGGCCCGGGAGTAGGTCAGGTAGGGACAATGCGTACGGGGCACCGGGGCGATGCGTACGTGTACGCGGACGGGTGGAGCGGATGGAACGGATCGAGCGGACCAAGTCGGACGAGCCGGGCGGGGGACCGGTCGAACCCGCACGGGCACTGGGCGGCGCGGACGGGAGCTCCGGCACGGCAGCCTCCGCTCGCGTACACCACGCTCCCCTCGCCTCCTTCGCGTACACGGCTGCCGACGCGGAGAAGCGGCGTGGCGTACGCCGTATGAAAACCACGGCCACCGGCCTCCTCCTGCTTGTCGCGCTCGTGTACGTCCTCGCCACCTGGGCGAAGAACGCGGGTGTGGGCGGCTGGCCGGGCTTCGTCGCCGCGGCCGCCGAGGCGGGGATGGTGGGTGCGCTGGCCGACTGGTTCGCCGTCACGGCGCTGTTCAAACGTCCGCTCGGCCTGCCGATCCCGCACACCGCCATCATCCCTACCAAGAAGGACCAGCTCGGAGCCTCATTGGGTTCCTTCGTAGGGGAGAATTTTCTTTCGGGCGATGTCGTACGCGGCCGGATACACGCTCTCGGTATCGGCGGCCGGCTCGGCGCCTGGCTGGCGGAGCCGGACCACGCCGACCGGGTGACCGCCGAGCTGGCGACCGCGCTGCGCGGTGCGCTGACCGTCCTGCGCGACTCCGACGTACAGGCCGTGGTCGGTGAGGCGATCACCCGGCGGGCGGACGCGGTGGAGATCGGCCCCGGTCTCGGCAAGATGCTGGAGACGATCGTCGCGGACGGCGGCCACCGCAGGGTCGTGGATCTGATCTGCGTACGCGCGCACGACTGGCTGATCCTGCACGGTGACTCGGTGATGGATGCGGTGCAGGGCGGGGCGCCGGGCTGGACGCCACGGTTCGTCGACAAGCGGGTGGGGGAGCGGGTCTACAAGGAGCTGCTGCGGTTCGTGACCGAGATGCGGGACATGCCGGAGCATCCGGCGCGCTACGCGATCGACACGTTCCTGACGGACTTCGCCGCCGACCTCCAGACCGACTCGGACACCCGGGCGCGGGTGGAGCGGCTGAAGTCGGAGATCCTGGGGCGCCGCGAGGTCCAGGACGTCATCGCGTCGGCCTGGTCGTCCGTCCGCACGATGATCATCACGGCTGCGGAGGACGAGCGCAGCGAGCTGCGACTGCGGGCGCGCGCCTCGCTGATGTCGCTGGGGGCGCGGCTGGCGACGGACGGCCGGCTCCAGGCGAAGCTGGAGGGCTGGCTGGAGGACGCGGCGGTGTATGTCGTCACGACGTACCGCACGGAGATCACGTCGCTGATCAGTGACACGGTCGCGAGCTGGGACGCGGACCAGACGTCGAAGAAGATCGAGGCGCACATCGGCCGTGACCTGCAGTTCATCCGAATCAACGGCACGGTGGTGGGTGCGCTGGCGGGGCTGCTGATCTATACGGTGTCGCGGGCGTTCGGCGCGTGACGACACCCCTTGTGAGGGTTCCGGGTGCGTACCCGTCCTGTCGTACGGGTACGCACCCGGCTTACGCGGGGGAGTGGTCTTGAATACGGACCCCGGCGCACTCGCGTTCAGTGTTCCGCGGGCCTCTCGGGAAATATTTCTCAGGCGGCGCGGCGGGTGACCGCCCATGACGCGGCGGCGACCGTGCCCGCCACGGTGAAGACGGCCGGCCAGGCGCCGAGCTTCTTGGCCAGCGGGTGCGATCCGGCGAACGCGGCGACGTACGCCGTGGTCAGAGCGGTGGCCGCGCGGGGTCCGGCCTGCCGGTTCCACTCGTACGCGGCGACGGATCCCGCTGCGGCGAGCGCGACGCCGCCCAGCGGACGCTTCTTGGTCCAACGCGCGATCGCGTACCCGCCGACCAGTCCGCTCGCCGCCACTACCGCTGTCGGAACCTTCGCCATAGCCGCCACCTTCGTCTTCTCGCCGGCCGGTTCTTCTCGCTGTCCGGCTCTTCTCGGCTTCCGAGGCTAACGCGGCGGGCGGAGCTCGGGTTGCAGGAGGGGGTGTACATGCGTTTACCTTGAGGGTGAACGCATGTACACCCCCCTCAGGTTTCCGCCACCGTCACCACCGCCGAGCACCGTACGGAGAATGAATGTCCGCGGACCTATCCGCCCCCGACGGGGCAACCGGGCAGACCCGGACCCCGCACCACCCCCGCTTCGCCGTGGGCGTCCTCGCGTTCTGCGGCGTCGTGGTCGCGGTCATGCAGACGATCGTCGTCCCGCTTCTCCCGCACATCCCGGCTCTCACCGGCGCGACCCCCACGGCCGCGAGCTGGCTGGTCACCGTCACTCTCCTCACCGGCGCCGTCTTCACGCCCGTCCTGGGCCGGGTCGGCGACATGTACGGCAAGCGGCGGGTGCTCGTCGCGTCGCTTGCGGTCCTCGTGATGGGCTCGGTGCTGTGCGCGGTCAGTTCCCACATCGGCGTACTCATCACCGGCCGCGCCCTCCAGGGCGCCGCGCTCGCCGTCGTACCGCTGGGCATCAGCATCCTGCGCGACGAACTCCCGCCCGAGCGGGTCCTCTCCGCGGTCGCCCTGATGAGTTCGACGCTCGGCATCGGTGCGGCCGTCGGTCTGCCGGTCGCGGCGCTCGTCGTCGAGAACTTCGACTGGCACACCATGTTCTGGGTGTCGGGTGCGATCGGCCTCCTCGACATCGTGCTGGTGCTCTGCTGTGTACCGGAGTCCCCGCTGCGCACCCGCGGCCGCTTCGACGCCGTCGGCGCGCTGGGTCTGTCCGCGGCCCTGGTCTGCCTGCTGCTCGCGGTGACGCAGGGCGCCGACTGGGGCTGGACGTCGACGCGTACGGTCGGCCTGCTCGTCGCGGCCGTGGTGGTGGCGCTGCTCTGGGGCGCGTACGAGCTCCGCGTGCCGACACCCATGGTCGACCTGCGGGTCTCGGCCCGCCCGGCCGTCCTGCTCACCAACGTCGCCGCCCTGCTGATCGGCTTCGCCTTCTACGCGAACTCGCTGGTCACCGCGCAGATGGTGCAGGAGCCGAAGGCGACGGGCTACGGGCTCGGCGCCTCGCTCGTCGTCAGCGGGCTCTGCCTGCTGCCGGGCGGTGTGGCGATGGTGGCGCTCTCGCCGGTGTCGGCCCGGATCTCGGCGACGTACGGGCCGAAGGTCAGCCTGGCGCTGGCGGCGGGGATCATCGCCGTCGGCTATGTGGTGCGGTACTTCACCAGCCACAGCCTGTGGCTGATCATCGCCGGTGCGACGGTCGTCGCCTCGGGCACGGCCATCGCGTACTCGGCGCTGCCCGCCCTGGTGATGCGCGGGGTCCCGGTCAGCGAGACGGGTGCGGCCAACGGCCTCAACACGTTGATGAGGTCGATCGGACAGGCCTTCTGCAGTGCGACGGTGGCGGCGGTCCTCGCCAACATCACGTTCCAGGCCGGCGGCCGGACGGCCCCGACGCTCCACGCCTACCAGGCCGTCTTTCTGATCGCGGCGGGCGCGGCACTGCTGGCGCTGACGGTCACGCTGTTCCTGCCCGGCAGCCGTACACCTGAGACAGGTACGGTCGGGGAGAACCGCAACGACCGCAAGGGCGGTGCGCGGACGATCCCGATCGAGGAGAGCGCATGACCGGCAGCCGGGCCGCCGTTCCGGCCCCTTCGCCGTCCCCGGTCCCCGCCGACCAGGGCACGGGCCGGGACGCGATCCTGCGCGCGGCGCGGCGGGCGTTCACCCAGCGCCCGTACGCCGAGGTCACCATCCGGGGGATCGCCGCGGAGGCCGGGGTCAGCCCCTCCCTGGTCGTGAAGCACTTCGGCCGCAAGGAAGAACTCTTCAACACCGTCGCCGACTTCGGCCCGGACGCCGAGGAACTCTTCGACGCCCCGCTCGGCATGTTGGGCCGCCACATGGTGGTGACTCTCGTACGCCGTCGGCGCGAGCTGAAGTCGGACCCGCTCCTGCGCGTCGTGTTCTCCCTGGGCAACCAGGACGAACGCTCCTTGCTGCGCGACCGCTTCCATGAGCAGGTCACCGAGGCGCTGATCGCCCGCCTCCCCGGCCGTGAACGCACCCTGCGCGCCGAGTTGATCGCCGGCCACCTTCTCGGCCTCGGCGCCACACTGAGCCTGCACCGCGAGGGCGCGGGTTCACTGGCCACCCCCGAACACCTCGCCGATCTGTACGCGCCGGCGCTCCAGACCCTGATCACGGGCTGAGGCCGCCGGGCGTGGAGGGCCGACCGTGGCGGTATGGTCTGGGCCAATCGACGATGGGGGCCTCATGTCTGTCCGTACCACCCGTGCCCGTACCCGCATGCGTGCCACCGCCGGGCTGATCGTGCTGCTGGGCGCGTGTCTGATGGGCTGCAGCAGCGTCGAGACGTCGGACGGGCCCGGTGGCGACGTTCCGTACGTGGCGCCGTCGGCGAACGCGGCGGCCGCGTCCCGGGCGGCGCAGGCGCAGGCGGAAGCGGACGCCCAGGCGTCGGCCGATGCGGAGGACGCCGCCCGTATGTCCTCCGACAAGCCCGCGAGCAGGCCGGCGCAGGTCCGCGACGCGTTCGCCACCCTCCAGGCGACCCTGGACGACACCTGCATCGCGGGCACGGGCGACTGCGCCTATGTCCTGGGCCGGGTCCACGACGAACTGGCGGGCCTGGAGGCGTCGATGAAGGCGTATCCGAAGGACCCGGGGCACTTCAAGGAGCCCGTGGCCTGGATGACCACCCTGGACAGGACGCTGAGGGGCGACACCTCCACGGAGAACCTGGAGAAGCACCGCTCCGATCTGTTCGGCACGCGCGACCGCATCAACACGTGGATGCAGGGCCACCCGGAGGACTACCGCTGACGGAACCGCGTCGTTCAGGAGAGCCAGTCGGCGTAGTGGGTGGGGGCGATACGGGCGTCGCCCTTGGCGGTGAGGACGTCACCCCGGACGGCGGCGAACATGCCGGCGGTGTCGTCGGTGACGACAGTGCGGCCGTCGGGGCGGGCGTTCAGGGTCATCCGGCCGAGTTCGTCGAGAGGGAAGACGTCGGGCCCGGCAACGTTCAGGATGCCGTTCAGAGGGGTGCCGGCAGCGACTTCGGCGACAGCGTCGGAGACATCCTGGGCAGCGATCGGCTGGATCGGCGTAGGAGGCAGGCGGACGGTGTCGCCATCGGTGGTCATGGCCAGAACCGAATCCATGAACTCCATGAACTGAGTGGCGCGAACGATCGAGTAGGGGATCGACCCGGTCTTGAGGATGTTTTCCTGGAGGACCTTGGCCCGGTAGTAGTCGAGGTCCGGCACGTGTTCGATGCCAACGATCGACAGGATGACGACATGGCCCACCCCGCCCTTCCGGCAGGCGGCCAGGAGGTTGTCCATCGAGGTCTGGAAGAACGCAGGGGAGGCATCGTCGAAGGTCGGGGAATTCGTCAGGTTGACGACGACATCGACGCCGGCCACCGCCTCCTCCAGGCCCTGGCCGGTGATGATGTCGACACCGGTGGACAGCGAGTGCGGCACGACCTCGTGTCCCGCCGCTTTGAGCTTCTTCACGACTTGCGACCCGATCCGGCCGGTACCGCCCATTACTGCGAACTTCATGGGTCACCTTTCGTCGCGCACCACTGGGTGGCTCTCTGGAGCCCCGATGGCGCACTGGGGAGGGAAAGGGCGCTGACAGCGGATCCGAATCGGGACCGGTGCCCCTTCTTCGCTTCACTCTCCGGCAATGGGCCGACGATTTCTTCTTCACCGTGATGCGATCGCGCGGTGGGTCATCAGCCGTATGCCGGTCGATTCGCCGGCGTCCGGGAACCAGTTCACGTCGCGGCCCGGATGATCGCGGTCAGGCAGGCCGCGGAGCCCGCCGGTCCTTGCGCTGTGCCAGCTCCTCGTCATCGACCAGGGTAAGCATGGGCTGGCCCGGCGCGCACATCATCGTCACGAGGAAACGGCTCCGGGAGTCCGTTCGGTTGTTTCCGTCCTGATAGTGGATTACATCGCCGCCCGGCTCCCAAAAGGTTTCCCCGGCCTTGATCACACGCTCCGGCTCACCTTCGAGCTCGAAGAGCATCTCCCCCTCCAGCATGTAGCCGAATGCCGGCCCTGAATGCCGATGCGGAGGCGTGCCCGGGTCGCCCGGGGGGAATTCGATGAGAACGGTCATCGCCTCGGCCCCTTCCGGGATGAACGGCGGCTTGGCCGTCTGCAGCACGGTCAGCGCGGTCTTCCATGCTTCGGACCGTGGTTCCTGCTCCGTGTTCGCGGGCTCGTTGCTCGACATGGTGAAGCCTCCAGTGGCCTGGGCTGCACGGCTCAGTCTCGCACCGGCCCGTACGTGTCGCCTGTCGCCCGATGCACGGCTCGGGCACCGTCCCGGGCGCGTGTGACGTCGGCTCGGCGGGGCCGAGGCCTCCACCGGGTGCCATGGCATGTCGATCAGGATCATCGCGGGGAAACAGTGACCCGCATTGAGCCAGGAGCCTGACACCGTCGAGAGTCCTGGCGGGCCGGCCTGCTCGGGCGCGGCCGGGCCGGGCCGGGCCGGTCTCAGCCGGTGCAGGGGGCGACGACCCGGTCAGGATCCTCCGGCGTCGCGGATGGCCCTGATCTCCGGGTAGACCGGCTGCCACATGGCGCCCCGCACCAGCTTGCCGAAGCCGTCGTCGACCTCCGTGCGCGCGACGCCGTCGCGGGCCGCGGCGCGGCCGACCGCTCCCGCCACCGCAGCGGAGGTCGCGCGCAGCGCAGCGGGCAGCGGGAGGACGGGCGCGCCCGGCGTACCCCCGTCGACCTGTCCGGCCACCGCGTGGGCGGCGGCGACGAGCATGCCGTCGGTGACACGGGTGGCGCGGGCGAGGATGGCACCCAGGCCCAGCCCGGGAAAGATCAGCGCGTTGTTCGCCTGACCGATCAGATACGTCACGCCCCGGTACTCGACCGGTTCGAAGGGGCTGCCGGTGGCCACCAGCGCCCGCCCGTCGGTCCATTTCAGCAGGTCGGCTGGGGTGGCCTCGGCCAGCGGTGTCGGATTGGACATCGGCAGGATGACCGGCCGCCGGGTGTGGGCGGCCATCTCCCGTACGACCTGCTCGGTGAAGGCACCGCCCTGCCCGGAGGTGCCGATCAGCACCGTCGGCCGGACCCGGCGGACCACCTCGGCGAGGGCGACGCCGCCGTGCTGCGCCTCCCGTTCCCAGCCGGCCACCTCGGCCACCGGACGGGCGTAGCGGATCTGGGCGTCGCGCAGGCCGTCCTGGTCGTCGGTCAGCAGGCCGTACCGGTCCACGGCCCAGAAGCGGCGGTCGGCCTCCTCCTCCGGCAGCCCGTCGGCCACCAGGGCGTCGCGGAACTGGTCGGCGATGCCCGTGCCGGCGCTTCCGGCGCCGAAGACGACGATGCGGTGGTCGGTCATCGCCATGCCGCTGGCCTTCGTCGCTGACAGCACGGCGGCGAGATTGACGGCCCCGGTGCCCTGGACGTCGTCGTTGAAGGTGAACACCCGGTCGCGGTAGTGGTCCAGGATGCGGCGGGCGTTGGCGGTGCCGAAGTCCTCCCAGTGCAGCAGCGCGTCGGGGAAGAGCTTGTTCGCGGTGGTCACGTACGCGTCGATGAAGGCGTCGTACGCCTTTTCGTCCACGCGCGGATGGCGGTTGCCCAGGTAGAGGGGGTCCTCCAGCAGTTGCTGCCGATTGGTGCCGACATCCAGCATGACTGCGAGCGTGCGGTTGGGATCGACCCCGCCGGCCGCGGTGTAGACGGCGAGCTTGCCCTCGGAGATGTCGATGCCGCCGACGCCCCAGTCGCCGATGCCCAGGATCGCCTCACCGTCCGTCGCCACGATCAGGTCGACGTCGCCGGCCCCGAGACCGGAGCCGCGCAGCGCGTCCTCGATCTCCTCGGGGGCGTTCACGGAGAGATAGATTCCGTGCGGGCGGCGGAACTCGTAGCTGTAGCGCTGGATCGCGGTGCCGACGGTCGGGGTGTAGACGATCGGCAGCATCTCGCCGAGGTGGTCGCCGACGAGCCGGTAGAACAGCACCTCGTTGCGGTCGCGCAGACCGGTCAGATAGACGTTCTTGGCGAGGTCGCTGGGCTGCGAACGGTACTGCGCGTAGGCGCGCACCGCCTGCTGGTCCTGGGTGAGGGTCTGCGACGGCACCAGACCCACCAGGCCCAGTGTCGCGCGTTCCTCCGGGGTGAAGGCGGTGCCGCGGTTGAGCCGTGGATCGGCGAGTACGGCCCGGCCCGTCGCGGTGGTCTCGAAGCGGTGTTCCCCGGCGATCCACTGGGTGCCCATGAGCGGTCTCCCGTCCTCGGCCCTCGTCGGCGCGGTCGGATTCTGGGGTACGCGGGGATGCAGGTGACCTCCTTGATCAGCGGATCCAGAAGGACAGGAGGCATGTGAGGCATGTGCGTGTGCCTGAAAAGTCGTCCATGGGCATGCCTCCGTGGGTTCCGGCCCGCGCATTGCCATGTTCCATCGGCTCACCCCAATGGCGCCACTGGAGAAAGCCGGACGTCCATCGGCGACATCTTGCTTCCCCTTGAGGGTCGACCAAGCCGGCATTCGATCGGCCTTGGACGACTCCGGCAGAGCCGACCGGGACCGGTTTTCCGAGTGCAAAGAGCAGTACACGTCGACCACCGAGGGGGTGGTGGTTGCTCGGTGACCTTGGCGGGGCGGTTGGATAGAGGCCTTCAATCGGGCGATAAGGAGATGCTCTTGGACGGGCGTTGGTCGCCGACGTCAGGATGCTGGGCGTGATCCCCCGTCTTCACGGACGACGAGCCGCCGTGGGCCGGAAGCGGGGATAGTTCCCAGGAGTTCCCGTGCTGATTCCGTGTGCCCAGCAGGTTTGTGCCCCGCCCGGCAGTCCAGAGATCGCTGCGCCTCCTGTCCGCCTGACCCGGACGCACGCTGCGGGGCGGCTGGGCGGCTCTGCGGCCATCCGTCTCCCGTCCGGACAAGAATGTCGCATTCGTGGCATATGACGCGCCCGGGATGCCGAAAGCCTTGGATGTCTCAACCCACCCACCGAAGCGGCCTCCGATTCGCTGGTGGAAATCCGACGAGCCGCAACTGCCCCCGCGCACGGTCGCGTCGGCGGCCATCACTACGTCGGTCGGATTGGCCTTGTTGGTGGCCGTGGGGGCCCTCACGCACCAGACGGTGCTTGTACCGCCGCTCGCGGCCACGATGGCGATCGTCACCGCGACTCCCGGCTCGCCTCTAGCGCAGCCCCGCCATGTCATCGGCGGCCACATGCTGTCCTGCCTTGTCTGCTTCACGGTGCTGGCCCTCGGCTGGCACGGCCCTTGGGCCGCTGTCGTGGCCTGCGGCATCGCCTGCGGACTTGTGCTCGCGCTCAAGGCGGCCCATCCACCAGCCATGGCGACCGCCGTCATGATCATGCTCACCGACCCGCCTGCTACCCGCTTCGTACCCCTGCTGGCCGCCGGCGCGGTGCTGCTCGTCATGGTGCAGATGGTCTCCGCCCGTCTGCAGCGAGAGGTCTATCCCACCTCCTGGTGGTGAGCTGACGCGGTCGTGAACCGGCGAGGAGGTGACCCGCGTGCGCCTCTGAGGCACCCCGTACCCGGAGCTGCCTGCGGAGCAGATGAGCCGCCTGGCCATCGACCCGGATCCGCACGTCCGGCATCTCCTGGCCCACAACCACCCGCTCGCGCCGCCCGAGCTCCTCCTCGAAGCGTTCATTGCCGGCCCCCGTCAGCGCCCGTACCTCCCGATCCACCCCGGTCTGCCGCGCATCGGTCTGAACGCGCTCCTCGATCACCAAGATCCTTGAGTCCGCGCTCGCGGCTGCCGACGCGACCCTGGACGAACCGCCTGTCGCCATGCTCTCCGACCCCGATGCGCGCGTCCGCCGGGCCGCCGGCGCCGGCCCGCTGCTCCCGCCGGATCTGACAGCGGCACTCCTGCAGGCCCGGAGGCCGCGGAAGCAGCAGCGAGCAATCCGAGCCTGCCCGCCGAGCGCCTTCACGAGCTGCTCGACCTGGCCGGAATTCCTCGAAGTCAGCGCCCCGCCTCACCTTGAGTGCCACCTGCGGATCCCGCCTCCTTGCGTGAACCAGTTTGAAACTTTCTCAGTTCAAGCTATTGCGCGCACCACCACGCCCCCTTACGTTCATCGGCGATCACAGACTGGCCGATCTTCTCGATGGTTTGACCTTGCCCGAAAGGGACTCTCATGCCCCGTGCATCTGCCCGGACGGCGCGGCTCGGCGCCGCGCTGCTCACCACTTTGGCCGTTCTGTTGAGCGTGACGCCGACGGCCTCGGCGACCAGCGCTGTGTGGGGGCGGGGAGGCCGACCACCGGTCGGGGAGTCGCGCAATCCGGCGCCGAAGGTCGTTCCCGCTCTGCGTGAATGGTCCGGAGGCCAAGGAACGCTGGCCCTGGGACAGGGCTCGCGGATCGTGGTGGACGACGACAACGAGAAGACGCTGACCGATGAGGCACGGACCCTTCGCGATGAGCTGGCCGAGGTCGCCGGGCTCGATGTGCCCATGGTGTCGGCCTCACACCCGCGCGACGGCGACATCTTTCTGTCCGTGCAGGGTGCCGACCGGGAACTCGGCCCGGAGGGGTACGCACTGGATGTCGGCAATGTGGCCGTCATACGTGCCAACGACGACACCGGCGTGTTCTACGGCACGCAGACCCTGCTGCAGGCCCTGAGGACGACACCGGGCCACCGGGCCCTGCCGCGGGGCGAAGCGCGTGACTGGCCGAAGCAGCGCGAGCGCGGGTACCTGCTGGATGCGGGGCGCAAGTACTACTCCCCGGACTTCGTCGTGCAGACGATCCGGGAGATGTCGTACCTGCGGCTGAACACGCTGCAGTTGCATCTGAGTGACCACAACGCGTTCCGGCTGGTCAGCGAACGTCACCCGTGGCTCGCCGCCCCGCAGGCGTACACGAGGGCGGACATCCGGCGGTTCGAGGCCGCGGCCCGCACGTACCACGTGACGCTCATTCCCGAGATCGAGATGCCGTCGCACGCTTCGGCGATCCTCAAAGGCAGGCCCGACCTGGCCTTCCCGTGTCAGGCGCTGTCCGGCGGAACTCTGGATGTGACCAACCCGGAGGCGCGGAAGTTCACCGCGGGGCTGATCGAGGAGTTCGCCCCGCTCTTCTCCGGGCCGGAATTCCACATCGCCACCGACGAATATGCCCGCCAGGCCGAACAGGAAAAGTGCCCGCAACTCGTGAAGTACGCGAAGGAGCACGGGTTCGGTTCCACCGCGGATGTCTTCGTGGACTACATCAACGAGATGAACAAGGTCGTGCGCTCTCAGGGCAAGCGCATGGTGATCTGGAACTGGTGGGACGTCGACCAGACCCCCACCATCCACCCGGACAAGAACATCAAGGTCGAGGCCTGGACCACGGGCGGGGAGACGAGCGAGGACCACAGCCCGCAGAAGTACCTCGACCAGGGCTACGAGGTGGTGGTCTCCGCGAGTGACACGCTCTATGTCACTCCGGGATTCCCGCTGCTGCCGGATGCGAAGTACCTCTACGAGAAGTGGACACCGCAGCAACACCCCCGCCTGTCCGGGTATCTGATCTCGGTGTGGTCGGACAACGCGATCACTCGCCCCGACAGTTATTTCGACGCCTATCTGCGGCGGCCGCGGGAGGTCCTGGCCGACCGGCTCTGGGGCGGCCCGCGGGACGGCACGGTGGAAGACTTCTTCGCCCGGGCCGATGCCATCGGTACGCCGCCCGGCGTGCCCGAGTACGCGCTGCCCGGCAGGCTGACCGGCACCCCGTACGGGACAAGTCCGGCCTGGGACCACTCTTCCAGCACCTTCGACAAGGCCTTCGACAGCGAGCCGGGCACCAATTTCCTCTACGCCGAACCCAGTGGCGGCTACACCGGCATCGACCTCGGCGCCGACCACGCCTCCAGGGTCTCGCTGGTCCGGTTCTTCCCCGGTGCCAATGACACGGAGCTCGACCGGATGACGGGCGGCCGGTTCGAGGGCTGCACCGACGGGCCGGCCGACGGGTGCCGGACGCTGGCGACCGTGAAGGACCGGCCGGAGTTCGGCTGGAACGAACTCGCCGTGGACAACCCTGCCCGTTTCCGCTGGCTGCGCTACGTCAGCCCCGATGACGGTTACAGCAGCGTCGCCGAGATCGAGTTCATCGCGCCCCCCGGCGGCAGTGACCACGTCAGCGTCGAGGGACCCTCCGAGCTGCGTCAACTCGGTCACAACCGGGTGGTCACGAGCTATCGCAACAACAGCGACCACCCGCTTCACGACGTCCGGCTCAGCCTCGCCGCCGAATCCACCCAGGATCGGACCACCCGTCAGGTGCGAGCACTGGATGCCTCACGATTCGCCGCCGTGAAGCCGGGCCAGACAGTCTCGACCCGCTGGAAGGTCACCGTCCCGCTCGATGCGGCGACCGGGACCTACCACCTCGTCGGGCGGGCCGGCTACCAGGACCAGCAGGGCAAGGGCGAGCCCCGCCACGAGAGTGTCGGCTTCACCCGCTCGACGCTCGGCCAGGCACTGACCGCACGTCTCGGTCCCGAGGCCGTCGGTCTCGATGCGGGCGATTCCGCCGGCACGCAGCTGCAGGTCACCAACCATGCCGCGGCGACCGTCGAGGTCGCCTGGAACGAGGTGCGGTCTCCCACTGCCAACCCGGGCTACACGATCCGCGCGGCAACCGGCACGGTCAGGGTCCCCCCGGGCGGCACGACGTCTGCCCACCTCACGGCCACGGCGTCCGGCAACGCCGACGGCCCCACACCCCCCTTGCGCCTGGATCTCACGGCCAGCTCCGCAGGGCAGCCCGAGATCCGGGCCGGCTCGGTGGAACTGCGCATTCACAGCCGCCTCCACCCCTACCTGTCCGACCTCGACTGGTCCGAGGCGACGAGCGAGTGGGACGTCGTGACGCGGGACACGTACGTCGGCAGCAGCGATCCCATGACGCTGAACGGTGTGCGATATCAGAAGGGCCTCGGTGCAGCGGGCAATTCGAAGGTCTCATTCGAGCTGGGGAAGAAGTGCTCGCGGCTGACGGCGACGATCGGGATCGACGATGCCGCGGACTCCTCGACGGACGGCGGCACGTCGCACTTCTTCGTCTTCGTCGACGGCAAGAAGGTCTACGAGAGCGGGCTCATCACCCGGGAGACCGTGAAGGATGTGGACGTGGACGTCACCGGCGCGGACACCCTCAGTCTGGTGACCGACAACGCCGGGGACGGTTTCGATCACGACGCCGTCGACTGGGCGGACGCCCTCGTGCATTGCTCCTGACGGCGTGGCCCAGTGCCCTGAGCCAGACATTCCTCGGCAGGAGGTGGCGACCTTGTCGAGGACCTCATCGGCGGTCGGGTGGCAAGACGTTCCGGGGCCGGGGCGACAAGACGCGGTTCCGTATGTTCTGGCTGGCCACGCGGTACTAGGCACGGCCTGAACACCTCAATGAGAGCGGCCCGCCGGTCTTCGGACCGGCGGGCCGTGCCGCGTCGGCCGGTGTCAGCCCGCGTTCGTCAACTCCCAGACGGACACGGTCTTCCGGTCCTCGGACACCGTGTACCAGGTGCCGTTCCCCGCCATTCGGGCCGGTCCTGTGACCGGGTGAGGGTAGGTGATCCCGCCGCGCAGGGTCATGTCGCCTGTGGACACCAGCCAGTGCCGGGCCGGGCCGTGTCCCGCGTCGCTCCCCGCCGTGCTCGCGACGACGGTGTCCTCGTCCATGAAGGCCGCTTCGAAGTCCCAGTACACCCGTCCGCCGTCCTGGTGCCCAGGTACGGTGCCCTCCGCGTCCAGGTCTCGCAGGATCGCACCGCCGTCGGCAGCGTGCAGATAGAGGGCGTCCTGTCCGACGTCGGTGGCCAGGAGGTGGCGGCCCGACGGGCTCACGTCGAGCAGCACCGTCTCGTCGTCAATCTTGTGGACGGCCAGGGCCTTGCCGTCCCAGCGGCCCCACAGCGCGGGCGACCCCTCCTCGCCCTCGCCGATGCTCAGGCCCATCTGCGCCGGGTCGGGGTGGGGGGTGTGATGCGAGCCCGAGGCGAAGGTGCCGGTGTCCGCATGGGCCAGGACGCGGCCGTCCGACGCGTCGAGGACGAGCCAGAGTTCGTCCTCGGCTTCGCTGTCACCGTCCGCCGCCAGGGGGCCTCGCACGTGCGCCCAGAGGAGCTTGCCGTCGCTGGAGAAGGCGGCCGAGCCGCTGTCGGGCGCGGCATGCTCGTCGTCGTAGGCGTACTCTGCGAACTCCTCGTGCATGTGCGGGCGTTCACCGGCCCAGCAGGCGTGCCGGACCTCCCAGCGGGTGGCCCCGGAGGCGTCGACGCAGCGTACCGCGTGCGTCCCGCAGTACACGGCCGTGTCACCGTCCGGGGAGACCGTGACGGTCCCGAAGTCGCGGGGCCAGGGGGCGGGAAAGCGGGTCACGGTACCCAACTCATAGTCAAGGGACACGAGTTCGGTGTCTGCACGCTGCACCACCAGCCTGCGCCCGGCTTCGTACAGCACTTCGGGGACGTCGGCGGTGTCTGGGTCCAGCGGAGTGCGGACGGTGGCGGTGAGACGGGCGGCGAGCACGGAGTCCTCCGGCGGGCGAGGCGGTCTGATCAGACGCCGACGCAGATGGCTGCATCGACTCGGACGGGCTCTTGGGAACACCCCATCCTGACCGGTCTCGCCCCGATCCGCCATGATCTTCATCAGTGATCACGAGCGGGCAGGCGGGGAAGGCATTGGCCACGGTGGCAGCCGTGGCCGGTTGAACTGGACGATGAGGTGCGGGTGTACGGAGCTGGTCAGCACACTGCGGGTGGGAAGCTGCGTTGCGCACCTTGATCTGCTCTCTGCGGGTCCTGGTCGCGCAACCGGACCGCCTGGCCGGCGTCATCGGCATGGACACCGTCGACCTCGGAATCGTCCCCCTCCGCGGAACGGTGAAGGTCCCTCCGGTCGACGGCTTCTGGAGCTTCGACGGTCGCCTCGTGATCACTGAGGACTGGCACGCCGAGCTGTGGCTCGACGACGCGGACGCCCTCGCCACGTAGCCGCAGGTGCGGCAGACCCTGAGCGAATCCGCCGTGTTCGGAGCCGAGGCGCAACACGCGATCGCTCAGGTGCGCCGGAGCCTCGGCGCTCGCTGACTATGGGCGCCACGCTCGATCGGATGCCGACCTGCTGGGTGCGCAGAGAAACAACGAGCCGTGTCCACCCGCTGCGGCTTACGGCTATGTGGGGCCTGCAGGGTTGCTTGGAGTCCCGTACGTCGGCCGTCGATTGGAGGTCAGCAACCTCGACGCACTCCGTGTCGCTGCCACCGCTACGACTGTTCTTCCGCCACTTGGGGACGACGAGAGGCCGATCCATCATGAGCACCCATGCTTGCGACTGAAGGGAGTCGGTGCGCGCAGACCTGGCACTGGAGACCTTTCCTATGAGGCAGCGCGGAGGCAACCCTCACAGGAGGTGGGTCTATCACGCGCCGAGCTGCTGATGTCGTACGGCGGTGAGGAACCCCGCCCACGAGGCGCTGCCGAACGTCAGCGTCGGACCGTCAGGGGACTTCGAGTCGCGGACCGCGATGGCCTGTGGGAGGTGGGCGGCTTCAACGCACTCAGTTGTGTTCGCACCGCTGTAGGACGATTTGAACCAGCTGAGAGGCCTGTGGGAGTGAGGAACCGAATGCATTACATCTCCTCGCGAACGCGCTCGATCAAGGCCGACGACGTGGCCATGTCCAACGCTTGTGCACGCAGGTAGTCGAACGCAAGTCTGTATCGGTCGAGTTCCTCGTCCTTCTCCATGAAGAGCGAGCCGACATGCAGGTCGACGTACACGACGTCCAAGCTTGTCTCGACCCCGCCGAGAATCACGAAACTTCCCAAGGCCGCGCCGTGAGCGCCCTTGGAGAACGGCAGGATCTGCAAGGTGATGTGTTGCGAGTCGTTGGCTTCCAGCAGGTGACCCAGTTGATCGCGCATGATTCGGGGGAAC
>NZ_JBSFCW010000008.1:43716-320301 GCF_053593595.1 Streptomyces sp. NPDC002206
TCGGGGGGAACCGACCACGCGCCGGATCACTGACTCGTCGAGGATGGCCCACAGGTGGGGTGGCTTGGGTCGGCTCAGGATCTCCTGGCGCTTCATGCGGATATCCACGAGACGCTGGATCTCTTCGGGCGCTAGGCGCATCTCGCTGGCACCTTGAATCGCTGTGCTGTAATCCCGTGTCTGCAGAAGGCCGGGTACGTAAGTGCAGGAGAAGTGGTCCTCGCGCACGGCCTCGTCCTCAAGCGTCAGCAAGAGATTCATGTCAGGTGGGATGGAGTCGGTGTACGGCCCCCACCAGCCCTGCTGCTTGGCATCCTTCGCCAGAGCGACCACGGCAGTCCGCTCCGCGTCGGTTGCGTCGTACTGCCGACAGAGCGCGTCCGCGATGGGCCATTTCACTGGCCCTTCCTGGGTCTCGTAGCGGCTGACAGTGGCCTTTGAAACCCCGACGAGCCGTCCGGCCTCTTCCAGCGTCATGCCCTTCCGTGCGCGCAGTTTGCGCATCATCGCGCCGAGCTGGCGGCGTCGTGTGGTGGTCCTGACGGACATGGAGGGGGCCTTCCGTTCCGTGTCATGCGGCGCTTGGGCGCCAACAAGGCTATGTCGGTGGCGATTTGGAGGCGTCCGGATTCACCCGATCGATTCCCGTGAGAAGTTTCATGAAGAGACTTCTTGCTGCCATACTCGCAAACCTGGCCACTCAGCGCAGTCGTTTGGATACGGCAGGTGCAGGGCTGAAGTGGCGCCGGAAGGAGAGCGCATGTCCGGACACGACAACAGTTCGCAACTCCGCAGCGTGTTGCCGTTCGAGGCCGAGCCCGCAGCGGTTCGGGACCTCCGGAGAGTCGTCAGAGGGCAGCTCGCGGAGTGGCGCCTGCCGGCCTTTGCTGAAGAGGCCGAGCTCGCAGTGAGTGAGTTGGCTGCCAACGTGATCAAGCACGTGGGAAGAGGTGCCGCTGCCACTCTCGTGTTGGAGGCGGCGGCTGACCGGCTGCGGATCGAGCTCCATGACAAGAGTCACCGTGTGCCGGTCCTTGGATCGCCTGCTTGCGACGACGAGTGTGGCCGGGGTCTGCATTTGCTTGCCGGCATGGCTGTCGACTGGGGCACGTTGCTGACTGCGACGGGCAAAGCGGTCTGGTGTGAGCTTTCAGCTGACCCGGAGCTGCAATGCCGCCGCGTGCGACGGGCCGAGGCGGCCCTGGCGAATTACCGACGGGACGTCGGAGCACCGCCACTGCTGCAGAGTCGCACGGCTCAGATCCTTGAGGAATCTGCCACCGACCTCATCGCGGATCTCCTCCACTGGGTCGCTGCCCGGGGCGGCGACCCGGACGGCCTGTTGGACCGGGCGCAGATGCACTTCGAGGCGGAGGCCGAGGCGGCTTAACTCCGGGGCTGCTGTGGCAAGAGTCAGCCTGAAGCCTGGGTCGCTGCGGCCAACATGAACGCGACGTCCTCGTGCCGGCCGGCGTTGTTGAAGGCTGCCGTGATGTTCAGGACGGCCTGTTTGTCCGTACGTTCAGCTGCGGTGATCAGTATCGTTTCGGCGGCGTCCCGCAAGCCAGCTGAACGACATGAGCTGACGGCCCTAAGGATGTTGTCGGCGGAGTACGACGTCCCTGCCCGCCAGAGCAAGAGGTCCGCGTCGCGCTTCCGGCCGTCGGCGAGATAGCGAGCCACTACTCCAGTCTCCGTCCAAGTGACCTCGGCGGCCTGTGCAGGGTGCCGGTCCCCCTCCGCTCGGGGGACCGGCACCCTCATCCGTTCCTGCAGCACTGAAAATTCGCGCCGCCGGACCTGACGGCGAAGGCTTCGCGCCCGCCGTACCGGCGAGTTCCGCACGATGCGAGGAGCCGGCTGCTCCGGACCGGTCTGGGTGTGAGCGGGCGGGTATCCGACACTGCAGCATCGGCAGTGCTTCTTCTGGGCTTGGACGCGGAGCTCCAGGAGGGCATCGAGCGTGTGTGGCAGCAGGACACCTTCTGCGGCGGCGTCCTTCTCTATGACCTCGTAGAAGTCCCGCAGGAGAGGCTCCTCCGGGATGCGACCACCGTTGAGGTGGTTCGAGAGTGTCGTCGCTGCCTGGTGGGCATTCCCGGCGATCGCGGCCTGCGTCCGAGGGCTGCAATCCCGGATCTCGCGCATCGCCGTCACCAGGGCCCGATGGGCCGAGGTGGTGTTACTTGGCAGTTCTTTCCACTTCCTCGATCTGAGCGTCACGCACGACTTCCGTTCGTCTGATGCTGCGGCGATGAGCACTCAATTGTCGCGGACGCGTCCACTTTTCGGGCCGCGCGGATGTTTTCCATCACCCCTCGAAACCGGGCAGAGCCTGGCGTGACGGACTGTCACGCAGCAAAACTGGCGTTGTCCGCAAGGGCTGCCAGCAGGATCCCTTCTGGCATCAGTTCGGTCTGCCGTGTGCCTGACGTAAGGGGAACGTGGAATGGCTCTGCCATCGTGGCGGGATGAGAAGTTCGGCACCATGAAGCGCGCCGCGCTGTGGCTGGTGACGGTCGTAGGAGAGGGCAACGTCTTCACCAAGGAGGACGTCAAGAACGCCTTCCCCGGGATCAGTCAGGCCGATCGCCGGGTGCGTGACCTGCGCGACTATGGCTGGCAGATCGACACGCACAGGGAAGACGCACTGCTGGGCCAGCACGAACAGCGGTTCGTCGGGCAGGGTCAGCCGGTCTGGGAGCCGGGTAAGGCCACCAAGGACAGCTCGTCCATCACGGACACCCAGCGGCGGAAGATCCTGGCCAGCGATGGAAACCGCTGCCGGTCGTGCGGGATCAGCCCGGGACAGATCTACGCCGGCTCGTTCGAGTCGGCCCAGATTGATATCGCCCGGCGGAAGGTGAAGCAGCCCGACGGCAGCTGCCCGGTGCAGTTCGTGGCGGAGTGCAACCGCTGTCGTATCGGCGGCCGTGGTCTGGAGGCAGACCTGGATGCCGTGATCGAGGCCGTCGCGAAGCTCGGTGGGCTGGAGCGTCAGATGCTGACGGACTGGGTCGCCGCGGACGAGCGGGAGTTCGGCGCTGTGGAGCGGCTCTGGGCCGACTTCCGTACCCTGCCGGCTGAGTCCCGGGACAAGGTCCGCGCGGCTCTCGGAATGCCCCCCGCCTGAGCCGCATCCGCAGGACCGTGGTGGGGTCGCTTTCGGTGGCGGCCCCACCCGTGAGCAGAGCTACATCTTTCGCGAGTCAGAGGAGAACGTACTGTGATCAAGGACGTCGGGGACTTCGGCCGACCGCCGCTTGCCGCTGAGAACAAGGACCTCGTAGAGCAGCGCCTCAAGGAGGTAGCCGCCGGCACGGGACTCCAGGAGACCCTGACGATTGAGTGGCGTACGAAGCCGCAGGTCGTACAGGTCATCGACATGCCGTTGGAGTTGCTCTACTACAACCCGGGCACCCACCGGATCCGAGCCCAGCGCAGCTTCGATCCTCAGCTGGACCGTCGGTTGGACGAGGATCCGTTTAGCGATGAGAGCCAGACCTACCTGCAGTACCTGCTGCAGGCAGAGCCGTCTGACCCGTCAAAGAGGGACAAGGACTTTGAGGAACTGAAGCAGAGCCTCAAGGACTTCCGGCAGAACGAACCGGGGCTCGTCACGCGCGAAGGCATCCTGGTCAACGGCAACACCCGCGCGGCAGCACTGCGTGAGCTCGGCATCCCCTACATCAGGGTCGGCGTGCTGCCTGATTCCTGCACCTGGGCCGACATCAACACGGTCGAGCTCTCCCTCCAGCTGCGCCACGACACTCGCCGCCCGTACTCGTATATCAACAGGCTGCTGACGATTGATGAGCAGGTCGCGGCAGGCCGACCGCTGAAGGAGGTTGCGCGCGACTTCCGTATCCGGGAGTCGACGGCCGAGCAGGACCTCTGGGTGCTGAACTGCCTCCGCGACCTGAGGGACAGGTCCACAACCGAGGACGCGCAGCTTCGGCTACTGGACTTTGAAGATGCTCAGGAGAAGCTTCGTGAGGTGCATCGCGCCTACGCCAAGGAATCCAAGGCCGATCCGAAGAAGGCTGAGCTGCTCAAGGAAAACCGCTTGGCTGCCATCGTGATGGAATTCTCCAAGACTGACGTCCGTCTCATCGAAGCCGATTTCCGGACGCGTTATCTGGAGCACCGGCTGCCGGATGTTCTGAAGGCCGCGCCCACCGCAGTCGCCGAACGTGTGATCCCCGGAATCAACCGAGCGGTGAGGGCCGAGGTGCCTCAGGTGGCCGAAGCTCGCGCTTTCACAGACTCGATCCTTCGGGCGAAGGCTGTCCTTCGTGCAGGGAACAAGGTTTCCCCTGCTCAGGCTGAGAAGGCTGCCTCAGTGTTCGAAGACGCGCATAAAGCAGTAGAGGATGCTCTGGAACCAGCCGGCAAGGATGCCCGCGTGCGCAAGCGCAAGCAGGCGGCTCCTGACCGGCTTCACGACGCCTGCCAGGACATCGAGCAGTGCATCACGGACATGGTGCTGGCCCGTGCGTCCCGGAGCCTGGATGAGGAGGCCCTCGACGAGGCAGTTCTCAAGTTGAAGGCGTCCCTGGGCAAACTAGCTCTGGCCGCCGCTCAGAGCATCGAAGTACCTGGTGACGGTGTTGCCTGGCTGCTCGACGCCGGACGGTCGGAGGAGTCGTAACAGTGACGGAAGAACCGTCCCTGCACATCGGCTTCGATGTATCGCGGACTAAAGCCGTTCTGCGGGCTGATGAGCCGTACCGCAGTGATCTGACCCGGCTGGCTGCCCGCTTTCCCGGGGGTCTGCGTGGCAGGCTCACCCTGGAGTTGTCTCTGGACGACTTCCTTGTAGGCATTGATGTTCTCGCTGACTGGCCTCATCCAGAGTCGGTTGCGTGGGAGGACGAACTTGGCACGCTGGTCGGGGGAGTCCTGGACGATGCCGACCAGGCTGAGCAGCAGCTCCAGGCGCCCAGCCCGGCGCCGGTATGGGACGACAGCACTGTAGAAGAGGCGCTGGGATCTGGCTGGTGCGCAGACCTCACGGAATTCCAGCGACGCGACATCGCACGCCTGTTGTCGTTGCAGCACGGCGCCAATTTCAGCGTTCCTGGAGCGGGAAAGACGCGTGTGGGGCTTGCGGTGTACGCGGCCATGCGAGAGCGCAGCGACGTCCGTCGGCTCCTGGTCGTCAGCCCGAAGTCTGCCTATGAATCCTGGCTGTCTGAGAGCGACCTCTGCTTCAAAGAACCTCCGATCACCACCGTGATGGGGAAGAACCCCGACCCCAGAGCAGAGATTCTGATCGTTAACTACGAGCGCCTTGACAAGTCGCTTGCAGCACTGGCCTCTTGGCTGCGTGGCGCACCTTCCATGGTCATCCTCGATGAAGCGCATCGCATGAAGCTGGGGGCGCAGGGGACATACGGCAGCGCCTGTATGGCGCTTGGGCCGCTTAGCTGTCGTCGGCTCATCCTGACCGGTACGCCGGCTCCGAACGGGGCGCGAGACCTGGAGAATCTTCTGTCCTTTGTCTGGCCAGGCCACGGGCGGCGGGTGGTGACGCAGGCTGTCGCGGGAGGCGATCTTGCGCACGCCAGCTCGGTGCTTCGCCCGCTCTTCACGCGGACGACTAAGAATGAGTTGGGACTGCCCCCGTTCGAGACACGCATCAGGCGTTTGAAGATGCCGGATCTGCACCGTGAGGTGTACGACGCATTGGTTGGGCGCTTCACTACCAGGGCCGAGGCATCTCGTGCAGATTTTGACGCCCTCGGCAAAGCGATGCTGCGCCTGCTCATGGCAGCTACGAGCCCCGCGCTGCTTGTCGAGGGGGGAAGCCGTTATGAACCACTGACGTATCAGGTGCCGCCGCTTGAAGTCCCTCAGGACGAATCGCTGTATTCGCTGATGCGGAACCTGCCGCGACACGAGCTGTCCCCGAAGTACAAGGAAGCGCTGAATATAGTGGCGAAGAACGCCGCTATGGGCCGGAAGACCCTGGTCTGGACGACCTTCGTACGCAGCATCACCACGATGGAGAGCCTGTTCGCGGGATACCAGCCCGCTGTGGTGCACGGCGGTACGCCTGATCGCGAGGAGCAGATCAAGCGTTTCCGCGAGGATCCCGACTGTCACGTTCTGCTGTCCAACCCGGCCACTCTTGGCGAGGGCATCAGCCTGCACCACGTCTGCCATGACGCTGTTTATGTGGATCGTGACTTCATGGCGGGACGTTTTCTCCAGAGCTTGGACCGGATTCACCGACTCGGTCTCGCCCCCAATACGGAGACGCGTGTCACCGTGCTCGCCGTTGAAGGCACCATCGATGAGGTGGTGGCCATGAGGCTTGAAGAGAAGCTCGAATTCATGGGGCGGATCCTCGACGACCCCTCCGTCCAGCAGCTGGCCGACCTCGAAGACGAACCGTCTGGAGCCGCCGGTATGGATATGGCCGATGTTCGTGCGTTGCTGAGGCATGTCGATGCCGTCGCTGCCCAGTGAAGCCACGCGCCGTGCAGCGCTTCGCTGGCTGTCAGAGCTGCGTGTAGCTGGAGTTCCCCGCGTGCGGGTGCTCTTCACGCATCACCCGCGATACTCGGACCTCACGCCGGCTCAGTACGACGAGGGTCTGGCCTGGCTCAGGCGGGCTGGCATGGTCACGGCGATGAACCGTCCTGTTGTCGAGATCAGCGACAGCGAGTTGAGGGACATGGGGATTGCCTCCGTAGTTCCTCAGGTTCAGTGGAGCCGTGCTGCTGAGGAAGCCAGGAGGGCTATCGGGGCGGCCGGTGAACAGGCTCTTCTCCGGTTGCTCAGACGGGGCGGCGTGCCACGAGTCAGGCATGTGGCGGCAGAGTCAGATGCCTATGGTTACGACATAGAGGCTGTGCGGTCTCTCGCGGAACGTGCGCATATTGAGGTCAAGTCCACGACGGACCCCACACGCCTGGTCATTCACCTGACACGGCACGAGTACGAGGTCATGGCGACCGACGTCGAATGGTGTCTGGCCGCCGTTCTCGTTGGTGGGGACGGGAACGCGGTGAATGTAGCCACCGTAAGCCGCGGGTGGCTCCACTCAGCTGTTCCAGCGGACAAGGCCGAAGGCGGGCGCTGGGAGTCGGCCCGGCTTGAGGTTCCGGTTTATGCCATTACGCCAGGACTCGCTACGGGGGCATGGCGGCTGTTGCCAGATGCACTGGTTCCGAGCCAGCCGGTATGGGGACTCCGGGCGTCTGTGCCGCTGCCCGTCTGAATCAGGGCGGTGGCGATACTGCGGCCGACAGCTGCGGCCACCGGCGGTGGAAACGCATTTCCCACCTGTCGGTAGGCCGCAGTTTTGCGTCCAGTGATTGCCCAGTCCGGAGGGAATCCCTGGAGCAGCGCCATCTGGGCCACCGTGAGCTTGACAGGGAGAGGCGTGCCAGGCAGGGGCGGGGCGTCAGCGACGCTGGAGCCGTTGACACCCAGCTCCGCCCAGGCCTGCCGGGCCCGGGACGGGCCGAGGTCAGCTCCGCCGTGCTTCCGGGATCCGCCGCAGAGCGTCGGTGCGATGACTGCTGCGGAGTCGGCCCACTCGCGGGCGAGTTCCCAGCCCTGTGACGCCATGGACTGGTAGAGCACGCTGCCCACTGACGGGGCGGTGTCCGGGCAGGCTGTCGGCGTCGGCCAGATGAACTGCGTGAATGACGCGGGCCGCATAGCGACCAGAACTGCCCGCGGCCGTAGCTGCGGCACTCCGAAGTCACAGGCACGGAGTAACCGCCAGCTCGTGGCGTACCCGAGGTCTTCGAGCTGCTGGAGCACGTCTGTGCGGTAGCTGTCGAACTTCGCCTGCAAGATCCCCTTGACGTTCTCGATCAGAACCGCCCTCGGCTTCAGACTGGCTGCGAGTGCCAGCACGGCGGGGAAGAGATCTCGGTCATCGGCCGCACCGAGCTGCTGGCCTGCCAGCGAGAAGGGCGGGCACGGTACGCCGGCCGCGAGGAGTGCTATCTCCTGCTGCTCATGGCCGCTCGGCCGGAGCTCGCCAGCGGAAATGCTGTGGACGTCGGCGTGGAGGACATTCCAGTACGGGCGATTGGCGCGAAGGGTGCGGACAGCGTCGTCGTCCAGCTCAACCAAGGCTCTGTGCTCGAATCCCGCACGCTCCAGTCCCAGGGCCTGTCCTCCGGCGCCAGCGCAGATCTCGACGCAAGCGAGGCCGGGGAGCGCTTGGTGGCGGCTGTCGTCTGGCGGAATCATCAGGGTGTCCTCTCGCTGACCTGCCGATGGAAGTTGCCCATAACCGGCAGCTTGCCGTCACTTGCCGCGGCAAGTGACGGCAAGCTAGCGTGATCGCTCGAAGTGACCACTGTTGGTGCGGACATTCGAATGTGGCGGTGGCTGATGTCGGCCGAGGGGCTGGACTGGCGCAACACGAATCTGGGCACGCGGGTGCGGGTGGCCCTCTGGCTGCGCGATGAGGTCCGCGTCGGCAATGCCTTCTCGAAGGCGGCGATGCGGGCGGCCATCACCGGCGCTGAGCAGGTGGACCGCCGGATGCGAGATCTTCGCCCTGCTGGCTGGGTGATCAGGACGGACCTGGATAAGCCAAGTCTTCAGCCTGATCAGCTTTTCCTGGAGAAGATCGGGGCGCCGGTCTGGGAGCGGGAACACCGCGCGGCTGGGCTGCGTCAGATCAGCGCAAAGACGCGGCGCTATGTACTGGAGCGGGACCAGCACATGTGCCGTCGTTGTGGCGTCGGCGCCGCTGAGGCATACCCGGGGGAGCCGGGCTCGACTGCCCGGCTCACGCTCGGTCACGTGAACCCGCTCGGCTCGGGCAGCGGGGGCCGTGCAGAGGGCCTCATTACGGAATGTGCTCGTTGTAATGAGCTTGTGAGGAACCTGGCCGGCGTCGAGATGAGCTCTGCGCAGGTCTGGGAACGGGTTAAGGCGCTGCCCGGCAAGCAGAAGCGGGAGCTGCTTGAGTGGATGGCCGCGGACGTTCGGCCGTTGAGTCCAGTCGAACGGGCCTGGGGCATGTATCGGCAGCTGCCGGCTGTGTTGCGGGATGAGATGCAGCGAGACCTGCGGGATCTACTAGAGAGCTGAACGGGCCGGGTGGGGCGGGCCTGGCGTCGGGGTTCCACCGGTGTCCGAGGTAGATGCGACACTTGCGTGTCTGTATCAGCCACACCAGGAGGAGCCGATGAGCCCCAGTGATCACACGCTGACCTCGATTGAGATCTGCGCAGGGGCCGGCGGGCAAGCCATCGGCCTCCATCAGGCGGGCTTCCGGCATCTTGCGCTTGTCGAGATCGACGAGCATGCGGTAAGGACTCTAGAGCACAACATTAAGAATACGGAAGGGTGGGAATGGGAACGAAAGTATTGTGACGTCATTTCTGGCGATGTCAATCATTTCCTTCCACTCCCCGATAAAAAGAACCCAGAGGCTGGCCTGAAGAATCCAGTTAAATTCCTTGGCAGGCCGCTCGTTCGGGGGGAGCTTGATCTGCTTGCTGGCGGCGTTCCCTGCCCGCCGTTCTCGCATGCTGGAAAGCAGTTGGGGAAGGATGACGAGCGAGATCTCTTCCCTCGGATGCTGCAGCTGGTTGATGAGCTTCACCCTAAAGCTGTGATGATCGAGAATGTTCGCGGAATCAAAGACGCAAAATTCAGCGACTACCGCACCTATATTGAAGCGCGCCTTCAAGGGGGTCGGGCGAAGAGGCCTGAGGACGGCGTAGAAGAAGATTTCCAGGGTATGGGCTACGAAGTATGTGAATGGGAAGTGCTGGAGGCCAGTGACTTCGGCGTTCCTCAGTTGCGCCCGCGAGCAGTGCTTGTTGCTATCCGCGAGAACGTTCTGCGCGATCTTAAATTTGTGTGGCCCACCCCTGAAGACGGCCCTCGAAGTGTCTTCAGCGCGCTGGAGTCGTCGATGAGAGATCGATATAATCCCTATATTGAAATGGGTGGGGACATCTCTGTGATGGCGCGGGAGTGTCTCGACAGATGGATGCGTAAGGCATCTGATGCAGCCGGGAAAAAGAAGGATGGCGGCATCGCTCCCACCCTGGTTGGTGGCTCTAAGAAGCATGGTGGCGCCGACTTGGGTCCGAGTCGGGCAAAGGCAGCCTGGGATACGCTTGGTGTATCTGGTATGGGCGTTGCCAATGATCACGAGGAAGGTAAGAAAAAGAACAGCCAGGCTCGTGATCTGTTTGGATCTGGCGGCCCTATGCTGACGGTAGAGCAAGCCGCAATCATCCAGGGATTTCCGAAGGAGTGGAAATTCACCGGAGGGAAGACTGCCAAGTATCGACAGGTGGGAAATGCGTTCCCTCCGCCCGTTGCTGCAGTTGTAGGTAAAGCGATCGCGGCGGTTCTGCGTGCCGCCCATCAACGCGACACGAAAGCCAAGGTCGAGCCGCTGAACTTGCTACCCGGGCAGATGCCGCCGCTCGCGGACGGTGTCGATGATCGCCAGGGCGCAGGCGTCTGAATCCTGGTGCTCCCAGAACCGCAGAACCAACCAGCCGGCCTCGGCGAGGCGCTGGTCAGTGTCGCGGTCGCGGGCCATGTTCCGGGCCACCTTGTCTGACCAGTAGCCGGGGTTGGTCTTCGGCGGGACATAGTGCTCAGGGCAGCCGTGCCAGTAGCAGCCATCGATGAACACCGCTACCTTCGCCGGACGGAAAACCATGTCTGCCGTCCGGCGAAGGCCCGGCAAGGGCTGAGCGGCGACGCGATAGCGGAGGCCGTTGGCATGTACAAGCCGACGGATCAGGCGCTCGGGCTTCGTGTCGCGGCTCCGGATCGCCTGCATGTTTCTCCGCCGGGCTGCCGAGGATGCCCACGAACCTTCTGGAGGCGTCCACTCTTCGGGCTCGGGCACCGTCCTCCGCTCCTCATGGCTATGGCGCATTGCTCTTCCATCGGGATTTATTTGCTCCCCAACGCTGATCCAACTATGGCGATACGTTTGTCTGATCTGCCTCTTGCCGCAGGGCAAGCCACTCTCCAGGGCGGAGGGTATATCCATTTGCGGCAGCGACTTCGCGCGATTCGACCTTATCGCCGCAGAGGAGATTCAGCCCCAGTTGCTCGGCAGGGCCCCGCGCCTCCCTCGCGCGGCGAACTGGGTCGTCTTTTCCCGCTCCGACTGTCCTGATCACGTTGCGTGGAATTACCCGCCCCTCCAGGTACTGGAACATCTTCAGTAGCCGCTTCACTTGACCGGGCTTGTCGGCCAGTACCTCGGCAGCCTGAACGTCAGTGAGGTAGCGGAGTGGGTTGACTGGAAGAGGTGTCCAATCGTAGAGAGGCACGCTCCAATGATCGCGTGCATGAGCGGCCAGGCCGCGCTTACCGTCCTTGTTCTCACCTTCCTGAAGCCACGACCTATGCGTGCGGACAAGCAGGGTTTGGTGCCGGTTCTTCGATAGCTCTATCTTCGTGCAGATGCACAGCTGGCAGTGTGCTTCTGAAGGGATCGTCCAGTTCCCCGTGGTCGTGGCCTTAATGTCCACAGGGATGCCATTGATGGCTGTGTCGAGCGGTTTGATCTTCGGCAGGTCGAAAACCCGCAGGACTTCATATTCCAGCTTCGCGCCGACTGAGGCGCGCTCGCCGGGGTGAACTGTTGGCAGCTGCAGATCAAAGCGGCCTGTCCGGCCGCCATCCAGCACGTAGTCGATGGAGTTTCCGATCGCCTCCGTATAGCGCGCATCGACTGGGTGACTGCGGAACCATCCCAGCACTGACTGGAGTTCCAGATCATCCTCCGGTCCGATGAGCTGGTGTGCCGGAGGATGTTCGCTTGCGCAGAGTGCTTCCAGCTCAGGCAGAACGAGTTTCGGCATGTGGAAGCTCCTGCTATGTGATCTGTAGCTCTGGCGAGCTGTCCTACCGTTCCTTGGCCTCGACGACTGGCTCACCGGACCGTGAGGAGTCGATAGTCCGGAACCGAACGCAGGTTACCTGCTGGCTTGTTGGGTCAGCAGCCGGGATGAAGGCAGCCGCCATAACCACCTTGGCTGGATCAATCCTGCCCTGTGCCACGAGACCCGCGGGGTCGCCGAGATCGGGGTCAACCACTGGGTAGAGGAGTACTGCTCCACGCCGAGGCCGATGGAACTGTGTAGCGAAGGGGTCGTCTTCACACGGGGGACGGATACCAGCGATGCGCTCGGCAGACTGGCGATGAGACACGCCGGAGATGCGGTTGAAGACTCCGCGAGCGTTGCGCTTGCGCTGGACCAGCGTGAGCGGCTGCACATCAAGGATCCTCGCCTCCACGCTGGTACGACCGGATGTCTGAGGGAGGATCAGGACCCAGTCGTCCGTCGCGCAGCCGACAGAGCTGGAGTCCTTGAGATACGTCAAGTGGGGCGCAAACAGATCAGGGCGGCCCCACTGCAGGCTGTGCATGATGTCCAGCATCTGATTGTGGCTGAGGATCGCAGTCTTGGCCGAGTAGCGGATGTAGCTTCCCCGGTCACTCTCAGAGAGCGTGACAAAGACGCGTGGATCCGTATCCAGGGACTGGAGGACCGGCTGCCACACCTCCGCGTTGTGCCGCAGATCCGCCGCATCCGTCGGGTACGCCGTCGGCTCCACCCACTCGCCCGGCGACCGGATCTCCACCAGCTCCGCGTTGAACATCTTGTTGCGGGCGGACGGCTTGATCCAGGACAGGTGCTGGGAGACCAGCGGGGGGATCTGGGCCGGGGTGACCTGGGGCTTGCCATCCACCAGGGCGGCGTACCGGGTGAGTTGGGCGCGGAATGTTTCCTCGTCGCGGCAGATGGCCTCGAAGGCCTCGTACAGATCGACCGTCTTCGACTTGCCCATGGGCTCCTCGCGGCCGATGTAGAGGCGGACCAGGTCGCGGTAGCCGGGGCGGAAGCCGAACCAGCGGCCCATCTGCATCAGGGTGTCGGCCTGCTGGGTCTTGCGGCGGTAGTACGTCACCGTCAGGCCCTCGACCGTGAAGCCGCGGGAGAGCTTGGTGCCGCCGACCAGGATCTTCCACACGTTCGGGGTGCGGTCGAAGTCGAGGTCGGGCTGGGCGTAGTCGCGTTCGGTGTCACCGTTGACGACGATCACCGATGTGCCGCCGGAGTTGATCAGCTGGCGGGCCCGGAAGACGTGTTGCTTCAGGTCCTCGTACGAGGTGGGGGTGGGCAGGCCGTCGTCGGCGAAGCGCTGGAAGTCGGAGGCCAGCAGGGCCGAGAGGCGGTCGTGACCCTCCTGGCTGGTGTAGGCCGCCTCGTGCCACAGAGAGCTGATCCGCAGGGCGAGGGACGCGTGTTCGGCCATACGTACGGACTCGTGGACGAGCATCGTGTGGTGGCGAAAGGGGCCGTCGGGGACGCCGTTGGCCGCGCGGTACAGCTTCAGGGCTCCGGTGAGGAGGAACGCGTCCAGGGCTTCCTGGAGGCGGTCGCCCGTGTCCTCGTAGATGCCGCGGATGTGGGATTCCTCGGCGGTGCCGGTGCCGGTGGCGGAGTCGTCGGTCCGGTCCAGGTCGTGGAAGTCCTGGACGCCCATGTAGCCGGTCGGGCGGGGCAGTGAGATCAGGAAGTCGCGCGGGAAGATGTCCTCGCCGTCGCCCGGGTCGACGAAGACGTTGGCGAAGGGCGTCGCCGTGTAGCCGACGTACTGGGCGCGGGGGAGGAGGCCGAGCAGCTGGGAGATCTGGCTGTTGATGGCCGTACGGGCGACCTTGCCCTCCTCCCACTTCTTCGGGTCCGTGGTGTTGACCGAAGCCTGGTCGGACTCGTCGTCGATGATCAGCGCGGGGATCTCGGAGAGGAGCGGGCCGATCTTCTTCAGGTCCTTGATGAGCTTGGCCAGCACGGACTTGTTCTTCTTCACCACCATTACGCGCGCGGCCGCGTGGTGCAGGTTGTCCGGGGCGTGAAGCGGCTGCGTACGGACCTGCTTGTCGAATTCGAGTGCGCGGATTCCGGTCGCCAGACTCTTGTAGTCGTCGTCCCGGGTAGTGAGGCGTTCGATGTCGAAGGCGCCTCGGGTGGAGGGGCGGCCACCGTGGCTGACGAACTTCGCCGGCCAGTCCTCGTCGTCCTGGTAGTCGATGTCGATCAGGGCGTCGGGGTCCGACGGGTCGGCGCCGCGCAGGATGTTCTCCTGGCCGATCAGTTCCATGTCCAGGCGGCGCTGGGTCTGGCCCCGGAGGAGGTTCAGGGTGCCGCCGAGGACGATGACGAGTCGGTAGCCCGCGTCGATGGCCTTTGCCGTGACGCCTGTGAAATTGGCGGTCTTGCCCGACTGGACATAGCCGACGACCAGGCCGCGGGCTCCGTATGCCTCGGTGCGCGTGGGGTCGGCGAGGCGCTCGACCACGGCGTGACTCGCCTCGTCGAGGCTGGACACGGCCGCGTCCGACCAGCCCTTGCGGCGCAGCAGTTGCTCGTACGAGTTCCAGTAGAAGGAGCGGGCTGCCGCGGTGTCGCGGGAGTACCAGGAAGTCGGAGTCGTGCTGATGATCGTCGGGCCGGGCTCCTTGAAGACCGGCACCGCATGGTCGAGCGCCTTGCGTAGATCTGCACCGAAGCCGAGGCGGGTGTACGTGTCTGCGCGGCGCTCGTCGGTACGGGGCGGGGCGGCGGACCAGTCGGCCTGTTCCGCCAGGTCCCAGCCGGTCAGGGTGCGGTGCCAGAGTGCGGTGAGCTCGTCGCCGGGGCCCGCGGCGATGATGCGGTCCCGGAAGTGGCTCAGCTCCGTGTCGGCGGGTTCGTCGGCCTCGGAGAGGACGAAGGCCAGTTTGGTGAAGTGTTTGGGGCCACGTCGCATCGCGGCCAGGACGTCGCCGTGCAGGTTGAACAGGTGGTCGGGCATGGTGGGGACGGCTTCCTCGAGAAGGGAGGTGGGCGGACGACTCGGTGGTTCAGCGCGCGAGTTCGCAGCGCGCGGCCGTCACCAGGACGCTGTTCCACAGCGCCACGTTGTCGGTGTGGACAGCCCGCACCCGTTCCTTCTGGAAGATCTCGTTGACCATGAGATAGAGCATGCTCTTGACGACCGGGGCGTCATTCAGGCCGCCGCGGCGGCCCCCGTTGAAGGCCTGCCGGTACTCCTTGTTGAGCTTGACCTCCCGCTCGTCACGGTCGAGTTCGAAGAACACCTCCGACGGCAGCGTGTCCCAGCGGAAGGTGATCGCGTCCTCGCCCTCCAGCTCCGGAAGTTCGTCACGCAGCGCACGCCTCAGCTTCGGGTCCAGGCCCTTGCCGGCCGGGAGGACGGCCTTGCGCTGCGGCTCGGTGGCGCGCCGGGCCGCCTCCCGGTACGTCGTCTCCGCTTCCTGGAGATACGTGGCGAACGTCTGGCCCCTGTCGTCCGTGGCCTGTTCGAGGCCGCGGGCGAAGGCGGGGGTGACCGTCACGCCGTCCTTCTTCACCGTGAGGCTGAAGACGTCGTTCGGTTCGGTCGGCAGGTCGACGGCTATCCGGGCCAGCGCGAGGTGTCCCTCGGCGCTGCGGGTGCTGTTCCAGCCGCCTGCCTGGACGAGGCGGTCGTTGCGGTAGATGTAGAAGCCCTGGCGTTCGGCGAGCGGACCGATGCCGCGGAAGCTGACCAGCGGTGACTTCGGAGGCCAGATGTGTGCGGTCAGCGCCACTTTGCCGACGCCCTCGATGGGGGCGCTGTACGTACGGGGGAAGCCGGACCGGCCCGGTATCCGGTAGCCGAACGGGTCGATCGGTTCGACGCCGCGATGGTCGAGTTCTTCCTTGGTCCGGACGTCCTCGACGACGATGTCGATGTTGAAGTCCTCGCGGGCGAGGAAGCGGTGCAGATACAGACCGAGGTGGGTCTCCAGCTTCTCGATCGCGTCGTTCAGGAAGCGGTCGGCCTGACCCGTCGTCACGGTGTCGAAGGCGCGCACCCGGTCCCAGCGGACGATCGTGCCGTGCCACTCGACGACCCCGTCGTAGCGGTCGACGAGGTCCTGGCAGTAGCGGGGGTCGACGACGTCGCAGGTGAAGTCGGCCTGGGCGCGCGCCGTCAGCCAGCGGCGGCCGGTGGACGGACTCTTCTTGGTGCGGCTGATGACGGTCAGCGAATCGGCGTGCGAGAGGGAGGCGGCCTTGAGGCCCGCCCCGAAGTGACCGAGCGCGCTTGCCGCGTAGCCCTCACGGCCGCCGACCGTCATCGCGGTGTCCAGGGCCTCGTCGTTCATGCCGCACCCGTCGTCGACGACAAGGAGGCCGGCGAGGCGGTCCTCGTCCCGGAGGAAGCTGACGACGACGTTACGGGCGCCCGCGTCGATGGAGTTGTCGACGAGGTCGGCGATGGCGGCTTCGAAGCCGTAGCCCTGATGCGTCAGCGATTCGACGTACCGGGCGGCAGGCGGCAGCCGCTTGCTGCCGGTCGTCGGGATCTCGTACTGCCAGTCGGCAGAAGGCTGATAAGGCGGCATGAAGGCTTCCTCGCGCACACAGAGCTGAGACTTGCGTGGGGGAGGTGCGCCCTGAGATCAGTGGTGGGATGTGATGATATTGCAAAAGTGGGACATCGAGGGAATCTTCCTGCAGAAAGAATGCCTCGTTCCGCTCACCTACGTCCAAGGGCCCCGCTGGAGCAGGGCCCTTGGGGTTTTCCGGCAACGGCACAGCAGCAGCGCCCCCCGGTCAGGTGCTCATGCCACCCCGTGGCAGTCCCGGTAAGCCCGTCCCGACCCGCACCAGCAGGCCGCGGTCCGCGCCGGAGGCCACGGCACCGCGCGGCCGCGGGCCGCGAGCGTCGTTGCGTACTGGGGGAGGAGGTTCGGGTCGGACGGGGACGCGGCTTCGGAGGCGGCGAAGGCCTCGTACGAGGGGACCGTGCCGGTGACGATGCCCAGGTTCGGGGTGCCCGCGGACTGGAGGTCGCGGAGGGAGGCTTCCAGGTCGGCGAGGTGTTCGGTGTGGGAGGGGTACTCCGCGCGCAGGGTGGGGTATGCGGCGAGGAGTTCACTCAGTTCGGGCTCCGGCCAGTGCAGGACCGCCACCGGGAACGGGCGGGAGAGCGCGGTGCGGTAGGTGCCCAGCTCGGCGCGGAGGCGGGTGATCTCGGCCTGGAGTTCGCCCGGGTCGGACGAGCCGAGTGACCACAGCCGCTTCGGGTCGTGGAGTTCGTCCAACGGGACGGGGGCGGTGTGGAGCGTGTCGGTCAGGTCGTCCCAGGTGTCGTGGTCGACGCCCATCAGGCGGCGTACCCGGTGGCGGCCGATCAGCAGCGACTGGGTGGCGTACGGGACTTCCTCGCCCGGGGCCAGGAGCAGGGTCAGCGCGGTCGAGAGGAAGTCGTGGGCCGACTCCAGCTCGTCGTGCGATTCCAGGGTCTCGGCCGCGATCTGCCAGGGGCCGGGTTCGAGGGGCCCCGCCGCGCGGATGCCCTCGATGATGGCGCGGGCCTCGGCCTCGTGGCCGTACTCCCAGAGGTTCGATGCCTTGAGGGCCTTGATCAGATACGGCTCGGCGGCGTCCGCGGCGAGGAGCTCGTCGTAGAGGGGGGTGGCGCGGGTGCGCTCGCCGGCGAGTTCCAGGTGGGCGGCGGCCCGGAGGAGCAGCGGTTCCCGGTCGTCGGGGTACTGCGCCGCCGTGCGCAGCAGGCGCTCGGCTTCGGCAATGTGGTCAGCAGGCGTGTCGGGGCGCATGCATCACACCGTACTGCTGTACGGCTCCTGCACGGAGGGTTGTTCCGACCCTGGAGAGTTACGGGTGCTGCCCTTATCGTGCGGGCCGTGAGGCAGCGGATACCGGTCATGGTGCAGCGGAACCCGCGCGGGCGGCGCCTCGCCGCGCGCGGGCTGTGGTCGGGCGCCGAGGTGGTCGTGACCCTCGGTGTGGTGCTGCTGCTTCTCGTGGTCCACCAGCTGTGGTGGACCAATCGGCAGGCCAGGGCCGATGCCCGGCACAAGGTGCAGTCCCTGGAGCGGGAGTGGGGGCGGGCGGGGGGCGGGGACGCCGGTGTTCCGTCCGTCCCGTCGGACGAGGGTGCGGACGCGGATACGGACACGGATGCGGCGGGGGAGGGCGGGGGCGCGCCGGCGGGTGGTGCGCGTACGGCAGCGGCTGCCGCGCCGCGCTGGGATCAGGCCTACGCCGTCATCCGCATCCCGCGCCTCGGGCTCACCGCCCCCGTCGCCCGGGGCATCAGCAAGAGCGGCGTCCTCGACAAGGGGTACGTCGGGCACTACCCGCGCACCGCGCAACCCGGTGGCACCGGGAACTTCGCGCTCGCCGGGCATCGCAATACGCACGGTGAGCCGTTCCGCTACATCAATCGGCTGCGGCGCGGTGACCGGATCACCGTCGAGACCCGGCAGCGCGTGTACACGTACGTCGTCGACAAGACGCTGGCGCAGACCGCCGCCCGGGACAGCGGGGTCATCGCCGCCGTGCCGCGCAGCAATCTGAAGCCCGCCTTCGGGTACAGCGAGCCCGGTTCCTACGTGACGCTGACCACGTGCACGCCTGAATTCACCTCCCGTTACCGCCTTGTCGTCTGGGGGAAGCTGGCAGGCGTGCGGGGGCGGTAGGAGGCGTCGCTAAGCTTTCCCGACGTGCTCAGACGACGTCCGCAGTTGTTGTGGTTGCTGGTCCCCTACGTGCTGTACCTGGGGGCGCTGCCGTTCGTGAACCGGGTCCGTCCCGTCGTGCTCGGACTGCCGTTCCTCTTCGTGTGGCTGCTCGGGGCGACCCTGCTGACACCCGTGGCGGTCTGGCTGACCCGGCGGGCGGACCGCCGGTGAACGCCGCAGTCGCAACCTCCGTCTTCGCGGCCTTCATGGTGGCCACCGTCGCTCTCGGGCTCCTCGCCGTGCGAGGCCGCGGGAACAAGGGCCGCGACGGGCTCGCCGAGTGGTCCGTCGGCGGGCGCAGCCTCGGGACCGTCTTCATCTGGGTGCTGATGGCCGGCGAGGGTTACACCAGCTTCAGCTATCTCGGCGCCGCGGGATGGGGCTACAACTACGGGGCCCCCGTGCTCTATGTGGTGGCGTACATGTCCTGCGGTTACGCCGTCGGGTATGTCGTCGGGCCGATGCTCTGGGCGTACGCGCGCCGGCACGGGCTCGTCGGGATCACCGACATGGTCGCGCACCGCTTCGGGCGGCCCTGGCTCGGCGCCCTCGTGGCCGTCCTCGCGACCGTGTTCCTGCTGCCGTACATCCAGCTGCAGATCACCGGCATGGGCGTCGTCGTGTCCACCATCTCGTATGGTGCCATCAGCCTGAACTGGGCGTACTTCATCGCCTTCGCCGTCACCACCGGTTTCGTCGTGGTCAGCGGGCTGCGCGGCAGCGCCTGGGTGTCCGTGCTCAAGGACGTGCTGGTGATCGCCACTCTCGGGTTCCTCGCCTTCTATGTCCCGATGCACTACTTCGACGGGTACGGGCCCTTCCTCGACCGGCTCGTCACCGGGAAGAGCGAGTGGCTGACCTTCCCCGGGCACGGCGACAGCGGGCTCGGGCAGGCGTGGTTCATCACCACCTCGTTCCTCAACTCCCTCACCGTGGTGATCTTCCCGACCACCGTCGCCGGCTACCTCGGCGCGAAGAACGCCGACGTCCTGCGCCGCAACGCGATGTGGCTGCCCGCCTACAACGTGCTGCTGTTCGTCCCGATGCTGCTCGGCATGGCCGCCCTCTTCGTCGTGCCGGGGCTCGTCGGCGCCGAGTCCAATCTCGCGCTCTTCGAGCTCGTCGTGGACTCGCTGCCCGCCTGGGCCGTCGGCGTCATCGGGGTGGCGGCCGCGCTGTCGTCGATCGTGCCCATGGCCGTCTTCATGCTCGTCATCGGCACCATGTGGGGGCGCAGTGTGCTCTCGCTGGTACCGCGCTGGCAGCAGCGGCAGAAGGGCGCCGCGCAGACCGTCGTCGTGGCCGCGGGCGTCATCGCGCTCGTGCTGACGTACACCGCGCCGAACACGCTGGTGCGGCTCTCCCTCATCTCGTACGAGGGGATGGCGCAGCTGCTCCCCATGGTGCTGCTGGGACTGATGTGGCGGCGGCTGACGCTGCTCGGTGCGATGGCCGGGCTGGTCGTGGGCGTGGGGGTGGTCTGCGGGTTCGTGTTCACCGAGAACGATCCGGTGTGGGGCGTGAACGCGGGCATCGTGGCGCTCGGCGCCAATCTCGCCGTCGCGCTCGCGGTGACCTTCGCCGGCCCGCGCGAGCACGACGACCGGCCGGACGGCGACGTGCTCGCGCGGGACGAGCCGGGGGAGAGGCGGGAGACCGTGGAGAGCCGGAAGCCTGAGCTCTCGGGGACGGGCGTCAGCGAGGCGAGCGACGTTCCCGCAGGAGCATGACGACCAAGGTCGCCACCAGGGCCGTTGCGACCGAGAGCAGCACTGCCCCGTCCGCACCCGAGCCCGACGTCGCGACCGCGATCGTCAGCGCGACCCCCGCCGACGAGCCGAGGTAGCGGGCGGTGTTGTTCGCCCCGGAACCCATCGCCGCCCGCTCCGCCGGCACCGACTCCACCGCGACACGCGGCAGCGCGGCATTGAGCAGGCCGCTGCCGATGCCGGAGACGACGAGCGCCAGGGTGAGCCGCAGCCATACCGACGGGCCCGCCGTTCCCGTGTCCAGGGTGCCCAGCAGCGCCAGCACCGCCACGGCGTGCAGGGCGAAGCCCGCGGCCAGCTGGTGGCGCGCCGAGACCCTGCCCGTCAGTCGCCGTGCCTGCAACGCCACCACGAACGACGTACCGGACCAGAGCAGGAACAGCCACGCCGTGCCCATCGGCGACAGTCCGAGTCCCCCCTGCAGCAGTGTCGGCAGATAGCTGAACAGGCCGATCACCGCGAGACCGGTGAACAGACCGCCCGCCAGTGAGGTCAGGAACGGGCGGCTGCGCAGCAGCGTCAGATCGATCAGCGGCGCCGCGGCCCGGCGCTCCACCACCACGAACACGGCGGTCAGCGCGAGCGCGGCAAGCAGCAGCAGGCCGATACTCGCGCGCAGCCAGCCCTCCCGGCCCAGCGTGAGGGCCGTCAGCAGCGCGGTCATCGCCAGGCCGAGCGCCGCTGTGCCCGCGAGGTCGGGGCGGCCGCCGCGCGGCGAGCGGGACTCGGAGAGCACGCGGAACGCAAAGGCGGCCGTGCCGAGTGAGGCGACCGCGAGTGCGGCGTACACCAGCCGCCAGTCGACGATGCCCAGCGAACCGGCGAGCAGCGGGCCGAGCGCGATCCCGCCGCTCACGCACGCGCCCCAGATCCCGGTCGCCCTGATCCTGGCCGTCCCCATGGGGAACGCACCGACGAGCAGGCCCAGGCTGGTCGCGAGGATCGCCGCGGTCGCCGCGCCCTGGGCGACACGGGCCAGCGTGAAGGCGAGCGTGCTGGTGGCGAAGGCGCCGGCGGCGGTGGTGACGCCGAGGCCCAGGGTGCCGATGAGGAACAGCCTGCGCCGGCCGTAGTCGTCGGCGAGGCTGCCCACGACGAGGAGGAAGGCGGCCAGTCCGAGCGGGGTGCCGTTGATCAGCCAGGCCTGGCCGGAGGCGGGGGTGGCGAGCGCGGCGGAGATGCCGGGGACGGTCGTCAACGGCGACGTGTAGTTCATCAGCGCCACGGTGGTGGCCAGGGCGGTGACGGCGAGGGTGGCGGTGGGGCGGGGAGAGGAGGTGGAGAGGGTGGCGGTCGGTCGGGTCGCGACGCGTCTCGGGGGGTGCGGTGGGGTGTGCGCGAGCTGCTGAGTGAGGGGACGGGTGGGCTGCGCCATGGCTTCGCTCCGGGGCTCGGATCGTTCGTTCCGGGTCGGCTCTCGGCCGCTCTTGGTTCGGTGAATGAACTTAGGGTTATGGGTTGACGCTAACACGGGTCAGTTCATTCATCGAACCTTGTGGGAGTAAAGTGGTGCCCATGGCTCTCGGCAAGGACTACGCGACACAGCAGTGCTCGATCGCCCGCGCGCTCGAAGTGATCGGCGAGCGCTGGACCCTCCTGGTGGTGCGCGACGCGTTCTACGGCGTCCGCCGCTACAGCGACTTCCTCGTCCACCTCGGCATCCCGCGCGCCGTCCTCGCCGTCCGGCTGCAGTCCCTCATCGAGGCCGGAGTGTTGGAGAAGCGCCGCTACCAGCAGTCGCCGCCGCGCGACGAATACCTCCTCACCGACAGCGGCAAGGCCCTCTGGCCGGTCCTCCGCACCCTCGGTGTGTGGGGGAGCGAGCACATTGCCGGTACACGTCCGATGCGGCTCTTCGTCCATGCCGCCTGCGGTACGGAGCTGGGGCCGTGGGGCAACTGCCCGGCCTGCGCCCAGGCCGTACCGCCGGAGGATGTCGAGATGCGGCCGGGCGACGGGCTCGACCCGGCCCGCGATCCGGTCAGCCGCGCCCTGTTGGCGCCGCGCCGGCTGCTTCAGCCCCTGGAGTCCGACCCCGTCTGACGCCGGCCACCTGCCACGGTGCCATCGTGTATAACGGCTGGAGGGCCGAACGGACGAGCCCGCAGGGCCGAGCAGGGGAGGGATCGATGAGCGGCAGCGTCAGCAACCGTCTGCGCGCCGGTGTCGCCCGCCTGCCCCGACCCGTCGGAATCCTGCTCTTCCTCCTCACCGAGGTCCTCCTCGCCGAGGGCGGCAGCCTCTCCGCCGCGGTCGCGCTCGCCGCCACCGCCGCCGCCGGTTCCGCGCTCGTCGTCTGCTCGGTCATCAGCGCCCGCTGTGCCGCCCCGGTGCCCCGCACCCGGGTCCGTACCGCCATGCGCGACCGCGAGAAACGCACCGCGTTCCTGTCGCAGCGCGACCCCGACGCCAAGGGGCGCAGGCGGCCCCGAGCCCCCGGCCACGCCCTCCTGACGGCCGCGTAGGGACTTCGCCCACCTTCTTGCCTGTGTACGTACGCATACGCGTACCCGGGCGCACCCCCACGCGGGTCGTCATGCCGAGCCAGATCCTCTCTCCCCGGCACGACGAGACCCCCGGAGGGCTCACCCATGTCCGTCTTCATGTCCGCTTTCGCCGGCCTGGTCGGCTCCTTCGCCGACCTCCTCCAGCCGCTCTTCCAGGGCGCCGCCACCGCCGCCGCGATCGTCCTCTTCACCGCGCTGGTGCGGCTCGCCGTGCACCCCCTGTCGCGGGCCGCGGCGCGCGGGCAGAAGGCCCGCACCAAACTCCAGCCGCAGATCGCCGAATTGCGCAAGAAGCACGGCAAGAACCCCGAGCGCATGCAGAAGGCGCTCATGGAACTGCACAAGGAGGAGAAGGTCTCGCCGCTGTCCGGCTGCCTGCCGAGCCTTCTCCAGATGCCCGCCTTCTTCCTGCTCTACCACCTCTTCTCCAGCCAGAAGATCGGCGGCGACCCCAACGCGCTGCTCGGCCACGAGCTCTTCGGCGCCCCGCTCGGCGAGCGCTGGCACAACGCGCTCGCGCACGGCGGGCTGTTCGGCGCGCAGAGCGTCGTCTATCTCGGCCTCTTCGCGATCGTCGCCGCCGTCGCCACGTTCAACTACCGGCGTACGAAGCGTCAGCTCGCCGCAGCCCCGGCCACTCCCGCCACCGGGCCCGACGGGCAGCCGATGCCGGGCATGGGCGCGATGACGAAGCTGATGCCGCTGATGTCCTTCTTCACGCTCGTCTCGGTCGCGTACGTGCCGCTCGCCGCCGCGCTCTACATCGTCACCAGCACCACCTGGACCGCGGTCGAGCGGACCGTCCTCTACCGCGACATGCCGGCCGCGGGCGCCGCAATGGCCACCGTGGCGTAGGGGTCATGGCCACTGCGGCGCAGCCGCCGCAGCGAGTGCGCCGGTCCAGTGTGTGAACAGGGTCTTGCGGAGTGATCCGATGTCTTGGAGGATCGGCCAAGCCTGCGGTGGCCGCCACCCATCCGACGGGCCCGATCTCGACCAAGGGGAGACAGACCGTGAAGCTGCTTCGCGTGGGTACGGCAGGTGCGGAACGACCGGCGCTGCTGGACCAGGACGGAACGCTGCGTGACCTGTCGGGAATCGTCACCGACATCGACAGCGACCTGCTCGCCGACGAGTCCGCGCTGGCCCGCGTACGGGCCGCCGCGGCCGCACCCGGCGAGCTGCCCGTACTCGATGCCGAAGGGCTCCGGGTCGGGCCGCCGCTCGCCCGGATCGGCAAGATCGTGTGCATCGGGCTGAACTACCACGACCACGCCACCGAGACCGGTGCGGCGATTCCGACCGAGCCGATCCTGTTCTTCAAGGCGCCGGACACCGTTGTCGGACCCGAGGACACCGTGCTGGTGCCGCGCGGCAGCCGCAAGACCGACTGGGAGGTCGAGCTCGCCGTCGTCATCGGCCGCACCGCCCGGTACCTGGACTCCGCCGAGGAAGCCCTCGGGCATGTCGCCGGTTACGCGGTCGCGCACGACGTCTCCGAGCGCGAGTTCCAGATCGAGCGCGGCGGCACCTGGGACAAGGGCAAGAACTGCGAGACGTTCAACCCGCTGGGGCCGTGGCTGGTGACGGCGGACGAGGTGCCCGACCCGCAGGCGCTTGCGCTGAAGCTGTGGGTCAACGGCGAACTGAAGCAGGACGGCACGACCGCCGACCAGATCTTCCCGGTGGGCGAGGTCGTCCGCTACCTCAGCCAGTTCATGACGCTGTACCCGGGCGATGTCATCAACACCGGTACGCCGGCCGGGGTGGCCTTGGGGCAGCCGGAGCCCAAGCCCTATCTGAAGGCGGGCGACCTCGTCGAGCTGGAGGTCGAGGGGCTGGGACGGCAGCGGCAGGAGCTCAAGGACGCATAGCCGCGTAGCCGGCCAAGGGCTGTCCCTCAAGGGCTGTCCCGTAATCCCTGGCGGGCGCACGACGACAGCTATGTCGGAACGCCCGAATACGCCCAGCATGAGGACGTCCCTCCGCCTTGCGATGCACCGCATCTGACGCCGCGCGCTGATCCACCAGGGATTACGGGACAGCCCTTGGGCGGTCAGAGATCGGAGGGGTGGGTCGCTGCTGGTGCAGCGACCCACCCCTCCGGTGTGTCATCCGGCGATCGTGGTGGCGAACTGTTCCAGCGCCTCGACGACCAGCGCGTGGTCGTCGGCCTGCGGCAGACCCGAGACCGTGACCGAGCCGATCACGCCCGCTCCCTCGACCGCGATCGGGAACGAACCGCCGTGCGCGGCGTACAAATTCGGGTCCAGCCGCGAGGAGTCCTCGAACGTCGTCCCCTTCGCCCGGAACCGGGTCCCGACCAGGTACGAGCTCTCGCCGTACCGTTCGACCACTCTGCGCTTGCGGTCGATCCACGCGTCGTTGTCCGCGCTCGAACCGGGCAGCGCGGCATGGAACAGCTGCTGGGCGCCGCGCCGGATGTCGATCGCGACCGGCGCGTGCCGCCTCCGGGCCATGGCGACGAGCAGGCCGCCGAGGGCGTACGCGTCGTCGTAGCCGAAATGCGGCAGAGTCAGTCGGCGCTCCTGCGCGATGAGCTCGGAGATGGTCGGAGCGGTGGGGTTCATGCGGTCTGCTCCTCGGAAGCAGTGGGCAGGGTCACGGTGACGCCTTCGCGGGCCGAGCGGCGGGCGGCCTCGAGGACGTCCAGGGCTGCGGCGGCCTGCAGGGCCGTCACCGGATTGTCGCCCTTGCCGCGCACCGCGTCTGCGACCGCCGCGTAGTACGCCGGGTAGTCGCCCGGCAGCGTACGGACCGGGACGCCGCCACCGGTCAGCGGCGACTCACCCGCACCGATCCGGCCCCACAGCGTCTCGGGCTCCTCGCCCCAGCCGGGAGCTGCGGCGGACGGGCGGTGGCCCTCGCGCAGGTCGGCCTCCTGCGGGTCCAGCCCGTACTTCACGTAACCGGCCTTCGAACCCAGCACCCGGAAGCGCGGGCCGAGCTGCGCCGTCGTGGCGCTGACGTACAGGTGCGAGCGGACCCCGTTCGCATGGGTGATCGCCAGGAACGTGTCGTCGTCGGTGGCGGCGCCGGGGCGACGCGCGTCGGACTCCGCGTACACCTGGACGGCCGGGCCGAACAGCACGAGCGCCTGGTCGACGACATGGCTGCCCAGGTCGTACAGCAGTCCGCCGATCTCCTGCGGATCGCCCGACTCGCGCCAGCCGCCCTTCAGCTGCGGGCGCCACCGCTCGAAACGGGACTCGAAGCGCTGTACGTCGCCGAGCTCGCCGTCCTCGACCAGCCGGGCAAGCGTCAGGAAGTCGTTGTCCCAGCGGCGGTTCTGGAAGACCGAGAGCAGCAGGCCACGCTCCTCGGCCAGCGCGGCGAGCGCGCGCGCCTCGGCGGCCGTACCGGCGATCGGCTTGTCCACGACGACCGGCAGACCGGCGTCGAGCGCGGCGGTCGCGATCGGGACGTGGGTCTTGTTGGGGGAGGCGATCACGATCAGGTCGAGCGCGTCCGGACCGCCCGCGCGGGCCCACAGCTCGTCGGGCGACGCGGCGAACGAGACGTCGGGGAACTCGGCGCGGGCCTGCGCCCGGCGCTCCTCGTTCGACGTGACGACCGTGTCGAGGACGAGGCCCTCGGTCGCGGCGATCAGCGGGGCGTGGAAGACGGAGCCCGCCAGGCCGTAGCCGACGAGTCCGACGCGGAGGGGGGTCTCGTGCGCGTGCGTCTGCTGCCGCGTCTCGGGAGTCGTGATGCCAGTCATGCAATCCACTTAAGCAACGCTGTTGCCAAAGTGCAAGCGAGAGGGACAATGGGGCCGTGAACAGGAGTAATGCCGGGGCCAACCTGCCGACCTTGCGCAGCCACAACGCGGCGCTCGTGCTGGACCTGCTGCGTGTCGCGGGCGAGCGCGGGATCAGCCGCCTGGAGCTGGCGGAGCGGACAGGGCTCACGCCGCAGGCCGTCAGCAAGATCACTGCCCGGCTGCGGGCGGAGGGCCTGGGGACGGAGGCCGGCCACCGCGCGTCCACGGGCGGCAAGCCGCGGACGGTGCTGCGGCTGGTCCCGGACGCGGGTCACGCGGTGGGGCTGCACCTGGACCGCGACGAGCTGACGGTGGTCCTGGTCGACCTGGCCGGGACGGTCGTCGCGAGCCGCAGGACGCCGTTGGACTTCGGTGCGCCGGCCGGGGAGGTCGTCGCGGTGGCGGCGGACGAGGTGGGGGCGGTGCTGGGTAGGCCGGTGGGGGCGGACGCCGTGGCGGAATCTCCCCGGCCGCGCCCCTTCCCGGAACCGGGGGCAGGTCTCGGGACCTCCGCGGCGTCCGCCCCCGGTGAGAGGGGCGCGGACGGGGCCGCTCCCGTGGGGGACGCGCGGACCGTGCTCGGGATCGGTGTGGCCGTGCCCGGGCCCCTGGACCATCGCAGGGGCGTGCTCCATCGGGTCACCGGGTTTCCGCAGTGGGACGGTTATCCCCTCCAGGACGCCCTTGCCGCTCGTACCGGGTTGCCCGTCGTCGTCGACAAGGACACCAACGCCGCCGCCCTCGGGCTCGCCCTGCGGGCCGACGGTCCGGGCGACTTCGCGTATCTGCATCTCGGGACCGGGCTCGGTGCCGGGCTGTTTCTCGGCGGGGCGTTGCACCGCGGGGCCCGTACCGGGGCCGGCGAGTTCGGGCATCAGACCGTGTCGCTGGACGGGCCGCCGTGCAGCTGTGGCGGGCGCGGCTGTATCGAGGCGCTCTGTCTCGCCGCCGTCGCCGACGGCGATGTCGCGGAGGCCGCACGCGTGCTCGGGACCGGTGCCGCCAACCTCGTCGGGCTGCTCGACATCGACCGGGTGGTGCTGGGCGGCCGTACCGTCGGCGCGGATCCGGATGCGTACGTACGAGGGGTCCGCGCCGTGATCGAAGAGCGTGCACGGCGTGACGGCACCGGTGCGGCGGTGCCGCTCGTCACCACCGCCGGTGCCGGCCGGCCGGTCGCCGAGGGGGCCGCGCAGCTGGTCCTCGCCCCGTTGTTCGGCCGTGTCGGCAGCGGCGGTGGCGCATAGCGCCGTCGGAGCGGTACGGGTGTGGGCCGGTCGAGGGATTGAGGGCGGCCGACCGGGTGGTCCTTCGGCATGTCGACGCCCGGTGGGTCGCGCGCGCGTGACAGCGTCGCCGCCTACCGCCGGTGAACTCCGGGCACGGGGCGATCCGGCCGTTCGCAAGCAGCGAAGGGTGTCCCCCATGTCCCCCCAACCGCCCCCGGAACCGTCCCCCGAACCGTCTCCGGAACCGTCCCCGCCCCTGCCGTCCTCACTGCTTCCTCCCGCGCGGCCACGCCATGGACTCGCCCTCGGACTGGCCGCGGCGAGCGTGGTCCCCGCCGTCGTCCTCGGCAGCCCGCCCGCCGCCGCCACCCCGGTCCTGCCGCTCTCCGTCACCGCCGACCAGCAGCCCACCTGCGGCACACCGACGGCGGGCGATTTCCCGATCACGACCCGGATCCACAGCGGCCCGGAGACGTATGCGTCCGGCGGCGGTTACGGCACCTGGTTCCTGGATCTGACCAATACGACCTCCGAGTCCTGCCGGTCCATCCACCCGGTCCTGGTCCTCACCGACGAGGACCGGAAGCTGACCTCCGACCAGATCCAGCTGGAGTTCTCCGATCAGGCCCAACCCGATGTCGAGCACCGCGTCGCCTGGGAGACGACCGACCGCGACGAGCACATCGGTGTCTTCGGTGGCGACGGCGCCGACGACTTCGCCGGCTTCACGGTCCCTGCGGGCCGCACCGTCACCGTCGAGGTCCGGATGGCGTTCACCTCCGACACAGGCCCCGGCCGGATCACGGTCAACGCCGCGATCGTCCAGCGGCAGCGCGGCGCGAGCGCCGACAGCGACAAGATGCAGCCGAAGGACGACGGGGACTGGGTCGGTGAGTCCGACGACTATGTCTTCAGCGTCGTCGAGGACAGTGGCGACAGCGACACCGGCGATTTCGGAGACACCGGCGATTACGGTGACACGGACTATTTCGGTGAGGCCAGTGATTCCGGTGAGACCGGTGAGACTTCCGGCGTCGGCGGGAACGGTGATGTCGGGGGCGCCGGCGATGTGGCGGGGGGCGAGGACCCCGGCCGGGACACCGCTCGCGACGGATCCGGAACCGGCCCTCGGGACAACGCCACCGGAGCGGTCGGCGGCACCGGTGACACCGCTGCCATCGGCGGCGTCGACGGCGGCGGCGGAGCCGTCGGTGGTACGCCGACCCCGCCGGCCTCCGGGCGCGTCCCGGTCTCCGGACGGGCTCCGCAGGACCGTCCCGAGCTCGCCATGACCGGCCGGACGTCGACCGTCCTCTGGCTCACGCTCCTCACCGCCGGGTCCCTGCTGCTCAGCGGCGCCGCCGTCGTCGCGTGGTCCCGGCGGCTGCGCCACCTCCGTCGCTGACCTGCGACGCCGCACCATTCACCGGTGTTCATGTCCGTCTGCCACCATCGGGGCGTGGACTACCTGCTCGACCAGGCACCTGGCGCACCGATCCGCTCCGGCATTCCGGAGCACGGCCGTATCCCCAAGTACTACGCCGTGAAGGCTCATGTCTCGCTCCTCATCGAGGAGTTGGGCGAGGGCGGCATGCTGCCGACCGAGCGTGACCTCGCCGTCCGCTACGAAGTCTCGCGCGAGACCGTGCGTCAGGCGCTGCGCGAACTCCTGCTGGAGGGCCGGCTCGCCCGTCAGGGCCGCGGCACCGTCGTCGCGGGTCCCAAACTGGAGCAGCCGCTCTCCCTCGCCAGCTATACGGAGGGGGTGCGCCGCCAGGGGCGGACCCCGGGCCGTCACCTCATCGGTCTGGAAAAGTTCCCCTGCACCGCCGCACTCGCCGCCGAGACCGGCGTCGAGCAGGGCGAACCGGTCTGGCACCTGGAACGCGTCCTGCTCGCCGACGACGACCGGGTCGGCCTGGAGAGCACGTACGTCTCCGTCGCCCGCGTACCGGATCTGGACACCGAGTTCGACCCCGACTCCTCGTTCTACGCCTACCTCCACGACCGGCTCGGTATCTCGTTCGGCGATGCGGACGAGCGGATCGAGACGGTGCTCGCCACCCCGCGCGAGGCGCTGCTGATCGGTACGCCGCCGGCGCTGCCCATGCTGCTGCTCCACCGGATCTCGCGGGACGCGAGCGGGCAGCCGCTGGAGCGCGTACGCACCCTCTTCCGCGGCGACCGGTTCTCCTTCACCGCTCACCTGGGCGCGCGGGGCTGACACCGCAGACCGGCAATCGACGTGCATTGATAACGAAAACATAACGGGTCTAGGCCAACCTTGAGACCCAGTTCACCCTCCCGTTGCCGTACCGATCCGAACGGGCCACCCACCCCGAGCAGCGTTGCCGTCGTGAGAGTCATCGTCGTAGGAGCCGGCGTGGTGGGAACCATGCACGCCTGGCACGCAGTGAACCGCGGCCACGAGGTCGTACAAATCGAGCGCGAGAGCGAGGCACGCGGAGCATCGCTCCGCAATTTCGGACAGATCTGGGTCAGCGGCCGGGCCGGCGGCGAAGAGCTGGAGACCGCCCTCCGCGCCCGCGAGCTGTGGGAGGGCATCGGGGAGCAGGTCCCCGGCCTGGGCTTCCGGCCCTGCGGTTCGCTGACACCGCTCCGCACCGAGCTGGAGATCGCCGTCGCCGAGGCGGCCGCGGCCCGCCCCGATGCTGCGGCCCGCGGCTACAAGCTGCTCACGGCCGACGAGGCCCGCGCCGTCAACCCTGCGCTCCGCGGCGACTTCGTCGCCGCGCTGTGGTGCGAGCGGGACGCCGCCGTCGAGCCGCGCACCGCTCAACTGGCATTGAAGCAGGAACTGTTGGCGTCAGGCCGGTACACCTTCCTCGGCGGTCGTGAGGTCCGCGAGGTGGTCGGTGCGGCCTCCGTGCGCGACGACCACGGCGACGTGCACACCGGCGACGCCGTCGTCCTGTGCACCGGCGCCTGGCTCGGCGGCCTCGTCCGCGAACTGGCCGGCCCCGATCTGCCGGTGCGCCGCGTCCGCCTCCAGATGATGCAGACCGACCCGCTCGGCGAAACGCTCACCACCTCCGTCGCCGACGCCGACAGCTTCCGCTACTACCCGGCGTACCGGAGCGAGGCGCTCGACGCCCTCAACGCCGGACAGGCGCAGGCGCCGACCGCGGCCGAACACAGGATGCAGCTGCTGATGGTGCAGCGCCGGGACGGCGGACTGACCATCGGCGACACCCACGAGTACGAGCACCCGTTCTCCTTCGACGTCGTCGAGGAGCCGTACGAGCACCTCACCCGGGTCGTCGAGTCCTTCCTCGGCCGCCCACTGCCGAGGATCCGGCGCCGCTGGGCCGGGGTCTACGCCCAGTGCACCGACACCGGCCGCGTCGTCCACCGCCAGCAGGTGAGGGACGGCGTCTGGCTGGTCACCGGGCCGGGCGGTCGCGGTATGACCTGCTCGCCCGCCATCGCCGAAACGACCGCCGACGAACTGGGCTGGTGAAGAAGTTGAGCAACTCGCAGAAGAACAACCGGAAGAACGGGCAGAGGAGCAGGCTGAATCTGATCGTCCTCGACATGGCCGGGACCACCGTCGCCGACGGCGGCCTCGTCGAGCAGGCCTTCGGCGCCGCCGCACAGCGCCTCGGCGTGCAGCCCGGCTCCGCCGACCACGCCGAGAAGCTCGACTATGTGCGGGCCACCATGGGCGAGTCCAAGATCTCCGTCTTCCGCCACCTCTTCGGCGACGAGGACCGGGCCCAGCAGGCCAACGTCGCGTTCGAGGAGGCGTACGGGGAGCTGGTCGACGGCGGCCGTATCGCGCCGGTGCCCGGCGCCCGCGAAGCCATCGAGCGGCTCACGGGAGAGGGCCGGACCGTGGTCCTCTCCACCGGTTTCGCCCGCACCACCCAGGACGCGATCCTTGCCGCGCTCGGCTGGCAGGACCTGGTCGCGCTGACCCTCTGCCCCGCCGACGCGGGCGGCCGCGGCCGCCCCTACCCGGACATGGTCCTCGCCGCGTTCCTGCGCACCGGAGCGGTGGACGGCGTCCAGCAGATCGTGGTCGCGGGGGACACCTCGTACGACATGCTCAGCGGCGTACGCTCCGGAGCCGGGATCGTCGCCGGGGTGCTGACCGGCGCACACGACAAGGACCAGCTGGAACGCAGCGGGGCCACGCACGTGCTGGGTTCGGTCGCCGAGCTGCCGGACCTGATCGCCCGGGCGGAAGCATGACCGGCGCACCGGCACCCGCAGCAGTCGGTCGGACCGCGCAGGGCGGCGGGATCCGGTTCGACGGGGTCAGCGTCGCGTACGGCAGGAACACCGTCCTCGACCGGCTCGATCTGACCGTCGAACCCGGCGAGGTCATGGCGCTGCTCGGGCCCTCCGGATCCGGCAAGACCACCGCCCTGCGTGCCGTCGCCGGCTTCGTCCGGCCCGCCTCCGGGCGGGTCTGGCTCGGCGACCGCGATGTCACCGGGCTGCCGCCGCACAAGCGCGGCATCGGCATGGTCGTCCAGCAGTACGCGCTGTTCCCGCACATGCGAGTCCAGGACAACGTCGCCTTCGGCCTCAAGGCCCGCAAGGTCGCGAAGCCCGAGATCCCCGCACGGGTCGCCGAAGCCCTCGAGCTCGTCGGCATGGCCGCGTACGCCAAGCGCTACCCGCGCGAGCTCTCCGGAGGTCAGCAGCAGCGCGTCGCCATCGCCCGCGCGCTCGCCGTCCGCCCCGGTGTACTGCTGCTCGACGAACCCCTCTCCGCGCTCGATGCCCGGCTGCGCTCCGGGATGCTCGCCGAACTGGCCCGCCTGCACCGGGAGTTGCCGGACGTCTCCATCCTGTACGTCACCCATGACCAGGTCGAGGCGCTGACCCTTGCCGACCGGATCGCGGTCATGGACAAGGCGCGGCTGCAGGACTGCGGCACCCCGCAGGAGCTGTACCGCCGCCCGCGTACGGAGTTCACCGCGTCGTTCGTCGGCAACGCCAACCTGCTGCCGGTCACCGTCGCCGGGACCGCGGGCGCCGTGGAGTTCGCCGGGCGCAGGCTCGACGTACCGACCGGGGAGGCGGCCGACGGCGTCACCGCCACCCTCTGCGTCCGCCCCCACCTGGTCGGACTCGGCGACGGGCCCAACGCGCTGACCGGTGCCCTCGCCGAGGTCCAGTGGCGCGGCTCCACCCACCGGCTGTACGTCGACGTCGAAGGCCACCGGATCAAGGCCGACCTTCGCGAACTGCGCGACACTCCGGCGCTCGGCGACCAGGTCACCCTGCACTTCGCCGCCGAGGACGCGGTGCTGCTGCCCGCGGGGGCAACGGGGGTGAACGATGGGTAGCACCGGGGTCCGCCTCAAGCCTGCTGATCCCGCATCGGGGTCGGTGCCCACCAAGGTGCGCACGCCCCGGTTCGTGTGGGTGGTGCCGCCCGTTGCCGTTCTTGCTCTTGTCTTCCTCTATCCGCTGGTCCTCGTCGTCCAGCAGTCCGTCAGTCCGGACGAGGGCGGCACCTCGCTCGCCCCGTACGGCGACGTCTTCGCCTCCGCCTCGTTCCGCTCGGCGCTGACCACCACCGTCTGGCTCGCCGTCGGTTCGACCGTCGGCTGTCTGGTGCTCGGCCTCGTCCTCGCCCTGGTGATCGCGTTTGTACCGTTCCCCGGCGGCAGGGCGGTCGCCAGGTTCATCGACGTCTTCCTCTCCTTCCCGTCCTTCCTGATCACCCTCGCCCTGCTGTTCATCTACGGCACCGTGGGCATGGCCAACGGCGTCTGGACGGATGTCACCGGGGCGGCGGACGGGCCCTTCCACTTCCTCACCACCCCGTGGGGCGTCCTCCTCGCGGAGATCACGTACTTCACCCCGTTCGTGATGCGGCCACTGCTCGCCGCGTTCTCGCAGCTCGACACCGCACAACTGGAGGTCGCCTCCTCCCTGGGCGCGAAGCCGGCCCGGATCGTGCGGCAGGTGATCCTCCCCGAGGCGCTGCCGGCGCTCGCCGCGGGCGGCTCCCTCGTCCTCGTGATGTGCCTCAACGAGTTCGGGATCGTGCTGTTCACCGGGGCGAAAGGGGTCACGACCCTGCCGATGCTCGTCTACGGCAAGGCGATCCTGGAGTCCGACTACCCGGCCGCCTGTGCCGTCGCCGTCGTCAACATCGCGATCTCCGTGGGTCTCTACAGCCTGTATCGGATGGTGAGCCGCCGTGTTGGTGCATAGCCGTACCGGGAAGTGGGCCACCTGGGCCGTCTTCTTCCTGCTCTTCGTCCCACTGTTCGCACTACCCCTGCTGGTGATCGTCGCCGCGTCGTTCACCACCAACTGGTCCGGTGCCTTCCCCTCGGGCCCGACCACCGAGCACTACCGGGCCGCCACCAGTGGCGACTCCCTCCAGGCCCTCACCACCAGCCTGATCACCGCCGTCGGCGCCAGCCTGCTCGCCCTCACCATCGGCTCCTGGGCCGCGCTCGCCGCCGCCACGCTGCGGCGGCGGGGCAAGAGGTTCCTGGACGGGCTGTTCATGCTGCCGGTCGCCGTACCGTCCGTCGTCGTCGGCCTCGCCGTGCTCGTCGCGTTCAGCAAGCCGCCGCTGCTGCTCAACGGCACGCGCTGGATCGTGATCCTGGCGCACACCATTCTTGTCACGGCGTTCGCCTATCAGTCGGTCTCGGCCGCGACACTGCGTCTCGACCCGATGTACGAGCAGGCGGCAGCCAGCCTCGGTGCCCGCCCCTCCTACGTCCTGTGGCGGATCAAGCTGCCGCTCCTGCTGCCCTCCCTCACGGCGGCCGCGGGGCTCTGCTTCGCCCTGTCCATGGGTGAGTTGAGCGCCACGATGATGCTCTATCCGCCCGACTGGACACCGCTCCCGGTGCAGATCTTCGCGGCCACCGACCGTGGCTCGCTCTTCACCGGCGCCGCCGTGGCCGTGGTCCTCATGGGCACGACGCTGCTGGTCCTGCTCGCGGTCTCCCGTATCCGCACCAAAGCCTCGTACCGCTGACACCCCGTACCGAACCCACTTTCCAGGAGATACGACACCCATGCGCAAGAGCCACCTCAAGCCGCTGGCCGCCGTCACCGGCGCGCTCGCCCTCGCCGCCACCCTCTCCGCCTGCGGCGGTTCCTCCTCCGCCGCCTCCGACGAGAAGGTCGTCACCGTCTACAGCGCGGACGGGCTCAAGGGCGAGAACGGCGACGGCTGGTACGACAAGGTATTCAAGGACTTCGAGAAGAAGACCGGCATCAAGGTCGAGTACGTGGAGGGCGGCTCCGGCGAGATGGTGCAGCGCGCCGTCCGCGAGAAGTCCAACACCCAGGCCGATGTGCTGGTCACGCTCCCGCCGTTCATCCAGCAGGCCGACTCCAAGGGCCTCCTGACGGCGTACGAGCCGGCCGGCTCCGACCAGGTCGACGGCGCCGACAAGGCGTCCGACTCCAAGTGGACCTCGGTCGTCAACAACTACTTCGGCTTCGTCTACAACAAGAAGGAACTGAAGGCCGCGCCCACCACCTGGGACGAGCTCACCGACGGGAAGTACAAGGAGAAGATCCAGTACTCCACCCCCGGAGTCGCCGGTGACGGCACAGCGGTACTCATCAAGGCCATGCACGACTTCGGCGGCAAGGAGCCGGCGATGGAGTACCTGAAGAAGCTCCAGGCCAACAACGTCGGCCCGTCCGCCTCCACCGGCAAGCTCGCCCCCAAGGTCGACAAGGGCGAACTGCTCGTCGCCAACGGCGACGTCCAGATGAACTACGCCCAGTCCAAGGACATGCCGAACCTCGGCATCTGGTTCCCGGCGAAGGCCGGCTCCAAGCCCACCACGTTCGCCCTGCCCTACGCGGCCGGACTGGTCAGCAAGGCCCCGCACAGCGCCAACGGCAAGAAGCTGCTCGACTTCATGCTCTCCGAGCAGGCCCAGAAGGAAGTCAGCGAGGTCGGCGGCGGCTTCTCCGCCCGCAAGGACATCGAGGCCACGGACGCGAACGCCATCGAGCTCAGCAAGCTGATGGACGGGGTGGAGGTCTTCGAGCCGGACTGGTCGGAGATAGGCGCCAACCTGGACGGATATGTGGATGCCTGGAAGACGGCCACCGGAAGCTGACTGCGGCGACCGTCACGGGCCCACCGGCCCGGCCCCATGAAATCGGGGGTTTGGCCCTGACCTGCGGAAACACCGTTTCCAGGGCCTCTGAACGTCTTACCCTGGCTGCCTGGCACTCCGCTGCGGGGCGGAGTGCCGGACCACCACTCAGACGAGGTCGACGAGGTCCGCGATCGAGTCCACAACCTTGGTCGGCCGGTACGGGTAGCGCTCGATCTCGTCCCTGTTCGTCAGCCCGGTGAGAACCAGGAACGTTTCCATCCCGGCCTCAAGTCCGGCCAACACGTCCGTGTCCATCCGGTCGCCGATCATCGCGGATGTCTCGGAGTGGGCACCCAAAGTGTTCAGCGCACTGCGCATCATGAGCGGGTTGGGCTTGCCGACGAAGTACGGCTCCTTGCCGGTCGCCTTCGTGATCAACGCAGCGACGGAACCGGTGGCGGGCAACGCCCCCTCGGGTGAGGGGCCGGTGTTGTCGGGGTTGGTGGCGATGAAGCGGGCACCGTTGTTTATCAACCGGATGGCCTTCGTCAGCGCCTCGAACGAGTAAGTCCGCGTCTCACCCAAGATCACGAAATCGGGCTCGGTGTCAGTGAGCACGTACCCGGCTTCATGCAAGGCGGTGGTCAGCCCCGCCTCACCGATGACGTAGGCAGTGCCGCCGGGGTGCTGGTTGTCCAAGAACTTGGCGGTGGCCAGGGCCGAGGTCCAGATGTTCTCGACCGGCACTTCGAGGCCGATACGGTTGAGCCGCATATGCAGGTCTCGGGCTGTGTAGATCGAGTTGTTCGTCAGCACGAGGAACGGCTTGCCCGAATCACGGAGCTTCTTGATGAAGGCGTCCGCACCGGGGATCGGCACGCCTTCGTGCATCAGCACCCCGTCCATGTCGGTGAGCCACGATTCGATGGGCTTGTGGTCTGTCATGGGTGCGGCTCCTGCCATACGAGGACTCACGGGATGACCATGCTATTCACTCATCGCATTCAGAGCCTGAACGTCTCGCAGCCCGGACCGGTCGCAGGGGGAAACATGCCCTTTCGTCCATGGAGTTCCCTACACGCCAGTAAGGGGTAACTCGCCCGAAGATCCCCTCCGCCGAGGGCCCGCTGCCCGCAACCGGCGCCGTCGCCGCACTGATCACCAGGGCCACCGGCAAGGACCCGTACTTCGCGGGCAGGCCCAACCCGCTCATGATGCGCACCGGGCTGAACGCGATCGGTGCCCACTCCGAGTCCAGCGCCATGATCGGCGACCGGATGGACACCGATGTGCTCGCGGGCCTGGAGGCGGGCATGCACACCTTCCTGGTGCCGACCGGTCCGACGGCCCCCGCCGACATCGACCGCTACCCCTTCCGGCCGTCCACGGTCATCGACTCCATCGCCGCCCTGGTCGGCCTCATCGACGCCGGCTGAGCCCGGCCGGCACCGGCACGGGCGCGTGCGGGGGAGGGTTCCTGCGAGCCGCTCCCTGCACCCCCACGGACCAGCCCCGTCGCCCCAGCGGATGCGAAAACCCGCCGGACGCGTGAACCTGCCTTTAGGAGGTTCACGATGCGTTCCATACCCTTCACGTTCTGTGGAGCCGCAGTGGTTGCGGTGACACTGATGCCCGCTTCAGTCGCACTGGCCGACTCCGGCTCCGGCCAGGAAAAGGACTCACAGACCCGAGCCACCCTCTCGGTGGACCCGTCCTCCATCGCCCCCGGGGGTGAGGTGGATCTGCAGTTCGACGGCTGCAAGGGCAAGAAGGCCAAAGGGATCTCCGATGCCTTCGACTCCGACGCCGGCTTCTCGGCCGCCGACGACAGCAGGCTCTCCGCCACGGCCAGGATCCGCTCGGACGCCGCGGCCGGCGACTACGACATCTGGGTGACGTGTGACGACGACAAGGACACCCGAGTGTCCGGCACCGTCACCGTCGTCGACCGCGAAGGCGCCGCGCCCCTGGCCCCGATCGCCCCGGTCCGCGCCGGAGGCGGCGGCACCGCGACGCTCCTTGCCGGCGAGGCGGCCCAGCAGGACGGCCCCGGTATCGCACACACCGTGATCGGGCTGGTCCTGGCCGCCGTCGCCTCCGTCGCCGTCGCCTTCCACAGCTCCCGCCGTCGCCACCCGTCCACGGACTGAACGAGATGTCCGACAAGGACCGCCCGACAGGCACCGGCCGGCCGCTCACCGGCGTGGCCTGGGTCATCGTGTTGCTGGCCCTGTGGCTCTGGGGACGCGGCATCACCGACGGCTCCGGCGCCAGCTCCGCCCCGACCACCGGCGATGTCGCCGCGGTCGGCCGCCCCCTCGGCGTACCGCTGCCCGCGGCGCACGCCCCGATCAAGGGTGCGGCGCCCGAGCGCGTCGAGATCCCCTCGATCGGCATCAAGGCCCCCGTCGTCTCCCGCGGCCTGGACGCGGCGGGAGGGATCGATCCGCCGCCCTTCGCGACACCGCACACGGTCGGCTGGTACGGCAGCGGCACCCGGCCCGGCGCGGCGGGCGCCGCGCTCTTCGTCGGCCATGTCGACACCGAGACCAAACCGGCCGTCTTCTACGGGCTGAGCGCGGCTCGCCCCGGCGCCAAGATCCGGGTGGTCCGCACGGACGGCACGGTCGCAGAATTCACCATCGACGACGTCCAGGTCTTCACCCGGAACCGCTTCAACGCCCACAAGGCGTACGGACCCCGCAAGGACGGCAGGGCGGAGCTGAGGCTGATCACCTGCGGCGGTACGTTCGACCGGGCGTCGCACGAGTACAACGCCAATGTGGTCGTCTCCGCCTATCTGACCGGCGAGAAGAAGAGTGCGGCCAAGGCGGCCGCGGCCGTGGACAGGTCCGCCGAGTCCGCCAGGTCCGCCGACTCCACGTAGGTCGTCCCGAGCAGAAGAGAGATACCTGGCCCGGCCGGCCGCCCTTTCTCCCCCCGGGGCGTCGGCCGGGCCGGTCCTCGACCGCGGTGCGCGGGCTGCGGGAGAAGCCCGGCGCCGACACGGGAGGGCAGGGGGGCGTGTGGGCCTCCTGAACACTGTAGGCCGGTGAACGGTCATGACCCAGTCGCTTTTTGACGGTACGTCCAGAACCGGTCACTGTCCGTCGTTCGTGAACGTCCTCGTATGTACGGGCAAGCCGGACACTCGGGTGTGCCAGGATGGATTCGACCGGTCTTGTCCGGCACCCAAGGGGGAGTGGATGTACGGCAATTACACCGGCCGGTTCCGCACGGGGGCGGTGGCCGCGGCCGGCGCCATGGTGCTGCTCGCGGGATGTTCCTCGGCCGGCGACGACGGGGACAAGAACCCCGCCGGGGTCGGCCGGCAGCCCACGGGCAGTGACCCGTACTGGGTCAACCCCGACGGGAACGCGGCCCGGCAGGTCGCCGGTTACACCAAGGACGGCAACGACAAGAACGCCGACCTGATCAGGAAGATCGCCCGGCAGCCGGTCGGCGAGTGGATCGGCCCGGACAACCCCGAGGCCGAGACCAAGGGCTTCACCGAGGCGGCCGCGAAGGCCGGCCGGGAGGCGCTGCTGGTCCTCTACAACATCCCGCACCGCGACTGCGACCAGTTCTCGAAGGGCGGCGCCGCCGACGGCAACGCGTACCGCGCCTGGCTGGAGATGGTCGCCCAAGGCATCGGCGACCGCCGGGCCACAGTGATCCTGGAGCCGGACGCAGTGCTGCACCTGGTCGACGGCTTTGCTGGGACTCGGCGGCCTTCGTGACGAACGTGTCGTAGTTGCCGTAGACCTGCGGGCCGATGACGAATCCGACGTCCGGGTCGCGGAAGTAGCCGAGCATCCGCTCCAGGTAGTTGGGCAGTGGTACGTGATCGGTGTCGACCGAGGCGAAGAAGTCGTAGGCGCCGCCGTGCGCGTCGAGCCAGGCGTTGTAGTTGCCGTGCTTGGTCTTCGCGCGGTGCGCGCCCTTGGCCTGGTTCCAGTGCGGGACGCCCTTGCGGGAGAAGTGGTGCACCCCGAGGCGGGCACAGACCTCCTTCACCGCGGGGTCGTCGCCCTCGTCGAGCAGCCAGACGTGCATCAGCCCGCGGTGCCGGATGCGGACCGCGGCCTCGAGGGTCTTCGTCACCATCTCCAGGGGCTCCTTGCCCGGGACGAAGGAGGTGAGGAAGGCGACCCTGGTGCCGGACTCCGGCACGACCGGGACCGGGTCGCGCGCGACCAGCGTCGCGTGCGCGTTCGACAGGACATTCATCGTGCGGAAGAGCTCGATCAGACCGATCGAGACGAGCATGACGATGTCGAGGATCAGCAGTGTGTCGTTCTTGACGTTCGGGTCGCGCTGGGTCCAGTGCTCGGGCTGCATCAGCCAGGCGAACAGGCCGAGCGAGACGAGCGGTGCGGCGCCGAGCAGGAGCGCCGCGCGGATTCTGTGCGGCTCCTGCGAGAGCAGCGAGCGGTACTGCACGGTGTAGGGCCTGGCCGGATCGGGCTGGGTCAGTGGCCCGGCGAGCCGGCTGTAGTGCTCGTAGTCGTAACGCGGCAGCGTCTTCTTCGGGTGGCGCCGCTGTATCCCGGTCCGGAGCTGCGGGGGTATCCGCAGCTGCGTGGTCCGGGAGGAGTGGTCGTTGTTCTGCCCGGCGCCAGTCGGCGTCGACGTCATGGGTCATCCCCCTGCACGCACTGGTCACTGCGTGATCGGTCGGTCGTCTCGTCCGCGGTGAATCCCCCTCGACCGCCGCGGGCGGCATCGCTGCGGGCCACGTTCCCCTGAGGCGTGGGATGGCGCCCTACCGGTTGCAGGATGCCCCTCGGCATCCGTCCATGAGCGGGACCCCCACCCCGCGGCAACGCAACCGGAACTTCCCCTGTGCTGTCCCAACTGCGCGTGTCATCGGCCCGGTTGAAGCCGATGACCTCATGACAGGTTGTATGACCCAGGTCGTTATCGCAAGGGTGAAACAAGCTGTTAACCGGCTATATGTGCGATTTGAGTGGGTCTTGCGGAGGGGGCGCGCGGAGGCGTAAGGGCTGCGTGTACACGAACAAGGCCCCCTCACGCTCGGTGAGGGGGCCTTGACTCTGCGTGCGCCGCCAGGGACTCGAACCCCGGACCCGCTGATTAAGAGTCAGCTGCTCTAACCAACTGAGCTAGCGGCGCCTGCTGACCTGGAGAACTCTACCCGACCTCCAGGGGTGCTTCTGACCATTTCCTGTCGATCACGGCCTGTCGGATGGTCGTTTTTTCACTTCTATCCGTCAAAATGCAATATGTCCGGTGAGTTGCCACGCTGACGCCCGCGCAGGTGCGCCCAAAGATCTTGAGAGTGCGGAGGGGATTCGCATGACTGTGCCGGCCTTCGAGGAGTACGTGCCCGCCGTCGACTGCGCCTGCGCGGGGTGTGCCGCGCGGCGCCGCGCCGCCGCCAGGGGCCTGCCGACGCGGTACGGAGGACACCCTGCCGCGCATGGGGCGCGGCGCGCGCTGGTCATGGTCACGGCGGCCGGCGTGGTGCTCGGCACCGGCGCGGCCGAGACGGCGAGCGCGGCGACCGGGCACGCTGCCGGAAGCGCCGGGGCCACAGGGTCCGTCGGGTCTGCCCGAGCGGACCCGACGCCGACCCGGGCCGACCCGGAACTGGCCGACCCAAGTGACCCAAGTGACCCGGGCGACCCGGGCGACCCGGGCGACCCGGATCCGGCCGACCTGGCCGATCCGGCTGACCTGGCCGATCCGGGCGATCCGGATTCGGACGACTCGGAATCCGGCAGTCCGCAGGGTGTCCCCGGCCCATTGCAGGGGAGCGGGGCCGCGGGGCCGCCATCGTCCACGGGCTCGGCACCGGAGACGCCGAAGACCACACGGACGGACATCATCAACCGGGCAAAGAAGTGGGTCAGCGAGCAGGTCCCGTACAGCATGGCGAAGTACTGGTCCGACGGCTACCGGCAGGACTGCTCCGGCTATGTGTCGATGGCCTGGAAGCTAAAAAGCAACGAGTGGACCGGCAGCCTCGCCAAATTCGGCACCAAGATCGCCCGCGAGCAACTGCAGCCCGGCGACATTCTGCTCTTCCACAACAAGGCCAACCCGACGAACGGCTCGCACGTCACGATCTTCGGCGGCTGGACCGACTACACGCACAGCCATTACTCGGCGTACGAGCAGACGCCCTCGCACACGCGTAAGCGGACGACGCCCATGGCGTACTGGAGCCACTCCGGGAGCTACATCCCGTACCGCTACAAAGGGCTGTCCACCGAAACCGATAGCGGCAGTTCGAAGGCGCTGTCGGCGTTCCCGGGTGCTGCGAAATTCGGTCCCGGCGCCAGCAACACGTACGTCACCCGGCTCGGCCGCATGCTCATGAACCGCGGTGGCAAGCGCTTCTACAAGGCCGGCCCGGGACCGGACTGGGGCGAAGCGGACCGGCGCGCGACCCAGACGTTCCAGAAGGCCCAGGGCTGGTCGGGCAAGGAAGCGGACGGCATCCCCGGCCCGGACACCTGGCGGCTGCTGGTGAGCGGAACGGGCCGGAGCATCCCCGCCGGCGGCAGCGGGGATGCTCCGGCCCGTTCCGCCGCGGCCCCGGCGTTCCCGGGCCGGACTATTTCCGGCCGGGTCAGTCCAACAGCCATGTCGACAAGCTCGGCAAACAGTTGGTGAGGAAGGGATACGGCAAGCACTACGCAAAGGGCCCCGGCCCCCGGTGGACCGAGGAGGACCGGCGCAATGTCGAGGCCTTCCAACGGGCCCAGGGCTGGCGGGGCGCAGAGGCCGACGGCTACCCCGGCCCGGAGACCTGGCAACGACTTTTCGCGTGACAGAACGGAAATGACGGAGGCGGGAAATGAGATCCACGGTGTCGGACAGCTCCGGAGGTCCGGAGAAGAAGAACGGGATGGAAGGAGAGCCGGTGAACGGCGGCGAGGAAAAGTGGGCCGGATGGGGTCCTGGCGTGAGTGCCGACGCAGAGTCCCGTACGGGTGCCGAGCCGCGCAAGGGGACGGACTCCGTCCTCGACCTGGTGCTCGACCTGGTCCCGGGCGAAGCCAAGGACTCCACCCTCGGCGCGGCCTCGGCGTCGGTATCCGTACCGGCTTCGGACCCCGTGCCGGCTTCGGTGTCTGCCCCGGTTTCGGATCCCGTGCCGGCTGTCGAGGCCGGGTCCGTATGGCCGCCGCCCGAATCCGTCGGAGTCGAGCCGGTGTCCGACCCCGTGCTCGATGCCGCGCCCGACGCCGCACTCGGCCCCGTGGCCGCCGGCCTGGTGTCGGTTGAGGCCGGGGGCGGGGCCGTGCCGGTTTCGGATCCCGTGCCGGCTGTCGAGGCCGGGTCCGTATGGCCGCCGCCCGGACCCGTCGGAGTCGAGCGGGTGTCCGACATCATGATCGGTGCCTTGCTCGATGCCGCACCCGGCCCCGTGCCGGCTTCGGTGTCTGTCCCGGTTGCGGACCCCGTGCCGGTTTCGGTCTCTGCCACGGTCTCGGATCCCGTGCCGGCTGTCGAGGTCAGGGCCGTATGGCCGCCCGAATCCGTCGGAGTCGAGCCGGTGCCCGACCCCGTGCTCGATGCCGCACCCGACGCCCTGCTCGATGCCGCACCCGACGCCCTGCTCGATACCGCGCCCTACACTGCGCCCTACACCGTGCCCGACGCCGTGCCTGACGCCCTGCTCGATGCCGTGCCCGACACCGTGCCCGAGACGGTGTCCGACGCTCTGCTCGATGCCGCGCCCTACACCGCGCCCTACACCGCGCCCTACACCGCGCCCTACACCGCGCCCTACACCGCGCCCTACACCGTGCCCGACGCCGTGCCCGACGCCGCACCCGCCGCCCTGACGTCCGTTGGAGCGGAGGGCGATGGCGCGGACGGCGACGACGATGCCCGGCGGGAGACCGGGCGGCAGCAGGCCGTCAGTGTCAAGGAGCTCCCCGACGCCGGCCCCGTGCACGTCCGCTTCCGTGACGACTCCGTCGAGCCCCCCGCCGGTCCGGCGCGGCGGGACGGCGGCGGGGGGAAGGCGACGGGTGTGCGGCGGGCGCCCGTGGCCCGCAGGGGGCAGGTGCAGGCCCCCACCCGGCCCGCTCCGGCCGCGGATCCGTACCTGATCGAGAAGCCGGGGGCCGCGCTGCCCGGATGGATCGCGGTGCTCACCGGGCTGGCCGGGGTCGTCGGCGGTGGCGCCGTGCTGTGGTGGGTCGGTGCGGTGCCGCGTGGCCTGCTCGCGCGGGCCGGGATCAGTGCGCGCCCGTACGACGGGATCGGCCTCGGGGCCTTGGCGGAGCTCTTCCTGCTGCTGATCCTGGTGCTCGTCGCGCTCGGCGGTCTGGGTCGCGGGCGGGTCGGTAGCGCGTGGGTGCTGACGCTCTTCGGTGAGTACCGGGGCAGCGTGCGCCGGACCGGGCTCGTCTGGACCAGCCCGCTGCTGCTGCGTCGCCGCGTCGACGTACGGCTTCGGCACTGGCGGAGCGAACCGCTGCCCGCTGTGGACGCGAACGGTACGACGCTGCGCGTCGTCGTCCTCGTCGTGTGGCGGATCAGGGACACGGTGCGGGCGACGTTCGGGGTGACGGACCACGAGGACTATCTGCGCGAGCAGGTCGAGTCGGCGATTGCGCGGGTCCTCTCGCAGCTGCCCGCCGACGCCTTCCACGAGGACGCGCACACCCTGCGCAACGCGGAGGCGGTCGGTGACGCGCTGACCCTGACGCTGAAGACGGAATGCGAGCCGGTGGGCATCGAGGTGTACTCCGCGCAGCCGACCGGTATCGAGTACGCGCCGGAGGTCGCCGCTTCCATGCAGCGCCGACGGATCGCCGCCATCGACGCCCAACACCGCGACAGCGTGCTGACCTCCGTGGTTGACGCGGTGGACGACACGGTCAGCCGGCTGACCGCGCGAGGCCTCGTGACGCTCGACGACTACGAACGGAAGGCGCTGGTCAAGGACCTGACGGTGGCCTTCTACACCGGACGCACCAGTCGGGAAGGCTGCTGACCGCGCCGTCGTACTGCCTCCGTGGGGAACCGGAATGCCACTCCCATTGGTCTGGGCATGTTCATGCCCTGTCAATAATCTAAGACTTGGTCTAGACCGCACCATCACGCGCGCAGCAGTGCTCATGGAACCTCCCCCATGTTCTTGAGGAGCGACAGCAATGCGTAAACGGGCAAGCGCGGCCGTCATAGGCCTCGCCGTCGCGGGCGTCTCGATGTTCGCGACGAGCGGCGCAGGCAGTCACGGCTACACCGACAACCCCATCAGTCGCCAGAAGCTCTGTGCCAACGGCACTGTCACCGGCTGCGGTGCCATCCAGTACGAGCCGCAGAGCGTCGAGGCTCCCAAGGGCTTCCCGGCGGCGGGTCCGGCCGACGGCAAGATCTGCTCCGGCGCCCACGACAACTTCGCCGCACTGGACGACCCGCGCGGCGGCAACTGGCCCGCCACCAAGGTCACCGCAGGTCAGGGCTTCAGCTTCCGCTGGCAGTTCACCGCCCGCCACGCCACAACCGACTTCCGGTACTACATCACCAAGAACGGCTGGGACCCCACCAAGCCGCTCACCAGGGCGGCGCTCGAGTCGCAGCCGTTCATGACCGTGCCGTACGGCGGTCAGCAGCCCCCGAGCACCCTGACCCAGCAGGGCACCATCCCCACCCAGAAGACCGGGCGGCACATCATCCTGAGCGTCTGGAACATAACGGACACCGGGAACGCGTTCTATGCGTGCTCCGATGTTCAGTTCTGACGTCTAGTCAGTTACCGTGCGGCGCCATGGGGAGCGCAGGCACCGTCGCGGAGCTCGTACAGCGCCAATGGGGCGACCACCGGACCGGGTTGAGGCATGAGAACGCCGTCCTCAGTCACCATCAGGTCGCCGCCGGCGCTGCCGTACGGGCGGCGCTCCTGGTGGATCTGCTGCCGGCGGGCAGCGAACCGCACCTGGGGGTGCTGCTCGACAACACCCCAGAATTTCCCTTGTGGTTGAGCGCGGCGGCCCTGGCCGGGGCCGCCGTTGCGGGCATCAACCCGACCCGGCGCGGCGCCGAGCTGGCCCGCGACATCATGCACACCGACTGCAGGGTCCTGGTCACCGAACGCGCGCATCTGCCGTTGCTCGACGGGCTCGATCTGCCGGGCGTACGGGTGCTGGTCACCGACACCGACGCGTACGCCGAGCTGCTCGCCGGCTATGCGGGGGCCGAGCCGGGCGACGCGGCGCTCGGGGAGGTCCGGCCTGCCACCCGCATGCTGCTCTACTTCACCTCCGGGTCGACCGGTGCGCCCAAGGCCGCGATCTGCACCCAGGGGCGGCTGGCTGCGGCCGGGCAGTCGCTGGTCGACCACTTCGGGGTCCGGCGCGACGACGTCCACTACGTCTGCATGCCGATGTTCCACGGCAACGCCGTGATCGCCGACTGGGCCCCCGCACTGGCCGGCGGCGCCTCGGTCGCCCTGCGCCGCCACTTCTCGGCCTCCGGCTTTCTCGACGACGTACGGGCGTACGGCGCCACGTACTTCACCTATGTCGGCCGCGCCGTGCAGTACCTGCTGGCCACCCCCGAGCGCCCCGACGACCGTGACCATCCGCTGCGACTCGGCTTCGGCACCGAGGCGGGCACGGTGGACGCGGCCAGGTTCCGGGAGCGGTTCGGGGTGCGGCTGGTGGAGGGGTACGGATCCTCCGAGGGCGGCGCGGCGATCCAGCGGACCCCGGAGACCCCGGCGGGCGCCATCGGGCGGGCCTCCGCCCGGGACGATCTCGCCGTCGTCGACCCGGAGACCGGCGAGGAGCGCGCCGCCGCGCTCTTCGACGAGGGTGGTCGACTGGTCAACGGTGCGGAGGCCATAGGGGAGTTGGTCAACCGGGGCCGTACACCCTTCGAGGGCTACTGGCGCAACGCGGAGGCGGACGCGGCGCGGGTGCGCGGCGGCTGGTACTGGACCGGGGACCTGTTCTTCCGCGACCCCGACGGCTTCCTCTACTTCGCGGGCCGCACGGACGACCGGCTGCGCGTCGACAGCGAGAACCTGGCGGCCGCGATGATCGAGAACATCCTGGCCCGCTGGGGGGACGCGGCGGCCGTCGCGGTGTACGCGGTGCCGGACCCGGTGGCCGGCGACCAGGTGATGGCGGCGCTGGCACTGCGTGAGGGGGCGGAGTTCGACCCGGCCGCCTTCGCCGCGTTCCTGGCGGCCCAGCCGGATCTGGGGACGAAGATGGCGCCCCGCTTCGTGCGGATCGTCCCGGCGATGCCGGTCACGGCGACGAACAAGGTGCACCGGGTCGCGCTCCGCCGCGAGGGCTTCCGGAGCACGGACCCGGTGTGGTGGAACGGGGTGGGCGATGGTGCGTACGGCCCGTTGGGGGGCGAGGAACTGACCGGCCTGCTCGCCGAGTACGAGGCGCACGGACGCACTGCCCTCCTGTCCTCGATCTCCCCCATGGCCTGAAGGGCATGGGAGGGGCCCCTCGACGGGCTCGAAACCCGAGCCCGTCCGGCGAACGAGGACGGACACGGTGACGTGGACGGCCCCTCAGTGCGTCGGGGCCAGTTGCTTCCGGGCCCCACTGCCGCGCCGCAGAAGTGCCACGGCGAGCGCCGCTCCCGTCAGCAGAATCAGCGATCCCGCCACCGACGCGTACTGCATGCTGTGCACGAACGCCTCCCCGCCCGCCGAGATCAGCGACGCGTCCCCCGTGGCCAGCGCCCCCGGCAGCGTCTTGCGGGCGGCTTCCGGTGCGGAGTCCGGCAGGTCCGCTCCGTACACCGCGGTGGCGACCGCGCCCAGCAGCGCCATGCCCATCGCGCCGCCGAACTCCTGACCGGTCTCCAGCAGTGACGCGGCCGAACCGGCCTTCTCCGGCGGGGCGGTCGCCAGCGCCAGGTCCGAGACGAGCGCCATGACGGTGACGATGCCCGAGCTCATCACGGCCGAGCCGATGAGCAGCAGCCACAGCGAGTCCGTATCGGACAGGGCCAGCAGAGCGAACCCGGCCGCGGCGATGACGAATCCGGCGGAGATGACCTGCGTACGGTCGATCCGCCTGGCGATCGCCGTGGCCGTGGGAGCCGCGGCGCCCACCGCCAGCGACGGGGCCAGGCTCCACAGGGCGGCCTCCATCGTGGACATGCCGAGCACCGATTGGAGGTACTGGGTGGTGAAGAAGGCGGAACCCATCATCGCGAAGGCGGCGAGGGAGTTGAGGCCGATTCCGGCGGCGAAGCCCTTCCCGCGGAACAGCTCCCGGCTGATCATCGCATCGTCACGGACGCGCTGGCGGCGGACGAAGGCCCAGCCGACGAGCAGACCGACGGCGATGAGCAGGGCGTTGCGCGCGTCGAGACTGTGGGCGGCGCTCTCCTTGACGCCGTAGATGACGGGGAGCACGGCGCCCATCGACAGCGGCACGCTCCACAGGTCGAACCGGCCCGGGTTCGGGTCCTTGAACTCCGGGACCAGCACCGGCACCAGAACCAGCAGCAGCACCATCGCCGGCACGTTGATCAGGAAGACCGAGCCCCACCAGAAGTGTTGCAGCATGAACCCGCTGAGCACCGAGCCGAGTGCGATCCCGCCCGCCATGGCGCCGGACCAGATGCCGACCGCGGTGCTGCGCTGCTGCTCGTTGCGGAACATGTTCCGTACGAGCCCCATCGTCGACGGCATCAGCGTCGCTCCGCCGATCCCGAGCAGCGCGCGCGCCGCGATCAGCATCTCGGGGCTGGTGGCGTATGCCGCGCCGACGGACGCGGCGCTGAAGGCGGCCGCCCCGAGGAGCAGCAGCTTGCGGCGGCCGATCCGGTCGCCGAGCGAGCCCATCGTGATGAGCAGGCCGGACAGGGCGAAGCCGTACACATCGAAGATCCAGAGCTGCTGGGTGGCGCTCGGGGCGAGGTCCCGGTCGATGGACGGGATCGCGAAGAAGAGGACGGAGACGTCCATCGAGACAAGGAGGAGGGGGAGGAGGAGGACCACGAAGGCGGTCCATTCCTTGCGGCCGGCGAGGTCACTGCGATCAGTGGTGGTGCTCGTCGCGTTCGTCATGCCAGGAAATATACGAGCGTTTAAAACAAGTGTATAGTACGACTGTGTGACACGTTTGTATGGAACGGCGGGCAGCAAAAAACGCAGTGGGCGGTCTACGTACACGTACGTAGACCGCCCACTGCGTTGTCTGTGCGCCGCCAGGGACTCGAACCCCGGACCCGCTGATTAAGAGTCAGCTGCTCTAACCAACTGAGCTAGCGGCGCCTGCTGACTCGAAAATAATACCTGGTCCCCAGAGGTGCTGATGACACGCGCCCGCGACGGGCCCGCGGGGACATCCGGCCTGGCCGGACGGCCCCTGGCGGCTGGGGAGTGACACGCGGGCGGTGAGCCCACCGCCCGGGTCGGGGGTCAAGGTCAGGTCGCCGTGGTGGGCGCGGACGATACCGGCGACGATGGCAGGCCGAAGGCCGTGCCCGCGGCCCGCGGGCACGGCCTTCTCGCGGCCTCCGAACGCGCCCTAGAGCGCCAGTGACAGCAGGACCGGCGCGGCCCGCCGGTTCAGTGTGTCCGCTGCCGAGCGCAACCGGTGCGCATCCTCGACCGGCAGGGAGAGTGCCAGGCAGCCGGCCGATGAGCCCGCCGTCAGCGGGACGGCCGCGCAGACCGTCCCCACCGCGTACTCCTGGAGGTCGAGCACCGGGACCGTCGCCGGCTGGCTGTCCAGCTTGGAGAAGAGGACCTTCTCGCTGGTGATGGTCCGCGAGGTGAGCCGGGCGATCTTGTGGCGCGAGATGTGGTCGCGGCGGCCGTTCTGGTCGAGCTGGGTCAGCAGGCACTTGCCGATCGCGCTGGCGTGCGCGGCGGACCGGAAGTCGACCCACTCGTTGACCGCGGGGGTGCGCGGACCGTCGGCGTACTGGGTGACCCGGATCTCGCCGTCGACGTACCGGCTGATGTACACCGCGGCGCCGACGGAGTCGCGCAGCTGGTCCAGTGTCTGCTGGAGCTTCGTCTCCAGGGCCTGCCGGCGGCCGGCGCCGGAGCCGAGCAGCAGGAGTGAGGCGCCGATCACATAGGCGCCGTCGGTGATCTGCTCGACATAGCCCTCGCGGCGCAGCATCAGCAGCAGCGGGGCGAGATGCCCGGCCGGCAGCCCCGTCTCGCGGGCGATCTGGGCGTCCAGAACGCCGTTGCCGTGCTTGGAGACCGTTTCGAGAACACGAAGGGCGTACTGCACCGAGTGGAACGGTGCGGTCGGTTCGGGCTTCAGCGCCACGGTTTCCCCCTACCAGGTTGTGACCGCAAGACCAGGTTGTAACCGCAAGCTTCCGCACCACGATAGCCGCCAAATGGCTTCTCTGGGGGGCCTGTTGACGACTTGACGAGGCGCCCCGGCGCTGCCAGCTGGGATGCACTCGTCTGGCATATGCCAAAGCCATTAGCGGCTGGTGGCGGGCGAGGTCACAGCACCGCGTCGAGGAACTCGCGCGTACGTTCGTGCTCGGGATCGGTGAAGATTTTTTCCGGCGAACCTGCCTCCACCACCCGCCCTGCGTCGAACATCAGCACCTTCTCCGAGACGTCCCGGGCGAAATTCATCTCGTGGGTCACGCAGAGCATCGTGATGTCGGTGTTTCGCGCGATGTCGCCCAGCAGGTCCAGCACGCCCGCCACCAGCTCCGGGTCGAGCGCGGACGTCACCTCGTCCAGGAGCAGGATCTCCGGCTGCATCGCCAGCGCGCGGGCGATCGCCACCCGTTGCTGCTGGCCGCCGGAGAGCTGGGAAGGGTGTGCGTCGACCTTTTCCGCGAGCCCCACCAGATCGAGCAGCTCACGGGCGTGGGTCTCCGCCTCGTCACGGTCCATGCCCAGCACGCTGACCGGTGCCTCGGTGATGTTCTGCAGCACCTTCATATGGGGAAAGAGGTTGAACTGCTGGAAGACCATGCCGATCTTCCTCCGGGCCTCGCGCAGATGCTTCTCGGTCGCCGGCCTCAGCGAGCCGTCGGGAGTCCTGACGTGGGACAGCGGGTCGCCGTCCACCCAGATCACTCCGTCGCTGACCTTCTCGAGCGTCATCAGCAGCCGCAGGATGGTGGTCTTGCCCGAGCCGCTGGGTCCGATCAGCGTGACGTGTTCGCCGCGCCGCACCGAGAAGTCCAGCCCGTCGAGGACGACATGGTCGCCGTACCGCTTCACGACGTTGTCGAAGCGGACCAGCGGATGGCCGGTCTGCGACGTGGCAGGGACCGGGACGATGTCCACGGGGGCCGCGGCCGCAGCCTTCTGCGGGGGGAGAGGTTCAGTGGCCAAGGCGCTTCTCCAGCTTTCTCATCAGCAGCGAGGTGGGGTAGCTCGCGACCAGGAAGACCAGTCCGGCGAGCGTGAATGCCTCGGTGTAGGCGAAGTGGTCGGCGCCGTACTTACGGGCCTCGAAGACCATTTCCTGCACCGTGATCACGGCGAGGAACGGGGTCTCCTTGAACATCGAGATCGCGTAGTTGCCGAGGGCGGGCAGCACATTGCGCACCGCCTGCGGCAGGATCACGGCCTGCCAGGTCCGACGCGGGGTGAGCGAGAGCGCCCGGCAGGCCTCCCACTGGCCCTTCGGCACACCGTCGATCCCGGCGCGGTACACCTCGGAGGTGTACGCGGCGTAGTGGACGCCCAGCACCACAATGCCGACCGTCAGCGGCTCCACCGAGGTGAACAGGGCGGCCGCACCGACCAGTTGGACGAGCAGCGGGGTGGACCGGATGAATTCCATCACGACCCGTACCGGCACGGTCACGAACCTGCTCGGGGCCCGTCCGGCGACCGCGATGGCGAGCCCGAGGACCGCGGCGACGAGCGTGCCGAGCACGGTCGCGAGCAGCGTGACCCGGAAACCTTCGAGCACCAGGGGAAGCGCGTCCCGGGCGGCGTTCCAGTCGAAGCCGTTCACCGGGCACCTCCGGCCGCAGAGGCGACGGTCTCGGTGGCGCTGCGGCTGCGCAGCAGCGAGCCCGCACCGGTCGGCAGACCCAGCCGTCGCTTGGCGCTCCGCTCCAGCAGATTCATCAGCAGAGTCAGCGCGTAGGCCAGGACGAAGTAGGCGACCAGCAGGGTCAGGTACGCGGTGAGCGTCTCACCGGTTCGGTCGCGCAGCTGCTGGATCACGGTCATCAGGTCGGCCGCGGAGATCAGCCACAGCAGCGGGGTGCACTTCAGCAGCTGGATCAGCAGATTGGTGAAGGACGGGATCATCTGCACCCAGGCCTGCGGAATGATCACCTTCCGCATCCGGTACAGCGGCGTCATGTTCAGCGCGACGGCCGCCTCGTACTGGGCACGGGGTACGGAGCTGATCGCACCGCGCACCACCTCGGAGCCGTACGCGCCGTAGTTGAGGCCGAAGGCGACGACGCCACAGAGCAGCGGCGTCAGTTCGTACCCCGTCAGCGGCGGCATCGCGTAGTAGAGCCAGAACAGCTGGATGTAGAGCGACGTGCCGCGGAAGAACTCCACGACCACGCGCGACACTCCGCGCGTCACCATCAGCCGGCTGACCGACATCAGACCGAGGACGAAGGACAGGAGCAGGGCGAGCAGTGCTCCCAGGACGGTCGCCTGGAGGGTCACCCACAGCCCCGAGCGCAGCTGCGGCAGATCGTCGAAGAAGGCGGAGAAGAAATCACTCATGCGGTGGGGTCCGTCCCTGTCAGCCCTTGCACAGATCGGCCGTCTTCAGGGTTGTCGGTGGCAGCTCGGTGGCTCCGAAGCCGTACTCCTGGAGCAGGCTGACATAGCGCGACCTGTCCGAGACGATCTTCTTCAGCTCGCGGTTGAAGGCGTCCCGCAGATCCTCGTTGCCCTTGCGGAAGACGGCGCCGCCGGGGCTGTACTGCCGCTTGCCGTCGAGCTCGGGCAGGAAGGGCTCGGTGACCTCGATGCCGGGGTTGGTCTTCGCCAGCCAGCGCAGCGAGATCCCGGTGAGCAGGAACGCGTCGATCCGGCCGCCCTTGACCGCGTCGGCGCCGTCCTGCGGCTTCTGCAGCGACTTGATCCTGTCCTTGGGGATGCCGGCCCCCTCGGCGTACGAAGCCTCGACGGCGCCCGACATCACACCGACGACGACCCCGGCGGCCTTCGCCGATGCCAGGTCGGTGACCTTCTTCGGGTTGCCCTTCTTCACCATCAGCGCGGTGGGCGAGATGAACTCGGGCTCGGAGAAGATGGCGTTGGCGCAGCGCTCGGGCGTGATCGCCATGCCGGCACTGACCACGTCGTACTTGCCCGCCTGCAGCCCGGGGATCAGGCCATCCCACTCGGAGAGGGTGGGCTTCAGTTCGTCGACGCCGAGCGCCTTGAATATCTCCCGATGCAGGGTGGGTGCCTCGCCCTTGAGCTGCTTGCCCTCCAGGTAGCCGTACGGGGCCTCATTGGCGTACGCGACCCGGACGAACCCCTGCTTGCGGAGAGCCTCGAGCGCCCCCGCACCGTCCGCGGAACCGGCATCGGTCTTGCTGCACGCGGAGAGCAGACCGGGCACGACGAGCAGACCACCTACGGCCGCCGATCGGTTGAGGAAGCCCCGACGGGACAGGTTCGGGAAGTCAGCCATGGTTCGCAGTCTCCTGGAGGGGTCGAACAGTCCGGACAGGTTCAGCGCCTGCCCGATCCCGTGCAGCTATGCAGGAAGAGGCCGCATGTAATCGAACGGTGACCTGGGCGTGACCATCCCGTGCCTCCATGTGGGCGGAGCGCGACGGCCGGTGCGCAGCGCGTATTCCCCGGGCTGGAAGGGCCCATGACCCACCGTCATGTGGCGATGTCCGTCATGGGTGGACGAAGTGGTCATCGAGCTCGACCGGTTGGGGTCACTCACTCCGGTCCCGGGCGGGTACGTACCCGAGCTGTTTGTCGACCACGTTCGGCAAGGGCTTCCCGGCCGCCCAGAGTTCGTACATCTCCACGAACTGCTCACCCAGCCGGTCCCGCCAGCCGACGGTGTCGCCGCTCATGTGCGGGGACACGATCAGCCCCGGTACGTCCCACAGCGCGCTCCCCGGATCCAGCGGCTCGTGCGCGAACACATCGAGCGCCGCGCCCGCGATCCACCGTCTGCGCAGCGCGTCGGCCAGGTCCTCCTCGACGACCAGCGGCCCGCGCCCGACGTTGATGAAGCGGGCCGACGGCTGCATCAGCCCGAAGAATCGCGCGTCGAACATCCCGCGCGTGCGCTCCGTCAGCGGCGCCGCGCAGATCACCCAGTCGGCGAGCGCCGCCAGCCGGTCCAGATCCTCGGCGCCATGGATACTGCGGCGCGCGGTACGCCCGACGAGCGCCACCTGGACCCCCAGCGCCATCAGCAGCCGGGTGATCTCCCGGCCGATCGGCCCGGCCCCGACCACCACCGCGCGGGCGCCCGCGACCTGCTGCGATTCACGGTGACGCCACCGCCGCAGCCGCTGCAGCTCCAGCGTGCCGGGAACGTCCTTGGCGAACGCCAGCACCAGGCCCAGCACATACTCGGCGATCGGTAGCTCGAAAACACCCCGCGCATTGGTCAGCACGGTGTCGGATGCGGCCAGCTCCGGGCAGAGCAGCCGGTCCACGCCCGCGCTCGCCGTATGCACCCAGCGGGGCCGCGGCCCGTCGCCCGGCCAGGCGGCCCGTACCGCGTCGGAGGTGAAGTCCCACACCAGCAGAGCATCGGCGTGCGGCAGTTGCCCGGCGAGGCCGGCCTCGTCCGTGTACAGGATCCGGACCCGTCCGGTCAGCCGGCCGAGACGGGGCGAAGGGTCGGTGTCCAGGACGAGCAGGGTGGGCTCTGGCATGAGAGACGGTGGCTCCGCTGTGTCTGAGATGTGCGGATTGACCACGCTCGCACCCCGGCCCGGCTCCGTCAACGGGAAGGTGGGCGACGGCTGCCGAGGGGAATACTGGGCAGAGAGGGGCAGTAGCGGCAGTACACCGGTCCAGCAGTGCAGGAGGGTGGACATGACGACCGTCGGATTCCTCTACCCGGGCCACTTCGCGGAGGACGAGTTCCCACGGATGGAGGTCATCCTCGACACCACCATCAGGTTGGTCGTGAACCGCACCGAACCCGGCGAGGACGACCGGCGCCCCGACACCCTGCGAAAGCTGGGAGAGCCCGAACGCCTCGCCGCCGGTATCGAGGAGCTGCGGCGCGCCGGCGTCGAGTCGGTGGTCTGGGCCAGCACCGGCGGGAGCTTCGTGTACGGCTGGGAGGGCGCCCATGGGCAGACCACCGCCCTGGCCCGGGCGGCGGGACTGCCCGCCTCCAGCGCGTCGCTCGGCTTCGTCCAGGCGGTACGGGCGCTGGGCGCCGCCCGCGTCGCGGTCGCCGCGACCTACCCCGAAGAGATCGCCCGGCTCTTCAGCGAGTTCCTGGGCGCCGCGGGCATCGACGTGATCGCCACACACAGCGGCGGCGTCACCTCGGCAGCCGAGGCCGCCGTGTGGGGTCCGGACCGGCTGAAGGAGCTCGCCGTCGCCGCGGACCGCCCGGACGCGGACGCCGTGCTGCTGCCGGACACCGCCCTGCACACCGCCGCGCACATCCGGGACCTGGAAGAACTCCTTGCGAAGCCGGTTCTCACCGCGAACCAGGTGACGGTGTTCGAGGCGCTGCGACTGGCCCGCCGCCGTACCTGGGCGCCGCAGCTGGGCACGCTCTTCGCCACCCGGGAAGCGCCACCGGCCCCCGTGGGGGCGTGACCGGCCCGGAGCGACCGGCCGGGGAATAAGCGGAGACAACCTCCTGTTAGCCACCCCGGACGTACGCGTCCGAACGCCAGCGCATCACCGGAGAGGCCTTCACGTGGACAAGAACCGAGGCGACGACATTCGCGGCCGGGCCGAGGGAACGGCCCCCGTGCCGCTCTCGGTGCTCGACCTGGTGAGCGTGGGCCAGGGCCGCACCGCGACCCAGGCGCTCCGCACCAGCGTGGACATCGCGCAACTGGCCGAACGCCGCGGCTTCCACCGCCTCTGGGTCGCCGAACACCACTCCATGCCCGGCGTCGCCTCGTCGTCCCCGGCCGTGATCCTCGCCCATCTCGCCGCGCACACCGAGCGGCTCCGGCTCGGCTCCGGCGGGGTGATGCTGCCCAACCACGCCCCGCTCGTCATCGCCGAACAGTTCGGCACCCTGGAGGCGATGGCTCCCGGCCGTATCGACCTGGGCCTCGGCCGCGCGCCCGGCACGGACGGCGCGACCGCCGCCGCCCTGCGCCGCACCGAGCGGCTGAACGAGGGCGCCGACGACTTCCCGCAGCAGCTCGCCGAGCTGACCCGGTTCCTGGACGACGACTTCCCCGACGGTCACCCGTACGCCCGCATCCACGCGGTCCCGGGCCCGGTGCAGGGCCCCACCGGCCGCCCGCCGATCTGGCTGCTCGGCTCCTCCGGCTTCAGCGCGAGGCTGGCCGGCGTCCTCGGCCTGCCGTTCGCCTTCGCCCACCACTTCTCGGCGCAGAACACGATTCCGGCGCTCGACCTGTACCGGGAGTCGTTCAAGCCTTCCGCAGTGCTCGACGCCCCGTACGCGCTGATCGGCGTCTCGGCGCTGGCCGCCGACGAGGAGCGCGAGGCCCGGCGCCAGGTGCTGACCGGCGCGCTGTCGATGGTCCGCCTGCGCACCGGCCGGCCCGGTCTGATCCCGACCCCCGAGGAGGCGGAGGCGTACGCCTTCACCCCCATGGAGCGCGAGTTCGTCGACAGCTGGCTCGGCAATGTCATCCACGGAACGGCGGACGAGGTCCGTTCCGGGCTGGACGACCTGGCCAAGCGGACCGGTGCGGATGAGTTGATGATCACTGCCAATGCGCATGGGGGTGGGGCGCGGGTGCGGAGTTATGAGCTGATCGCGGATGCATATGGGCTGCGCGGCTGAGGTTGTGCGGGTTCGTCCGCCTGGCCGTTCTGTCCTCAAGCGCCGGACGGGCTGAAAGATTGCCCTCAATCGCCGGGCGGGCTTGATTTTGCCGGGCGGGGTTGGGTTGGTCGCAGGCCGCTCAGCGTTGCAGCGGCCTGGTGCCGATCAGTTCCGCGATGCGTTCCGGGGCCACCGCTCGTGAGTAGAGCCAGCCCTGGCCGGTGTCGCAGCCGATCCGGCGCAGTCGCTCCGCCTGGCCCGCGGTCTCCACGCACTCCGCGGTGACCGTCAGCCCCAGCCGGTGCGCCAGCTGCACCATCGCCTCGACGATCGTCTCGTCGGCGGGGCTGGGGTGCGCGCCGTCGTCGTAACGGAAGCCGCGTACGAACGAGCCGTCCAGCTTCAGTACGGACACCGGCAGCCGGCTCAGATAGGCGAGGTTCGAGTAGCCGGTCCCGAAGTCGTCGATGGCGATCCGGACGCCCATGTCGCTGAGCGCCTGGAGCGCCTCCAGCGGGCGGCCCGCCGAGCCCATCACTGCGGACTCGGTCAGCTCGAGCTGCAGCAGTCCGGGTGCCAGGCCGGTCTCGGCGAGGATCTCCGCGACATCGGTCACCAGGTCCGAGTCCCAGACCTGCCGTACGGCGACATTGACGCTGATGAACAGCGGCGGTTCGGTCGGATGGTCCAGCTGCCAGCGCCGGGCCTGGCGGCACGCCGACTGCAGCACCCACCGGCCGAGCTGGACGATCGAGCCGTCCTCCTCGGCGATCGCGACGAACCGATTCGGCGAGAGCATGCCGAACTGTGGGTGGTTCCAGCGGACCAGGGCCTCCACCCCGCGTACGACCCCGTCGGCCATCCCGACCAGCGGCTGGTACTCGATGGTGAACTCGCCGCGCTCGACAGCGGGCCGCAGCGTGGACGAGAGTGCCTGCCGCGTCATCCGGTGAGCGTTGCGCTCGGGGTCGAAGAGTGTCCAACGGGCTTTCCCGTCCGCCTTCGCCCAGTACAGCGTGGTGTCGGCGGCCTGCATCAGACCGGTCGCCGAGGTACCGGCCACGGCCCGCTCCACCACGCCGATCGACGCCGATACGGCCAGCCGCTGCCCGGCCAGGTCGAACGGCCTCTGCAGGGCGGTGAGCACCGCGCGGGCGAGATCGGTGAGCTGCTGCGTACCGGCGGACTCCTCGACGAGGATCGCGAACTCGTCGCCGCCGAGGCGCGCCACGAGTGAGGCGCCGGTGCGGTGCTGGTTCTCCTGTTCGGCGCAGTCGGTGAGTCTGGCGGCGACGGCGGCGAGCAGCCGGTCGCCGATCCGGTGGCCCATCGTGTCGTTGACGGCCTTGAACCCGTCCAGGTCGAGGTAGCAGAGCCCGATCCGGCCGTGCCGCCGGGGACCGTCCTGGTCCGGCGGAGTCTCCAGGGCGGCCGAGAGGCGTTCGAAGAACAGCATCCGGTTGGGCAGCCGGGTCACCGGGTCGTGCATCTGAAGGTGGCGCAGCCGCTTCTGCAGCTCGCGCCGGTCGCTGATGTCGGCGACGGAGAGCAGTACGGGACAGGAACCGGGGGAGGAACCGGGTGGCGTCTGCGGCATCGGCGCGACAGTGATCTCGGCCCACAACGAGCGCCCGTCGGGGTGTTTGAGCCTGCGCGTGCAGCGGAACCGGGAGCGCCGGCCACGCAGCACCTCGCGGTACGCATGCCAGGTGCGACCGTCCGACGAGACGTCGAGCAGATCGGACGCGGACTGCGCCGTCAGCGCCATGGGGTCGGCGCCGAGCAGTGCGCCGAGGGCGTCGTTGGCGGTGAGGATCAGCCCTTCGTGGTCGACGACGGCCATCGGAAGGGTGGCGGCCCGGAAGACGGCCCGGTAGTCGGCGCCGCGGCCGTCCGGCTCGGACCCACCGGTGCCGTCAGCGGTTCCGCCTGCGAGGCCGTCTCCGGCTCTGTCCGCGGTCCCGTCCGCGGTCCCGTTTCCGGCCCGCGCCGACGCGGGATCCGTATGACGCTCCGTGACCGGCGGTCGCGCGGTAGGGGGCGCTGCGCCTGCCGGGGGCCTCGGCCCTTCGGAGGTTTCGCTCACCGCTCGCTCCCGCCGTGCAGTTCTGTCCTGAACAGATGTGGTCGTACTGGGCCCGCCGCGTGGAGTGCCGTTGTCGGGGCGGAAACCACGCAGGAAAGCGTGGTGAAGCATAGAGGTTGTCGTCCGGCCCGTTCCAGCTCCCGGCCCCTTCCGGGCCCGCGGATCGCCCCGCATGGACCATTCGCGCGCCGATCCGGTTTGCCCAGGACTGATTGTTTCTGCGTAGCTCTGTTCTCTCCAGTCGATCTTGGGTCCGTCTCGTGCGGTTGCGGTGATCGATTATGACTGTCCGTGAAAAGGCACCGGGTGGCGGCCTGTGTACCCGAGTGGGGCAGCACAACAGGGCGTATACCACCAAACCGGCACAGGCTGGATTGCGAGTCCCGCATCCCGCACCCGGAGGTCGATGTGCCGCGTAAGCGCAGACTCGCGGGAGTGGAGAGGCCGAGTCCGCGTGGCGTGCTGGCAGGGCTGATCGCGCTCCTGGCGCTCGCCGCCATCTCTCTTGTCGCGGGTCCGGCCGTGGCCGTCACCGGTGCGGCCGGTCCGTGCGCCCTGCCCCGGACCGATGTGCACCACTCGCTGGGAGTGGGTGACTGGAACGACGCCTACCCGCGCCCGGACCACGCGCTCGACGCGGTCATGATCTTCCTCTCCTTCCCGGACGCCCGCCCCGTCACCACCCCCGCCGAGCTGGCCGCCGACTACTTCCCCGCCACCACCCAGTTCTTCCAGCGCGCCTCGTACGGGAAGTTCACCCTGCGCCCGCACCCGCAGCTCCATTGGATCCGGATGCCCCGGAGCTCCACCGCGTACGGGATAAAGCGTGACTGGGACGACGACCGGCGCAGCGAGTATCTGCGTGACGCGATTGCCGTAGCCGACGACCAGGTCGACTTCTCGAAGTACGACATCGTCTATCTGGTCGCCGACCCGGACGCCCCCGGCGTCGACTCCGATGCCACCAAGGTCGTCAACTTCGACCGGCCGCTGCACGCCGACGGCACGGACATCAGACGTGTTGTCACCGTTTTCGAACAGCACCCGCCGGACCGGAACGTGCTGGCCCACGAGACCGGGCACGTCTTCGACCTGCCGGACCTCTACCACCGGCCGACGGACGGCAAGGGCGACTGGGACACGTACGTCGGTGACTGGGACGTGATGGGCAGCCAGTTCGGCCTTGCGCCGGATCTGTTCGGCTGGCAGAAGTGGAAGCTGGGCTGGCTGGACCGCGGGCAGGTGGCGTGCATCCAGCGCAAGCAGGACATCACCCTGGAGTCGATGGCCGCCGTCCCGGCGCGTGGTGCGTCTCTCGGGACTCGGCTCGCGGTGATCAGGACCGGGGTGGGCGGCGTGGTGGCGATGGAGGCCCGCAGCGCCACTGGTAACGACCGGACGACCTGCAGCGAAGGGGTGCTGATCTACCGGGTCCGCAACGGGACGTCGTCCGGCGGCGGGCCCATCCAGGTCATCGACACGCACCCCCACACCGACGCCTGCTGGGACCTGTCGGTCTACCCGCCGCTCGCGGACGCCCCGCTGCGGGTCGGGGAGACGTACACCATTCCCGGTGAGCACACCAGGGTCGAGGTCGCGGACCGGACGCCGTCGGGTGCGTGGACGGTCAGGATCACCACCGGCACGTGAGCAACCGGTCCGGCGGTGAAACGAAGAAGCCCCCCGCTTGCGCGGGGGGCTTCTTCCGTCTGTGCGCCGCCAGGGACTCGAACCCCGGACCCGCTGATTAAGAGTCAGCTGCTCTAACCAACTGAGCTAGCGGCGCCTGCTGACGTCGTAGACCTTAGCATCCTGATCGGCGGGAGGAAAAATCGAAATCCGGGCCGTCGACGCGGGCGCCGAGCGGGTCACGCGTACACAGGCCCAGAGCAGTACGTCGGGGCCCGGAAGCCATGGGTTACGGGTGTCGGGGGCGACCACCCACCGGGGCCCGGGTGCGGTGGAACCGCAGGCCAGAGGCGGGACGGTCACCGCGTCGCCGGTGCCGTGACAGAGCAGCGGCGGGAACCTGTTCTCCTGGTCGTCCGGCCGTCCGGGCGCCTGCGGGTCGTGTTCCGTCGCCGGCTCGGGGCGGCTGCCCCACTCCTCCCAGTCGAGCAGCGACGGCAGCCGCTGGGCGGTACCGGGAGCGGCGAACAGCAGCACCCGCCCGCGGTGTGAGGCGACCGGCCCCGAGCCGGGCCCGTCGGCCCACAGGTGCTCCAGCATGCGCCGCCCGAAGAGCGCGGGCACATTGACCACGTCGAACGTGGAGCCGCACGGCAGCACACCGGGGGAGCCGGGGCGGGCCTGCCACTGGGCGAGCGTGGAGCGCGGATAGGCCGTGGCGCCGACGAGCCAGGCGGCGCCCGCCGCGGTGACCTGCGCGGTCTGATGCCGGGCTTGATTCCCGGGCTGGGATCCGGCCTGGGTTCCGGTCCGGTCCCCGGTCTGGTCCCGCAGGGCGGCGAAGATGTCGACGCTGTGCTGGGACCCGGTGCCGGGGTACAGGGTCGATTGGTCTGGCAGCCATGCACTCATGTGCATTGGTCTACCGGGAGTGACGGTCCGGATTCCAAGAGTTGCCGGAAATCGGGACAGGGTGGTGGGGGGAGGAGTATCTTGCCCGCGGGCATATGCCAGCGGGCTGTACCCGGAGTCAGCTCCGGGCAAGGGCCGGACGCTCCGGTGTCACGGTCTGGCGCCGCCCAACAGGCTCCGGCCGAATTCGACCATCTTTTTCGCGTAGTCCTCGGTCCACTCCGCGCGCTCCGCGATGTCCGCATTGGTCAGCCGGTCGAACCGGCGCGGGTCGGCCAGCTGGGCAGCGGCCATCGCCTGGAACTCGACCGCGCGGTCGGCCGCGGCGCGGAATGCCAGGGTCAGCTCGGTGGCGCGGTCCAGGATCTCCTTCGGGTCGTCCATCGACTCCAGGTCGAAGAAGTGCTCGGGATCGGCGACCGCCGCCGACGGCTCGAAGAGCAGGGGCGCGGGGCGCAGCCGCTGCCGCTCGTTCCGCTCGGGTTGTGCCATGTGGTGTTCCTCCTTCGGTGGGCCCGACGGCCACCCTCTATTGTCCAACCCGCCGCAAGTGCGCTTCGGGGCGGTGCACGGGGCCAGTGCGCGGGGGCGCGCACCAACACACCTCCGGGCGCGTCGCGCGCCCCCGGTGGCCCGTCGCCCACGGCCCGACGACGTTACGGACGCGATCGCACCGACGACGTTACGGACGCGATCGCACCGACGACGTTACGGACGCCATTGCATCGGCGACGCCAGGGAGCCCACCACGTCGGCGACGTCACGGCGCCCACCGCACCCGGTGTTCCGCGAGATGTGCCAGGACCGCGTGGTTCGCCTCCCAGCCGTCGGGGAATTTCACCGTGACACCCAGTTGGACCGGCTCCGTCGACGGATGTTCGTCCAGCAGGTCGGAGACGCCCTCGCGGCAGACCACGATGCAGGCGTGGCGGTGCCGCGAGGCCAGGACGCACAGCCGGCCCGTCTCCAGGTGGAACGCCGTGGCGTCCGGGCGGCCGGACAGCGGGTGCAGGACCACCGTCACATCGAATTCGCGGCCCTGGAGCCGGTTCGCCGTGTCCACCGCCACACCCGTCACACCGAGCTCCGCGAGCGCCGCCCGCACCGCCGCGGCCTGGTCCCGGTGGGCGGTGCCGACCGCGACCCGGTCCGCCGTCACCGCAGCGGGCTCGGGGGAGCGCTCACTCGTGGCCGCGCCGCCCCGGTCCAGCAGGCGGCGCACCACCAGGGCCACCGCCCGTACCGCCTCCGGATCCGTGCGCGGGGTGTGCCGGGCCGGAAGTTCGAGCAGGCCCCAGCCGGACTCCGCGGCCTCGTCCAGCACCCGGTCCGGGGCGGAGCCGTCCGACGCGACACCGAACGACAGCCGCCGGTCGCCGTGGTCCGTGCCGCTGCGGAACGGGGTGTACGGGTAGAACGCGTCCGAGACCAGCGGCGCCGCCGACGCGGGCAGCCGCCATGACACCGGCAGCCGGTGCTGCGGCAACTCCGGGTTGTGCGCCAGCAGTGTGGAGACCGCGCTCGCCGACGGGTCGTACGACAACCCTGCCCACTGGTCCGCGCCGACGATCGAGAACGGGTCCAGCTGGCCGGGATCGCCGACGAACAGCGCTCGTTCGAAGAGCCCGGCGACGGCCAGCAACGCGTCCGAGCGCATCTGGTACGCCTCGTCGACGATCGCGTGCCCCCACGGCTCGACGTTCTTCACATGTGCCCACTTGGCGGCCGTCGAGATGACGACGTCAAGTCCGGCGAGGTCCGCCGCCTTTGCCGATTTCCGTACGTTGGCCAGGCCGTCCAGCACCTTGTCGTACGGGTCCGAGTCATTGCTGTGCAGCCTTCCGACCGGCAGCCCCGGGTCCTTCTCGGCCAGCCGCACGACCAGGTCGTCGACCTGGGCGTTGGTCTGCGCGACCACCATCAACGGACGCCCGGCAGCCGCCAGTTCGAGCGCGGCGCGTACCACCAGCGTCGACTTGCCCGCGCCCGGCGGGGAGTCCACCACGATGCCGCGTGCCGTGCCGTGCAGCGTGTCGTCCAGGATCGCGGTGGTTGCCCGTCCCGCCGCCGCGCCCGGGTCGAATACGGCTGTCACAGAAGGTCCTCCGCGGTCACGGGGTCGGGGTTCTCGGCGGCGGCGCCCGGTGGACCGCCGTGCGTCCAGGGGGTGTCCTCCGGGTCCGGCAGCTTCGGGCCGCCGCGCTGGTCGTGCTCGAACAGCGTCCACGCGATCCGGTCGCCCGGCTCCGGCAGCGAACCCGGGGCCGGCTCCTTGCTCCGGCCCATCCGGTCGGTGATCCGCAGCACGAGCAGGACCTCCTCCGCTCCGGCCTCGTCCTCGGAGGCGTATGCCACGAACTCGGCGGTCTGCGGCCTGCCGTCCAGCGAGCGGTACACCTTCGTCCGCTCACCGAGATGCGGGCGCTCGTCCGTCCGGATCGTGACCAGCGGGCGCGGCGAGGGCCGCTTCGACTCGCTGTACGCCATCACCACCTCCGTCACCTCCCCGACAAACGCCTCGCCGGCCAGCCGCCGCCCGGCCAGCACCAGCGGATCGTCCAGCGCCTCCTGGGCCTCCAGCTGCGCCTGTGCCGTCTCCCGGGACGCCAGCTTCTGGGCTGCCGTCACCGCGTCGTCGCGGCGCGGCTGCGGCGGCTCCCCGGACCGCACCCGGTCCCGGTGGCCGGTGAACGACCAGCGGTCCCGGGTCCAGCGGTCCTCGGACCTGGCCCCGGGCGGCAGCTGCGCCATCAGGTCCAGCCCCCGCCACACCGCATCCCAGGTCGGCCGCAGCACCCCGGCGAGCAGCGATCCGATCTCCCGTTCGGCCGCCGTCAGTTCGGCCAGCCGGGCGTCGGCGGCGAGCCCGTCCTCGGCCGCCGCGAGTGCCGTGCGCGCCCGGTCGTACTTCTCGATCGCCGGTGCGAGCAGCCGGTTGTCGAATGCCGGGTCCGTGGCCGGACCGGCCGGCGGGCACACCAGCTGGCCGCCGTCGTCCCGCTCCAGCTCGGCCCGGAGCGCGGCCTCGGCCCCGGACTCGCCCGCCGGAGGGTCGATCCAGGCGAGCAGCGCCCCCAGATGCTGGTCCTCCAGCGTGGACTGTCCGGTCGCCCAGTGCCGGTTCAGCAGATCGGTCGCCGCGAGGAGCAGCGAGGAGCCCGGCACCCGGGCCCGCTCCGCGTAGTGCGTCAGCCAGCGGCCGAGCAGCGGGACACGGGCCGGGGCAGGGTACGGGGTGTCCGGATCGTCCTCGGCGGTGCGCCGGAACCGCATGGAACGGCCTAGCAGCCGTACGAAGTCGATGCCCGCCCGGCTCGGCACGATCAACTGCGGTGCGTCCATGCACAGTTCGACCTCGACCTTGACCTTCTTTCCGGTCTCGGGGTCGGTCTCGTTGCGCTCGGCCGGCTCGACCACGTCCGCGTACGACTCGATGTGCGGCAGGACCGCCTCGGCCAGGTCGGCGAGGAACGCGAACCGCAGGTCACGGTCGCGCGGCTGGGCCACGGTCAGCAGTCGCGGCGCGTCCCGGTCGGTTCCGACGAGCGCGCCGAGCGGGGCGCCCGCCTCACCGGCGGTGGTCAGCGGTACGAGGACGAGCGGCCGGCCGGTGAGATGGCGGTGCAGAACGGTGGCCGTCGGCTGCGCCCGCCCGCTGTCCACGGCCTCGAGCCGGGCCAGGGTGCTGATCAGCGACATACCGTTCCGCCCTCCGGAGCTGCCGGGCCGGTCGCTCTTTCCAGCGCCTCCGCGCGCAGGGCCGCCGCGCGGCGCAGGGCCGCGACCGTCGGATCCGCCGGGTCGCCCTCCTTGCCCGCGGCCGCGGCCAGTACCTCGCTGACCGTCGTCAGACCTCCGAGCTCGCCCCGGACGCTCCGGCCCAGCGCCTGCACCGCACCGGCCGAGCGTGCCTTGGTTCGGCAGTGGAAGGCCAGCTCGCAGGCGGCCAGGCACTCCGGTGCGTACGCCGCCGTGACCGATTCGACCGCGGCCGTCAGCTCCTGCGGCGAACACTCCGGGTCGAAGGTGGTGCCCTCGGGCAGGGCGGCCGCGATTTCCTCGATCCGGGTCAGCCGGGTCAGCTGACGGCGGGTGACCGCGCGCTGCTTGCGCACGTCCACCACCGACGCCGTCGGCAGGTTGGAGAAGTCCTTCGGGCAGACCAGCAGAACCCGGTGGCCGACCTCCGCGCCCTGCGTGACCGCTGCGATCCGCTCCAGCGCCAGGACGTACACCGCGGACTGCCGGGCCGCCGCGCCGACCTTCGCCGCGTCCGCGGAACTGTCGATCACGGGGAACGACTTGATCTCCACAACCGTCCACCGGCCGTCGGGGTGCACGACCACCGCGTCCGGCTCCAGATAGGCGGGCGAACCAGCCACCTCCAGGGCCAGCATCGGATGGTCGAGCAGCGCCCAGCCGCCCGCCCCCGTCGCCTCCCGCAGCGCCAGCGCCGTACGGGCCGCGCGTCCCTCGGGACCGGCCGCCGTCAGATCCGGTACCAGGACCTCGCGCGGCGCCTCGCTGCAGCCGCCGAGCCGCTCGTACAGCAGCCGCATCAGCTCCGTACCGCCGTCGGCCTTGACCTTCGCCTCGAAGGCGTTGCCCCGCATGAACGCGAACTGCGACTGGCCGAACGCGGCGGGGGAGCCGAGCGCCGCCGCCAGCGCGGTCTTGTCCACCCCGGCGCCGTCCAGCAGGGCGCGCCGCTTGCAGCCGGGGTTCGCGGCGAGGGCGGCCAGCGCGCGGGCATCGAGCGGATGCGGGGCGACGGCCGGACCGCGCAGCTCAGCGAGCCGCTGCCGGAGCGCCGTCGTCTGCTGCGTCGCCCGATGCTGCGTCGTCGGTGGAGTCTGCGGAGGAGGTCCGCTGGCCGGGGATTCGCTCACCCGCGGAAGTCTTGCATCCGACACTGACAATCGGGGACTTCGTGGCCGAAGCGGCGGTTACGAACCGGTCCTGTACCGCGGCCCTGACCCGGTCGGCGAGCCGCATGACCGGCCCGGTCAGCAGCGCTCCGACGGTCATCACGGCAGCGCCCGCGACCGCGTCGAGGAAGTAGTGGTTGGCCGTGCCCATCACGACGATCGTGGTGACCAGCGGGTACATGACGCCCGCGGTGCGTACCAGCGGGTGCCGCGTGTGACGCCAGAGCAGGACCCCGCACCACAGCGCCCAGCCGACGTGCAGACTCGGCATCGCGGCGTACTGGTTGGTCATCCAGCCCATCCCGCGCGGCGCGCTCGCCTCGGTGCCCCACCAGCCGTAGGAGCTGTACCGGGCCATCGTGTCGACGAAGCCGTGCGTGGCGTGCAGCAGCCGCGGCGGGCAGGTCGGCAGCAGCGCGAAGCCGACCAGGCCGAGCAGTGTGGAGGTCATCAACCAGGTGCGGGCGGTGCGGTACACGGCGGCGCGGCGCCGGTAGATCCAGATCAGGACGGCCGGGGTGACCAGGTAGTGCAGTGAGGCGTAGGCGAAGTCGGCGGGTATGCCGATGGAGGGGTGGGCGGTCATCAGCCGGTTGAGCGGGTGCTCCGCGTTGAGGAAGAGCGTCTTCTCCAGATGCAGTATCCGCAGCCCGTGGTCCACAGCCGTCGACACATCGCTGCGGACCAGCAGCCGGCCCGCCGAGTAGACCGCGTACACGACCGCGATCAGCGGCAGCTCGGCCCACCAGCGAGGCCGGTGTCTCGGCGCGGACGCGGTGGCAAGCGGCATTCGGAAGCTCTCCATCATGTGTTCATGCGACCGAGGGCGGCCGTTCAACCGTAAGGTGCAGATCGGCCGCGATTCCCCCGGGGGTACCCCTGTGGATGCCCCGGTTCGTACGGAGATTTCTCCGCGGGGAAGGGGACGCCTGTTCGGCCCCGGAGGTTGCCTGCCGGACGCGTGAGCGATGATGGAAAAGGCGGATCACCCGTCCCTGTTGTCGATTTCTCCGAACCAAGATTCAGGGAGAGCCGTCATGGCACCGCGTATCCTGCTCGCCCGGCACGGCCAGACGGAATGGTCCGTCAAGGGCAATCACACCGGCAGGACGGACATTCCTCTGCTCGACGCGGGCCGCGCGGGCGCCAAGCTGCTGGGCGAGCGGCTGCACCGCGGACCGTGGGCGGACCTGCCGGGCCTGGAGGTCCGCACCAGCCCGCTCGTCCGTGCCAGGGAGACCTGCGACATAGCGGGCTTCGCGGACCGGGCGCAGCCGTGGGACGCGCTCATGGAGTGGGACTACGGGGCGTACGAGGGCATGACACCGGCCGAGATCCAGGCGATCCGGCCGGGCTGGTTCATCTGGCGCGACGGGGTACCGGACGGCGAGACCCTGTCCGAGCTGTCCGCCCGTGCGGACGAGATCGTCGACTGGGCGCGCTCGGCCGAACGCGACGTGCTGGTCTTCGCGCACGGTCACATCCTGCGGGCACTGGGGGCGCGCTGGCTGGGCGAGGACGTGTCGTTCGCGTCCCGCATCCGCCTGGACCCGACGTCGCTGTCGGTGCTCGGATGGGCATACGGGGCACCGGCCCTCGAACGCTGGAACGACACGGGCCACCTGGACCGGTGAGGTCCTGCCCTTACCCGGCGGTGTGGTGCCCTCAATCGCCGGACGGGCTCGAACTCTGGCCTGCGGGTGAGGCGAACCGTCGCCCGATCGCAGCCCGCGCGGGCCGAATTCGGCCCGCCCGGCGATTGAGGACGGAACCGGTGCACCGGACCCGGATGCGCGTCGCGTGGCGCGGCACCCCGCCCTACGCCTCCGCCCCCATCTCCCCGTACCGCTCCAGGAACTCCGTCACCTCAGGTGACCCCCACTGCGCCCGCAGCACCTGCACCGCTGCCGCCAGCATCGCCCGGATGCGGGAGGACTGGACCTGGGCCAGCAGATCCAGCACCTGCTGCCCCGCCGTGGCCGCCTCCGCCGCGGCCCCGGCCCGGGCCAGGTCCGTCGTCAGCTCGGCGCGGTACAGCGCCAGGTTCCGGGTGAAGTGCGGATCCTGGAGCTGCGTGGCCCGCCGCGCATGGCGGGCCGCCCGTGGCCAGTCGCCCAGCGCCGACCAGCACTGCGCCTCCAGCATCTCCAGCTCCGCCTCCCGGAAGAACGTCATCCACTCCGGGTCGGCATCGGACGCCCCACGGCCGAACGCCGTGTGCGCCCGCCCCAGCGCCCGTTCGCAACCGCTCCGGTCGCCGAGCCCGGCCCGCCCCCCTGCCTCCCGCAGCGCGAGCAGCGCCAGCAGTCGCGATGAGCCCAGGGGGCCGGCCGCCCGCTGCCCGGCCTCCGCCGCGCGTACCGCCTCACGGGGCCGCCCCGTGTCCCTCGCCAGGAACGACGTATTGCAGAACGCATGCGCCTCCAGCGCCGGGTCCCCGGCCACCCGAGCCGTGGCCAGCGCCTCCGCATAGTGCGAGCGGGCGTCGTCGAAGCGTCCCGAGTCATGCGCCAGCCACCCCACCGAGATGGCCAGTTCGCCGGCCCCCGCGTGCAGCCGGTCGGAGGTGGAGCGGCGGGTGATGGTCCCCTCGTCCAGCAGCGCGTAGGCCGCCCGCAGCGGTTGCGCGGCCCGCCGGTAGAGGCCGCCGCCGCCGTGCCGGTCGTCCAGCAGACGGATCTGCCGTACCGCCTTCTCGACGGCCGTCACCTCGGCCTCGCCGACCCGCCGTTGGACGGGCACGGCAGCGGCGGCGATGGTCGTGGTGCCGAGGCCGAGGCCCAGGGATGCGGCCGCCATCGCGGTGGTGCCGCTCGTCATGAATACGCGACGCAGCACGTCGCTCTCCTCGTCGGTGTCGCTCTGGAGCGTGGGGGGTGGTGGGGTATCGGGACTGTCAGGGCTGTCGGGGGCGCTGCCGATGGTTCTCGCCGCCCGGCCGCGTACGGACTCGCGCGCCGAGAAGCCCAGATCCGCCAGGGTCGCCCCGGGGAACATGTGCCGGAAGACTCGTTCGTACGCGTAGTTGGGACAGCGGATCTCGCCGGACTCCACGCGTCCGATGTACCGGGCGTCGCACGCGACCTGCTCGCCGATCTCGCGGGCGGACCTGCGTACCGCGGCAGCGAACTCCCCGGCGGAGCGCGGTCCGCGCAGCCGTCGGAAGGCGAGGTTGGGAACTGCCCCTGTCGACACCATGGCTGGGCCCTCTCTGGTGCAAGCCGGACGCCTGGTTCCGGAGTCCGGCGGGGCAAGAACGTACCCGCTGTGACAGCTCGCACACACAGCGTTTGCGTACGAAACGGATATCTCACCCACGATCCGCCATGAACTGCCACCCTTTGCGGCGGTGCCACACCGTAGCCCTTGACGTGGTCGACGCGTTGGTCCATGCGGAGACGGAGTCTGGCTCCGCCCAGCGATGAGAGGAGAGGTCCCTTGTTGCATCTCGGCACGGAGGCCGGCTCGCGGACGACTGCGGCGACCCGAACGGCGACGACCAGTACTGCCACCACCCGTACGGCGAAGGCCGATCCCGGAACGGCAGAGTGCGATCCCCCCGGCACCTTCCTCGGCGGCGGCCCCTGTGATCTGGTGACCGTTCCGGCCCGCCAGGGGCTGGAGGCCGTGGACATCCTGCGCCGCGGCGCCGATCAGGAGGCCGTCGGCCCGGTCCTGCACGACGGCGCCTGCGACACCCTCGGCTTCCTGGTGCCGCCGGGCACCGCCGAGGCCTGGGACGTACCGGGCAGTGCCTGTACGCAGACGAACGGCCGCGGGCTGCGCATCCCCACCGAGCCGCCGGTCTCCGGCAGCGGCTGGCTGCTGCCGCCCGCCGACACCACGGTCACCGATCCGGCCGCGCTGCGCGCCGCACTCGACCAGGCGGCCCGGCTGATCGAGGCGGCCGACAACTGCTGCTGAGCCCATAATGGCCAGGTGGGCGGGTTTCCCCGTCGCTGCCGGTCCTGCACCGGCCCGGGCGATGAGCAGTGAGTAGGGACGAGCGTCAGTGGCACGTCGAGGTCCGTCGAGCGGTGGCGCGGGCGCCCGGAAACGAGCGGACCGCAAGTCCGACCGCAAGCCGGAGCCCCTCTCCGAGACCGTCGACGGCGGTCTCGCCGAGCTGATCCCCGACCGGGAGCGGCCGCACGCCTGGACGCTGACCCTCGACGGCGCCCCGCAGTCCCACGTCGACCTCGACGACCCCTCGCATCTCTCCTTCGCCTACCAGCGCCGGATCGGCCACATCGCCGATCTGGCCGCCCCCGCAGGGCAGCCCCTGCACGTCGTGCACCTGGGCGGCGGCGCCTTCACCCTCGCCCGGTACGTCGCAGCGACCCGGCCGCGCTCCACCCAGCAGGTCGTCGAGCTGGACGCGGCGCTCGTCCAACTGGTCCGCCGGGAGCTGCCGTTGGACCCGCAGGCCCGGATCAGGGTCCGCTCCACCGACGCCCGCGCCGGGCTCGGGAAGATCCCGGACGACTGGGCGGATCTCGTCATCGCCGATGTCTTCAGCGGAGCCCGCACGCCCGCCCACCTCACCAGCGCCGAGTTCCTCACCGACGTACGCCGGGTCCTGAAGCCCGCCGGGCAGTATGTGGCCAACCTCGCCGACGGTCCGCCACTGGCCCATCTGCGCGGCCAGATCGCCACCGCCGCCACCGTCTTCCCGGAGCTGGCACTCGCCGCCGATCCGGCCGTGCTGCGCGGCCGCCGCTTCGGCAACGCCGTACTGCTCGCCTCGGCGCTCCCGCTCAAGGTCGCCGAACTGACCCGCCGGGTCGCCACCGACCCGCACCCCGGACGCGTCGAACACGGCAAGGAGCTCGCCGACTTCACCGGCGGCGCGGCGGCGGTGAGCGATGCGGACGCCCGTCCGTCACCCGCGCCTCCGCCCTCCGCCTTCGAGTGAGCGTCCGGTGATCAGACGATCTCGACCATCGGCGGATGGTCGTTCCAGGTGCAGAAGACCGACACCGTCGTCCCGTCATCGGTGCTGAAGTTCACCCGGATCCAGGTCGTGTTCGTCCAGACCCGCATCGACCAGCCCGGATCCGGTGTCGCCGAGACGAGCTTCGCCCAGTCGGAGCCGAGTTCGAAGACGACCCGCCCGCCGTCCGTCGGGTAGCTCCTGACCGTGCCGGAGGGCTTGGCCGGGCGCGAGGGCGAAGGGCTGCTCGACGGGGTGCGGGACGGTTGCCGGGGAGGGGTCGCGGACGGCTTCGAAGCGGTACGCGGCGTGCTGCTCGGCGTCGGTGCCGGCGACGACTCCGGGCGCCTCGTCGAGGACGACAACGCGCCCGCCCCGCTGTGGCTGTCACGGGCGCTCGCGGAGATGGGCACCGCGCGCGGCGGGTCGTACGCCGTCCCCGCCATCACCGTGTGCACACCCCACCACGACAGCGTGACCGCAGCGCCGGTGGCGAGCGACCACGCGAGCGCGTGTACGAGTCCTCGTTGCATCCGGCACATCCTGCACCACAGGGCCCTGTGCTGTCCCCGTACCCACACGGACGGGACCGCGGGCCGGTCAATGGCGTACGGTGCCGCCCATGCCAAGTGTGCTCGTGGTCGAGGACGACCAGTTCGTACGTTCCGCCCTCATCCGGCACCTGACCGAGGCCTCCCATACGGTACGGAGTGTCGGTACCGCGCTGGAAGCGCTGCGCGAGGTCGCCCACTTCCGATTCGATGTGGTCATCCTCGATCTCGGCCTGCCCGACCTCGACGGATCCGAGGCGCTGAAGATGCTCCGCGGCATCACCGACGTACCCGTGATCATCGCGACCGCGCGGGACGACGAGAGCGAAATCGTCCGGCTGCTGAACGACGGCGCCGACGACTACCTGATCAAGCCGTTCTCGGTGGAACACCTGTCGGCGCGGATGGCTGCCGTGCTGCGCCGTTCGCGCGCCGCCGGGGGTGGGGCGCCGCCGCCGAGTGTCATCCAGGTCGGCGGGCTCTCCATCGATCCGCTGCGCCGCCAGGCCGAACTGGACGGCACCGCACTCGACCTCACCCGCCGCGAGTTCGATCTGCTGACCTTTCTCGCCGGGCGCCCCGGGGTCGTCGTCCCGCGCAAGGAACTCCTGGCCGAGGTCTGGCAGCAGTCGTACGGCGACGACCAGACCATCGACGTCCATCTCTCCTGGCTGCGACGGAAGCTGGGCGAGACGGCGGCCAGGCCGCGCTATCTGCACACCCTGCGCGGCGTCGGCGTGAAACTCCAGCCGCCCGCGGTGCAACCGCCGGACCCGGAGCAGCCCGTATGAGATGGGCCCTGGTCAAGGTCTGCCTGGCCGTCACCGCGATGGTCGTCATCGCTTTCGCCGTACCGCTCGGTCTCGTCATCAAGGAGATGGCCCGCGACCGGGCCTTCTCCGACGCCGAGCGGCAGGCCGCCACGATCGGTCCGACCCTCTCCATCACCACCGACCGCGCGGAACTGGAGACGGCCGTCCTCACCACCGAGCCGGGCGGCGAGGGCCGGATGGCTGTCCACATCCCCGCCTCCGAGGAGTCGGACAGCCGCCCGGTGGAGATCGGCACCCGGCGCGCCACCCGCAAGGACGTGGAGACCGTACGCACCTCGGGGCGCGCCTCGATCAGCGAGGTCACCGGCGGTTCCGCACTGCTCCAGCCGACCGCGCTGGGGTCCGGGGGCATCGCCGTCGTCGAGGTGTTCGTGCCCGAGGGCGAGGAGTCCAACGGGGTCGCCACCGCCTGGCTGATGCTGGCGGGCGTCGGCATCGCGCTGATCGTCGGCTCGGTCGCGGTCGCCGACCGGCTCGGGGTACGGATGGTGAAGCCCGCCCAGCGGCTCGCGGGCGCCGCCCACGACCTGGGGGAGGGCAGGCTGGGGACCAGGGTCCGCGAGGAGGGGCCGACCGAACTGCGGTCCGCCGCTGTCGCGTTCAATTCCATGGCCGACCAGGTCGTCCAGCTCCTCGCCAACGAACGGGAACTGGCCGCGGACCTCTCGCACCGGCTGCGCACCCCGCTCACCGTCCTGCGCCTCAACGCCGCCTCGCTCGGCGAGGGCCCGGCCGCCGAGCAGACCCGGGCCGCCGTTGAGCAGCTGGAGCACGAGGTCGACACGATCATCCGCACCGCCCGCGAACAGCGCCCGCAGACCCAGGGACTGAACAGTGGGCCCGGGGCCGGCTGCGATGCCTCCGAGGTGATCCGCGAGCGGATGGACTTCTGGTCGGCGCTCGCCGAGGACGAGGGGCGCGAGGTGCGCCTCGCGGGAGTGGACCGTACGGTTCGCATCCCCGTCGCTCGGCCCGAACTCGTCGCCGCGCTCGATGCGTTGCTCGGCAACGTCTTCCGGCACACCCCGGAGGGCACCGCCTTCGCCGTCGACGTGCACCACAGCGGCGACGCCGTGATCGTGCTGGTCTCGGACGCGGGCGGCGGCATAGCGGACCCCAAGGCGGCGCTGGCGCGCGGCGGAAGCGGTGGGGGAGGGGCGCGGGGCTCGGTGGGCTCGACCGGGCTCGGGCTCGACATCGTCCGCCGCGTCGCGGAGTCCACCGGCGGCGATGTGCGGATCGGGCGGTCGGTGCTCGGCGGCACGGAGGTCCGCATCTGGATCTGGCTCGACGGGCGTCGGCCCGGGCAGGGCGGGCGCCGTCGCCGGGTGGGCCGGCAGCGTCGCCGCCTCCGGTCGGCGGCCCGGTCTTAACCAGCACCGATGCGTCCCTTAAGCGAACCCTAAGAACATCAACTCGTGCCCGGTACAGCCCATTTGCCGGATTCGGTGCCGCTAGCGTGCTCCCGCACCCCCACCCCCCGTACGACAGAGGCAGGCACGCAATGGGCACCAGTACGCACCGGCGCACGGCGAGCACCAGGACCAAGGCGATCGGCGCCGTTGTCGCCGCGGCAGTGATCGGCTCCACCGTCTTCGCCCTCACGGGCACGGCACAGGCCGCTTCGGTAGGCGCCGCGTACACCAGGACCAGCGGCTGGACGGGCGGCTACACCGGGCAGTACGTCGTCACCAACGACACCGACAAGGTCCAGACCGACTGGACACTCGAATTCGACCTGCCCGCGGGTACGAGGATCAGCTCCCTCTGGAACGGCGAACACACCGTCAGCGGCAACCACGTCACCGTGAAGCCCGCCGGCTGGAACAAGGAGCTGGCGCCCGGCAAGTCGGCCACCGTCGGCTTCGTCACCACCTCGGACGGCACGGCGGCGGACCCGACCGGCTGTCTGATCAACGACGCCAAGTGCTCCGTCGACACCGGAGCGACGCCGGAGCCCAGCGGACGCCCGACCGAGACCGCGACCCCGACTCCCACGGCCACCCCCACGGCCAAGCCCACGCAGACCGCCACGGCGACCCCCACGCCCACCCCCACCGCGACCGAGGGCGGCGGTACGGCGGGCGGCGCCGGCTTCGCCCCGTACGTCGACACCTCCCTCTACCCGGCGTACGACCTGGTCGACACCGTCACCAGGACCGGGGTGAAGGAGTTCAACCTCGCCTTCATCACCTCCGGCGGCAGCTGCGCCCCGCTCTGGGGCGGCGTCACCGCCCTCGGTGACGACCACGTCGCTTCCCAGATCGGGGCGCTGCGTGCCAAGGGCGGCGACGTCCGGGTCTCCTTCGGCGGCGCGGCAGGCTCCGAACTGGCGCTCAACTGCACCTCCGCCACCGACCTCGCCGCCGCGTACGGCAGGGTCATGGACACGTACAAGCTCACCAAGGTCGACTTCGACATCGAAGGCGGCGCGCTGCCCGACACGGCAGCCAACTCCCGCCGCGCCCAGGCGATCGCACAGCTCCAGAAGTCCCACCCGGACCTCGATGTGTCCTTCACCCTGCCGGTCATGCCCGAGGGCCTCACTCAGCCGGGTGTGGACCTGATCGCCGACGCGAAGAAGAACGGCGTCGAGGTCGGCGCGGTCAACATCATGGCGATGGACTACGGCGCCTCGTACAGCGGCGACATGGGCTCGTACGCGATCCAGGCGGCGACCGCGACGCAGGCCCAGATCAAGGGTGTGCTCGGGCTGTCGGACACGGCGGCGTGGAAGGCCGTGGCCGTCACCCCGATGATCGGTGTGAACGACGTCAGCACCGAGATCTTCAAGGTCGAGGACGCCACGCAGCTGGTGAAATTCGCCCAGGAGAAGGGGCTGGGCCGGCTGGCGATGTGGTCTGGCACGCGGGACAAGGAGTGCGCGGGCGGGGCGAAGCCGTCCGCGGATGCGTCGTGCAGCTCGATCGCGCAGGAGCCGCTCGCCTTCACGAAGGCGTTCGGCGCGTACAAGTAGCTCTTTCCACCCCGCAGACCGCCACCCCCCGCGCGCATCCCGGCCGGCCCCACACCCCCACAACCGGCCGGGGTGCGCCCCCTTTTCTCGCGACGGTTCCGTCCTCGATCCCCGGACGGGCTGAAAGACGTCCTCAGTCGCCGGACATTGCGGATGGACGGAGAGGATCACAGAGTCCCGCCTGGCCAGATGCCGGTACATGTACTCGATCTGGTCCGCGTACACGTTCGGCGTGGCGATCTCCACGGTGGCCGGCAGGTTGTGGATGACCGGCCGGTCCGGGGACGCGTCCCACAGTTCGGTGAGGCTGTTGCAGGTGCGGCGGCGGCCGGCCGGCCGCGACGACACCCGCGACGACACCCATGACGCACTGGTGAGTGCCGTGGTGGCGGGCGACGCGGAGCCGGCCGGCCGGGCCGCCCAGGCCGAACTGGAGACCACGCCGACCCGGCTGCGCACGGCCTGAACCCACCTCGGCGACCGCTGGGCCACAGCGCGCCGCTTCACCTCGGCCGCACGGTTCGGAGGGAGAACGCGGATGCGGCCCAACGTGCCCCCTGGCTCCGCACCCTGTTCACCTTCCGGTGGGCGAACAAGCAAAATCCGGTCGTGGCCGAACCGGCCCGATGGCGCACGGAAAAACAGCGCGGCCGGTCTGCTTCCGCCGGATTCCCGCACCCTGCCCCGCTCCAACACCCCGCCGGCCTGGGCGTATTCACGAGCGCGCGCCGCCCATGGGCGGCATCCGAACGCTTAGGCAAGGCTTCGACCGGACACGGTCGCGTGACTTGCAGGACACACTCCGGCAACGGAACCGTCTTCAACTCTTGACACCCACCCCCTTGAGGCAGCAACCTTCCGGCATCGGCGCATGGGAGCGCTCCCACATCGCACGGGAAATTCTCGTGCGGACGGCACTGCCCGTGTCTTCCCCCCTGCACCATCTGGCACTTGCACCCACCTGCGCGTACGGCGCGCAGTCAGAACGCCAGTCCCGCCCTGGAACAAGGAGTAGTGGAATGCGTATCACCCGCACCGCCGCCGGCCGGCGTCGCAGAGCCGCGCTGGTGGCCACCACGGGCCTGACGGCCACCGCCCTGTTGCTGACCGGATGCAGCGACTCGGACTCATCGGACTCCAGCGGGAGCTCCGACGCAAACGGGAAGATCACGTTGACCGTCGCCGACTTCGGGCAGTTCGGTTACAAGGAAGCGGGTCTCTTCGCCAAGTACCACGAGCTCCACCCGAACATCACGGTCAAGGAGGACGTCACCGCCGACGAGAAGGTCTACTACCCCAAGCTGCTCCAGCAGCTGAACTCGGGCAGCGGGCTGGCGGACGTCCAGGGCCTCGAGGTCGGCCGGATCAAGGAGCTCGTCGACACCAAGGCGGACCAGTTCGCCGACCTCAGCAAGGTGATCAACGTCGGCGACTGGGTGTCCTGGAAGGAGAAGCAGGCCACCACGCCCGACGGAAAGGTGATCGGCGCCGGTACCGACATCGGACCGATGTCGCTCTGCTACAACACCGACCTCTTCAAGAAGGCCGGTCTGCCGACCGACCGCGACGAGGTCGCCGCGAAGGTCGCCGGGGGCTGGGAGGACTACCTCAAGCTCGGTGAGGAGTACAAGAAGAACGCCCCCAAGGGCACTTTCTTCATGGACTCCGCCAGCGCGATGTTCAACGCCGTCGTCAGCTCGAACGCGCAGCAGTACTACGACGAGAGCGGCAAGGCGATCTACAAGGACAGCCCCAGCGTGAAGCAGGGCTGGAACCTGGCGGCCGAGGCGGCGGACAAGAAGCTGACGCAGGGCCTCGCCCAGTTCAACGACCCGTGGAAGGCCGCCCTGCGCAAGGGGACCATCGCCACCGTGGCCTGCCCCGCCTGGATGGCCGGTCAGATCTCGATCAACGCCGGCGACGCCAACAAGGGCAAGTGGAACATCACCACCGCGCCCGGCGCGACGGCTGCCAACTGGGGCGGCTCGTTCCTCGGCGTGCCCAAGTCGGGCAAGAACGTCGACGAGGCCACCAAGCTCGTCAAGTGGCTGACCGCCCCCGAGCAGCAGGCCGCCGTCTTCAAGGCGATCGGCAGCTTCCCGTCCAACACGGGCGCGTACGAACTGCCCGACGTGAAGAACGCCAAGCTCCCGTACTTCAACGACGCGCCGATCGGCCAGATCTACGCCGACGAGGCCAAGTCCATCCCCGAGACCGTTCTCGGCCCGAAGGACGGCGTCATCAAGGACACCATCTCCACCCAGATCAACAACATGGAGCAGCGCGGCACCAGCCCCGACGACGCGTGGAAGGCAGCGACCGACGCGATCGACAAGGCGATCGGCTGACGGTCGCAGCAGCGGGCGGCCCCCGGGCCGCCCGCACCTGCGTGTCCCCACCCCGTAGGGCACCGGGACCGTGCACAGCCCGTCTCCCGATGGGCGTGCACGGGGCGGCCGGGTATCTCCCCGGCCGCCCCGTGCACGCCCACCGCACGCGCCTTCGGCCCATCCAGCCCCGTACCCGGGTAACCAGCAATCCAGGGAAGGACTCCCGCCCGTGGCCACCTCGACTCCCACCCGGGATGCATACGCCCCGCCACCCCGCGGTTCCCAGCAGACACCGGCGAACGCCCGCCGACAGACGTGGCGGAGCCGGCTCTGGCGGTTCGACGACAAGGCATCGCCGTACGCCTACATAGCCCCGTTCTTCCTCATCTTCGGTGCTTTCGGGCTCTATCCGCTGGTCTACACCGGCTGGATCGCCCTGCACCGGGTGGAGATGACCGGACTGAACCAGCTGGAATGGGTCGGCTGGGGCAACTTCGACACGATCCTGCACGACTCGGAGTTCTGGACGGCCGTCAGCAACACCTTCCTGATCGGCGTCATGTCGACGGTCCCGCAGCTGCTCGTCGCACTGGGCCTGGCCCATCTGCTGAACTACAAGCTCCGCGCCAGCACCTTCTGGCGGACGGTCGTCCTCACCCCGTACGCCACCTCGGTGGCCTCCGCGGCCCTCGTCTTCGCTCTGGTCTTCCGGGCCGACGGCGGGCTGCTGAACTGGGCGCTGCACTTCGTCGGCCTCGGTGACACCAACTGGGTCAACGGGCACTGGACGTCCAAGATCGCCATCTCGGTCATCGTGATCTGGCGCTGGACCGGCTACAACACGCTGATCTACCTGGCCGCGATGCAGGCGGTACCGACCGATCTGTACGAGGCGGCCTCGCTCGACGGAGCCTCGCGCTGGCAGCAGTTCCGTAAGGTGACCATTCCCTCGCTGCGGCCCACCATCCTCTTCACGATCGTCATCTCGACCATCGGTTCCATGCAGCTGTTCGGTGAGCCCCTGCTGCTGGAGGGCGGCACTCTCGGCGCGACCGGAGGCAACGAGAATCAGTACGAGACCCTCAGCGTCTACCTCTACAACTACGGCTGGAACCTGGGGCATCTCGGTCCGGCCGCCGCAGTGGCCTGGGCGATGCTCGCCCTCCTGCTGATCATCGCCGCGGTCAACTGGCTCATCGGCCGCTTCGTACGCAAATCCGCGGCCTGACCGGGAGCGATATCCATGACCATGACCAGCCCCACCAAAGTCCCGGAGCTCGACCTCCCGGCACGTTCCGCACACCGCCTCCCGAAGCGCCCGAGCCGCTTCAAGCCCGGCGCCGGCAAGCAGCTGCAGGGCGGTCCGTTCGCCTACATCGCGCTGGCCGTCGTCGGCATCGGCTCGCTGCTGCCGCTGTACTGGACCCTGGTGGCCGCGTCCCACACCCAGGACGAAGTACTGGCCTCCACTCCGCCGTTCCTGCCGGGCGGCCGGCTGCTGCACAACCTCGACGCCGCCTGGAGCCAGGCCCATCTGGGCAAGGCGATCGTCAACAGCGTCATCGTCTCCAGCTGCATCACGGCGGCGACGCTCTTCTTCTGCACCCTGGCCGGATACGCCTTCGCCAAGATGCGGTTCCGGGGCCGCGGCGCGCTGATGACCGGAGTCATCGCCACCCTGACCATCCCGCCGCAGCTCAGCGTCGTCCCGCTGTTCATGATGATGTCCGACATCGGCTGGGGCGGGAACCTCGAGTCGGTGATCTTCCCGACGCTGGTCAGCGCGTTCGGCGTGTTCTTCATGCGCCAGTACCTGAGCGAGGCGCTTCCGTACGAGCTGATCGAGGCCGCCAAGATCGACGGCGCGAACAACTTCCGCATCGTGCGGAGTGTGGTGCTCCCGGTGGCCCGCCCCGCGATGATGGTGCTCGGGATGCTCACCTTCGTGCAGGCGTGGAACGACTTCTTCTGGCCCTATCTCGCTCTGAACCAGCAGAACCCGACGCTTCAGGTGGCCCTCGGCCAGCTGAGCGCCTCCTACACCCCCGACCAGAGCATCGTCATGGCCGGTGCGCTGATCAGTACGCTGCCGCTGCTCGTGGTCTTCGTGATCTTCGGCAAGCAGATCGTCGGAGGGATCATGTCCGGCGCCGTCAAGGGCTGACCCGACGGCACCGGGTCGGCCGGGTGACGCTCGGTCACCCGCCGCCTCCGTCCCGGACGTCCCGTACGGCCTGCCCCCGACCACAGGCCGTGCGGGCCCGGAGCCCCACCCCGTACCTCCTCTCCCTCCCCCTGCCTCTGTTCCGTCCACACATGGGAGCGCTCCCGCATGACTGCCGTACGACCTGACATCACCCCGAAGCCGGCATCCGAGGCAACGAACTCGCCGACACTCTTCCCGACGGGCTTCGTCTGGGGGGCGGCCACGGCCGCCTACCAGGTCGAAGGCGCGGCTGCCGAGGGCGGCCGCACCCCTTCCATCTGGGACACCTTCAGTCACACCCCCGGCAAGGTTCTGGGCGGTGACACCGGCGACGTCGCCGCCGACCATTACCACCGTTACCGGGACGACGTGGCGCTGATGAAGGAGCTGGGGCTGAAGGCCTACCGCTTCTCCGTCTCCTGGTCCCGGGTGCAGCCCACCGGCCGCGGCCCCGCCGTCGAACGCGGCCTGGACTTCTACCGCAAGCTCGTCGACGAGCTCCTCGAGGCGGGCATCACCCCCGTCGCCACCCTCTATCACTGGGACCTTCCCCAGGAGCTTGAGGACGCGGGCGGCTGGCCCGAGCGGGCCACCGCCGAGCGCTTCGCCGACTACACCGCCATCATGGCCGGCGCCCTCGGCGACCGGGTCCCCGTGTGGACCACCTTCAACGAGCCGTGGTGCTCGGCCTTCCTCGGTTACGGCTCCGGCGTGCACGCCCCCGGCCGCACCGAACCGGCGGCCACCCTGCGCGCGGCACACCATCTCAACCTCGCCCACGGACGGGCGATCGAGGTACTGCGCGGCCGACTCCCCGCTGGAGCGCAGACCTCGGTCACCCTCAATCTGCACCAGGTCCGCCCGCTGACCGACAGCGCCGCCGACGTGGACGCCGCCCGTCGGATCGACGCCGTCGGCAACCGGATCTTCACCGGCCCGATGCTGCGCGGTGCGTACCCCGAGGACCTGATCGCCGACACCTCCCACGTGGTGGACTGGTCGAAGCTGGTCCACGACGGCGACCTGGCAGCCATCTCCCGCCCCGTCGACGTGCTGGGGGTGAACTACTACACGCCCACGATCGTCTCCATGCCGGAAGCGGGCAGGGGTGACTCCCGCGACGACGGCCACGGCAACAGCGACCACTCCCCGTGGACCGGCTCCGAGCAGGTCGCCTTCCACCTCTCGGAGGGCAAGAAGCGCACCGCGATGAACTGGGCGATCGACCCCGACGGGCTGTACGCGCTGCTCATGGACGTCACCCACGACCACCCGGGCCTGCCCCTGATGGTCACGGAGAACGGTGCGGCCTTCGACGACCAGGTCTCGCCCGACGGCCGGGTCGACGACCCGGAGCGGATCGAGTACCTGCGCGGCCACCTCGACGCCGTCCAGCAGGCCGTCGCCGACGGCGCGGATGTCCGCGGCTACTTCCTGTGGTCGCTGATGGACAACTTCGAGTGGGGGTACGGATACTCCAAGCGCTTCGGCGCGGTCTACGTCGACTACGCATCCCAGCGCCGCATCCCCAAGGCGAGCGCCCACTGGTACGCCGATGTGATCCGCCGTCATGCCCTTCCGCCGGTTCCCGAACTCCCCTGACTCCTCCGACTTTCCCAGGCAAGCGCACGCGACAGACGACGGAGACCCGGCCCGCGCCGGGTCTTCGCCGTTTCCGCAGCTCCCGATGGACCGGCCGGCTCCCGGATGCGCATCCGCAGACCCGTACCCCCTGGTCACCTGCACCCGGCGCCGCCATCCCGTAGGGTGGGAGCGCTCCCATAGTTGGGGCCCGGCAGGCCTCCCGAGGTCGGACAGGTGTCACGGGGTCCAACAGGTGGACTTGGCTTGGTTATCCGACTATGAGAAGTTGACCGCGAACGGGAGGCAGCCATGGCGGCAGCGCGAGTACGGAGCGGCGGGCGGCCCACGCTCGAAGAGGTCGCGGCACGGGCCGGAGTCGGGCGTGGCACGGCCTCACGGGTCATCAACGGCTCGCCACGGGTCAGCGAGCACACCCGTGAGGCGGTCGAAGCTGCCGTCGCCGAGCTGGGATACGTACCCAACCGCGCGGCCCGCGCACTCGCCGGGAACCGCACGGACGCCATCGCCCTCGTCGTGCCCGAGCCCGAGACCCGGTTCTTCGCCGAGCCGTACTTCTCGGACATCGTCCGCGGGGTCGGCGCGGCCCTCGCCGACACCGAGATGCAGCTGCTTCTCACCCTCGTCGGCAGCGACCGCGAGCGGAAGCGGCTGGCCCAGTATCTGACCGCGCACCGCGTCGACGGCGTGCTGCTGGTCTCCGTGCACGCCGACGACCCGCTGCCGGACCTGCTGGAACAGCTCGGCATGCCGGCCGTGATGAGCGGCCGCAGATCCGCCTGCGAGACGCTCGCCGCGGTCGACTCCGACAACTTCGAGGGTGCCCGCGGCGCCGTCGACCATCTGATCTCCCGCGGTCGCCGCTCCATCGCCACGATCACCGGGCGCCTCGATGTGTACGGCGCGCAGCGCCGCCTCGACGGCTACCGCAAGGCGGTCGCGGCGGCCGGTCTCGGCCCGGACGAGCAGCTGATCGCCCCTGCCGACTTCACCGAGGAGGGCGGCGCCCGTGCCATGCGGGAGCTGCTGGCCCGCCGCCCCGATGTGGACGCGGTCTTCGCCGCCTCCGACGTGATGGCCGCGGGCGCCCGTCAGGTACTCCGCGAGGCGGGCCGGCGCATCCCGGACGATGTGGCGCTGATCGGCTTCGACGACTCGGCCGTGGCCCGTCACATGGACCCGGCGCTCACCAGCGTGCGCCAGCCGATCGAGGAGATGGGCCGGGTGATGACGCGGGTGCTGCTCCAGGAGATCGCGGGCGAGAACGAGGAGCGACCGCAGATCGTGCTCCCGACGGAACTCGTCGTCCGCGATTCGTCCTGACGGCCGCCCCGGGCCAGGGGCAGGAGTGACGACCGTCACACAAGGGCCTGGTGAGGGAGACTCAGTCGCACGGATACACGAGAAGGGCCCCGGTCCGAAGACCGGGGCCCTTCCCTTCAGGGTGAGTAACGGGACTCGAACCCGCGACATCCTGGACCACAACCAGGTGCTCTACCATCTGAGCTATACCCACCATGTCCGGTCTTTTTCTGACCGGCCGAGAAAAAGTGTACAGGGTCCGAGAGGGTGCTCGCGCCCTTGTTGTTCAGCCGCTGATCCCAGACCTTGAAGCGCCCGTGACCAGCGGCTTCCCGTGGTCCTAAGCCGACTGCTGCGTCAGGCGTGTCGCAATGGCCTTCGCCTGCTCGGAGTCGGGCCCGGGCTGCGGTACGAAGACCGCTTCCCGGTAGTACCGCAGCTCCGTGATGGAGTCACGGATGTCCGCGAGCGCCCGGTGGTTGCCATTCTTCTCCGGGCTGTTGAAGTACGCCTTCGGGTACCAGCGGCGGGCCAGCTCCTTGATCGAGGACACATCGACGATCCGGTAGTGGAGGTAGCCCTCCAGGGCCGCCATATCGCGGGCCAGGAAGCCACGGTCGGTACCGACCGAGTTTCCGCAGAGCGGGGCCTTGCCCGGCTCCTTCACGTGCTCGCGCACATAGGCCAGCACCTGGGCCTCGGCGTCGGCCAGGGTGGTGCCGCCGGCCAGCTCGTCGAGGAGGCCCGAGGCGGTGTGCATCTGCCGCACCACCTCGGGCATCGTCTCCAGGGTCCTGTCCGGCGGGCGGATCACGATGTCCACCCCGTCGCCGAGCACGTTCAACTCCGAGTCGGTGACCAGTGCGGCCACCTCGATGAGTGCGTCTTCCGTCAACGAGAGCCCGGTCATCTCGCAGTCGATCCACACCATGCGATCGTTCATACGCCCCACCCTACGGGGCGCTGCGCTGCCCCGGCAGGGTCGGGCGTCCTGTGGCGTACGCATCGGACCCCGGCCTCCCGTGATCCGGCTGACCCGTACCGACCGCCGTGGAGGCCCCGGGGCCCGACGGGGCCCCCGTCGGGCCGGCCCTCCGGCTCGCGGACGCGCCCTGTGCGGGCACGACCGTCTCGATCGCGGTCGCCACCGGGTCCAGCGCCCCGGCCTGCGGACGACGGGCCCGGTAGGCGGCCCGGTACGCGGCGGGGGAGGAGCCCAGCTGGCGCCGGAAATGTCCGCGCAGCGCAACCGGCGAGCGGAAGCCGCAGCGGCCCGCGACCTCGTCCACCGAGTACTCGGACGTCTCCAGCAGCCGCTGAGCCTGCAGCACCCGCTGGGTGATCAGCCACTGGAGCGGTGCGCTGCCGGTGAGTGAACGGAACCTCCGGTCGAAGGTCCGCCTGCTCATATAGGCACGCCCGGCCAGCGTCTCCACGTCGAACTGCTCGTGCAGATGCTCCAGCGCCCAGGCCACGACCTCGGCGAGCGGGTCGGAGCCGATCTCTTCAGGTAAAGACCTGTCGAGGTAGCGCTCCTGACCGCCACTGCGCCGCGGCGGCACCACGAGCCGGCGGGCCAGCGCCCCGGCGGCCTCCGTGCCGTGGTCCGTGCGGACGATGTGCAGACAGAGGTCGATGCCGGCCGCCGTGCCGGCGGAGGTGAGCACATCGCCGTCGTCGACGAACAGCTCACGCGGATCGACATGGACCGACGGATAGCGCTTGGCCAGCGTCGGTGCGTACATCCAGTGCGTGGTCGCCGGGCGGCCGTCCAGCAGGCCCGCGGCGGCGAGCACGAACGCCCCGGTGCACAGCCCGACGATGCGGGCCCCTTCCTCGTGGGCGCGGCGCAGCGCGTCCAGCGCCTCGGCGGGCGGCGGAGAGGTGATCGAACGCCAGGCGGGCACCACGACGGTGCCTGCCCTGCTGATCGCCTCCAGCCCGTAGGGCGTGGTGAGTTCGAGTCCCCCCGTGGTCCGCAGCGGTCCCTCTTCCCCGCCGCAGACGAGCAGTCGGTAGCGCGGAACTCCCGCGTCCTGGCGGTCGATTCCGAACACGGAGAGCGGGATGGAGCTCTCGAAGATGGGGCCGCCGCTGAAGAGCAGCACGGCGACGACTTCCCGACGTCGTCGTCCGCCGAGCTTCCGTACAGCCTCCGTTGCGGCGGCGGAGTCCTGGCTCATGACGCTAAGCCCCCCCTCGGTGTTCGCGTCTCCCTGGTCCTTACGGGCCTGTCGCTCCTGCACATTTCCCCTCGGTCTTGCGCGAGTCCCCGGTCTTCGGCACTCAAGATCGAATCTACTGCGTCCCGCGGTGCCGGCGTGACAAGTTGACCAACCAGCACTATGTCGACAAGGCAACTTGGCGAGAAGCATTCGATCACGAAGCGTTTCACTCAGAAGCCGTGCAGGGAAGTGCGCCTCGCATTCGTGGCCCGTCCCCGTCGGGTGGAAGCGTACCGCCTGGTCTCTTCTTGCCTGGTGGCAAGGGGGTTGATCGGCCAAATCCGCAAGGAATGGGCAGGGGTGAGAAGTTGGCTGAAAATATATGGTTGCGCAAGTCTGAATCCGTCGTTTGACCGGCGCACGACCCCGAGGCTGCGACTGCGCCCGTACGCGCCCGCGGCCGGGCGGGCGGGGCGAGGATGCGGCAGGCCGCGCGTGGGACGGCAGGACCCGGACGGATGGCGGTATCCGGTCGGTGGGTGTATCGGCGGACGGGGTGGCGGATGTGCCGAACGCCACGCGGGCGAGGGGGTGCCGGTGAACAGCTGAACACCGCCGCGGCGCCGCTTCCCGGCATCGCTCCGCCGCGGTGCTCCCGGGTGCTGTTCTTCGGTGCGGAGCGCGCGGTGCCGTGATTCCGCGGCGCCGGCGTGTGACCGGCGGCACCTGCCCGCCCGCTGGTCACCGAGTGCGGTCTGCTGCTCACGCAAGCTCGATGTACTAGGCAACCGGCATTGCCATACGGTGCCGCCTCGGGCATGCTCCCTGGAACGTCGCACGCGCTTTGCGGGGGTCTGGGCAGTGGAGGAGTGGCGCCGTACCCTTGGGGGTAAGGGGTTGGGAAGATGATTCCCGGACACCGCATCACCGCCCGCTGATACACCTTCCCCAAGCCGCTCACTCCTCACGAGGACTCTCTTCGCCGAGACACCGATGGCCGGTCACGAAATCCCCGAACCCGCGGACCGCAAGCAGGTAGCCGACCCTCTGTCGGACCAGCAGGCGGTCGAAGAAGCACGCCATTCCTGCGATCCCGCCTTCCGGCATGGGGTCGTGGTCGGCTTCGACGGCTCGACGTCCAGTGAGCGAGCCCTCGCCTATGCCATCGGGATGGCCCGGAGATCAGGTTCCGGTCTGATCATCGTCCATGTCGCCAACCGCCTGCCGACCACGGTCTGGGCAGGCTGTGAGCCGCCCGTCTTCGTCGACGTGCCCGATCACCGCACCGAGGTCCTCGGGCTGGAGCTCGCCTGTGCGGACTACCTCTCCGAGGTGCCGTGGGTGCTTGTCGAGCGGGGCGGCGACATCTGCCACGAGCTGGAGGACGTGGGCCGGGAGTACTCGGCCGACGCGATCGTCGTCGGTTCCACGCACGGCATCGTCGGCCGGATCTTCGGTTCGGTGGCGGGGCGGCTGGCGAGGCGCGCGCAGCGCCCGGTCGTGGTCATTCCCTAGCGCGGACTGCTGGCGGACCCTCGGCGATCCCCCCGCCACTCCCTCGTTCTCCGACGTGGCGTCAACTCGCTGTCGGAAACAGGCAATCTACTCACCCGTAGAGGTGGATTGTGTGCTTGTGAAGGGTACATAAGGGTCACTGGAAACAGCACCACTGCCTTGAAGGGAGCCCGCCGTGGACAATGACGTCTCTGCGGGGAACAGCAGCACCTCCACCCTCGGCCATCTCGCCCTGGGTCTCACCCTGTTGGCGTTCGGCATCGGTCACACCGGGGTCATCGACGGTGTGACGGCAGCCGACGCCGTCTCGCTCGCGCTGTATGTCGGCGGTATAGCCCTGTTCGTCGCCGGACTGCTGGAGTTCCGCGCCGGCAGCGGTTTCACCGGCACGGCGTTCGTCGGACTCGGCGCCTTCTGGTTCACCTGGGGCACCGGTGCCGATGCCCAAGTCTCCAGTCACGCGGCGGGGATGTTCCTGCTGCTCTGGGCACTGTTCGCACTGAGCCTGGCCCTCGGGTCGGCCGGCGGCGGTCGGCTCGCCCAGGGGACGTACGGACTGCTCTTCCTGGGGCTTCTGCTCCTGGGCGTCGGGCAGTTCGCCGACAGTGACGGGCTCGGCAAGGTCGGCGGCTGGCTCGCCGCGGTGGCCGGTCTCGCCGCCTGGTACGGGGCGACGGCGGCGCTGGCCAAGTGGCCGACGGCGCTCCCGAAGCGCGCTGCCGGCCGAGGTGTGACGGCCACCGGCTGAGGCAGCCATCGGCCGGTGCGACCCGGCCGACGCGAGAGAGCGACCCCGCACCCGTGGTGGCGTGGTGCGGGGCCGCTCCCTGTCCGGCGTACTGCCGCGCGTGCTACTCGACCGTGACGGACTTCGCGAGGTTCCGCGGCTTGTCGATGTCGCGGCCCATGGCCAGCGCCGTGTGGTACGCGAAGAGCTGGAGCGGGATGCCCATCAGGATCGGGTCCAGCTCGTTCTCGTTCTTCGGTACGACGATGGTGTGGTCCGCCTTCTCCTGCACCTGGTGGGCGACCGCGAGGATCCGGCCGCTGCGGGCCTTGATCTCCTCCATCGCGGCGCGGTTCTTCTCCAGCAGCTCGTCGTCCGGCACGATCGCGACCGTCGGCATCGCGGGCTCGATCAGGGCCAGCGGGCCGTGCTTCAGCTCGGACGCCGGGTAGGCCTCGGCGTGGATGTACGAGACCTCCTTGAGCTTCAGCGAGGCCTCACGGGCGACGGGGTAGCCGCGCACCCGGCCGATGAACATCATCGACTTGGCGTCCGCGTACTCCGCGGCCAGTTTCTTGATCTCGTCCTCGTTCTCGAGGATCTCGGTGATCTGGGCGGGCAGCCTGCGCAGACCCTCGATGATCCGCTTGCCGTCGGCGACCGACAGGTCGCGGATCCGGCCGAGGTGCAGGGCGAGCAGCGCGAACGCGACCACCGTATTGGTGAAGCACTTGGTGGAGACGACGCAGACCTCGGGGCCCGCGTGGACGTACGTACCGCCATCGGCCTCCCGGGCGATCGCCGAGCCGACCACGTTGACCACGCCGAGGACGCGGGCGCCCTTGCGCTTGAGCTCCTGGACGGCGGCCAGTACGTCGTAGGTCTCGCCGGACTGGGAGACCGCGACGTACAGGGTGTCGGGGTCGACGACCGGGTTGCGGTAGCGGAACTCGGAGGCGGGTTCGGCGTCCGCGGGGATACGGGCCAGCTCCTCGATCAGCTGGGCGCCGATCTGGCCCGCGTGGTACGAGGTGCCGCAGCCCAGGATCTTGATCCGGCGGACCCCGCGCGCCTCGCGGGCGTCCAGGTTGAGACCACCCAGGTGGACAGTGGAGAACCGGTCGTCGATCCGGCCGCGCAGCACCCGGTCGACGGCGTCGGCCTGCTCGGAGATCTCCTTGTGCATGTACGTGTCGTGGCCGCCCATGTCGTACGACTCGGCCTCCCACTCCACGGTGGTCGGCGTGGCCGTCGTGCTGGAGCCCTCGGTGGTGTACGTACGGAAGTCGTCGGCCTTGAGGGTGGCCATCTCGCCGTCGTCGAGGGTGACGACCTGGCGGGTGTGGGTGACCAGCGCGGCGACGTCGGAGGCGACGAACATCTCCTTCTCGCCGATGCCGAGGACGACCGGGGAGCCGTTGCGGGCGACGACGATACGGTCGTTGAAGTCGGCGTGCATGACGGCGATGCCGTACGTGCCCTCGATCGAGCGCAGGGCCTCGCGGACCTTCTCCTCCAGGGTGTCCGCCTGCGCGCGGGCGACCAGGTGGACCAGCACCTCGGTGTCGGTCTCGGAGAGGAAGACGACGCCGTCGGCGACGAGCTTCGCACGGAGCTCGGAGGCGTTGTCGATGATGCCGTTGTGGACGACGGCGACCTTGTGGTCGGCGTCCAGGTGCGGGTGCGCGTTCTCGTCGCTCGGGGCGCCGTGGGTGGCCCAGCGGGTGTGGGCGATACCGGTGGTGCCGGTGAACCGCTTGGGGATACGGGCCTCCAGCTCGCGGACCCGGCCCTTCGCCTTGACCATCTTCAGCGCGGCGGGCTTCCCGGCCGACGCCTTGCCTGTGATGACGATGCCCGCGGAGTCGTAACCCCGGTACTCCAGCCGCTGCAGACCTTCCAGCAGCAGCGGAGCCACGTCACGCTTCCCGATGTATCCGACGATTCCGCACATATGGTCTCTGCCCCTCCATCGACGTACTTGTGAGTGCCCGTTGTTCAGCCGTAGACGATGCGGCGCAGCTGACGGAGCGACAGCTCCGGCGGCGCGACCGCCCGGTGCGGCAGCTCGGCCGCGATCCGTTCGAAGATCTCCGCGTTCACCAGGCCGCCGGACTGCAGTTCCCGGTGGCGGCGGCGCACGAAGTCGTCGGTCGTCTCGTCGAAGTACGCCAGCACGTCGAGGATCACCCGGGCTGCTTCCCCGCGCTGAAGCGTGGTGGAGCGCACCAGGTGATCGATGAGGTCGTCATGCGACGGGCGGCGTTCGAGCACTCGTTGATATTGCGGTGAATGAAGGCCGTACGCAACAATTCTGCCCGATTTCGGGCAGGCGTGAGTGCGATTGCACTCCCCGGGGCGCCCGGGGCGGCGTAGAAGGAGCCCGAAATCGCTCCACGTGATCGAGGAGTAGCTCGGAGTTGCTACAGAATCCGCGCCCCGTCCCGACCGGATGATTTCCGCTGCACGTCAGATTCCGTCGCCCGCAATAGGGGGAAGTGGTCTACACCTTGACCGCGCGTGGGCCGCACGATACGCATGGTGATGGTTCGTTTCTCAGGAGATCCACAGGTGTGAACCCGTCGAAAGGGACCCGACTTGTGAGACTGCACAGGACACAGCGCACCGCCCTTCCCCGTCTTCTCGGCTCGCTGCTGCTCGTCACAGCGGCCGGTATCTCCAGTGCCGGCGCGGCTCCGGGAGCGGCGGCGGCGAGCATCGGCCCGGCCACCTCCGCCGCGCCCCGTCCGCTCGGGCAGATCGTGCCCGCCCCCGCCGAAGTGAGGGCGGGCGGATCCCCGTACGTCATCACCACGGGAACGAAGATCCGCGTCGACCGCGGCTCCAGCGAGGCCCGAAAGATCGGCGACTATCTGGCGGGTGTGCTGCGCCCCTCCACCGGGTACGCCCTGCCGGTCACCGGCAGCGGCGGCAGCGACGGCATCCGGCTGCGGCTCGGTTCCCACGACAGCAAGCTGGGCGCGGAGGGCTACACGCTGAAGTCCGGCCGCGGATCAGTCACCATCACCGCGCGCGGCCCGGCAGGGCTCTTCCACGGTGTTCAGACGCTGCGTCAGCTGCTCCCGGCCGATGTGGAGGAGAAAAGCCGTCAGGCGGGCCCTTGGAAGGTTGCGGGCGGCACGGTCACGGACGCGCCGCGCTATGCGTACCGCGGCGCGATGCTCGATGTCTCCCGGCACTTCTTCTCCGTCACCGAGGTCAAGCGCTACATCGACCAGCTTGCCCTCTACAAGATGAACAAGTTCCATCTGCATCTCTCCGACGACCAGGGCTGGCGCATCGCCATAGATTCCTGGCCGCGGCTCGCCATGTACGGCGGGCAGACGGAGGTCGGCGGCGGAGCCGGCGGCTACTACACGAAGAGCGACTACAGGGAGATCATCCGGTACGCGGCCTCGCGCTACATGGAGGTCGTGCCGGAGATCGATCTGCCGGGCCACACGAACGCGGCACTCGCCTCGTACGCCGAGCTGAACTGCAACGGCGTCGCGCCGCCGCTCTACACCGGCACGAACGTCGGTTTCAGCTCGCTGTGCGTACCGAAGGCCATCACATACGACTTCGTGAACGACGTGGTCCGTGAGCTGGCCGCGCTCACCCCGGGCAGGTACCTCCACATCGGCGGCGACGAGGCGCACTCCACCAGCCACGACGACTATGTGGCGTTCATGAACAAGGCGCAGGCCATCGTCGGCAAGTACGGCAAGACCGTGGTCGGCTGGCACCAGCTGACCGGGGCCACGCCGGTCGCGGGGGCGGTCGCCCAGTACTGGGGGTACGACGAGACGGGCGCCACCGAGCGCAAGCAGGTGGCGGACGCCGCGAAGAACGGCACGAAGCTGGTGCTGTCCCCGGCGGACCGGGTCTACCTCGACATGAAGTACAACAAGGACACCGCGCTGGGGCTGGCCTGGGCCGGCTATGTCGAGGTGCAGCGTTCGTACGACTGGAACCCCGGCACGTATCTCGAGGGTGCCCCGGAGAGCTCCATCCTCGGTGTCGAGGCGCCGCTCTGGTCGGAGACGCTGACCAACAGCGACGAGATCGAGCAGATGGCGTTCCCGCGGCTGCCGGGCGTCGCGGAGCTGGGCTGGTCGCCGGCGTCCACGCATGACTGGGACGCGTACAAGGTGCGGCTGGCCGCCCAGGGGCCGAGGTTCTCGGCGCTGGGGATCGACTACTACCGGTCGGCGCAGGTGCCGTGGCCCGCGAAGTGAGGTGACCGGGCGGTCCGGCTGACGCCTCTGTCCTCGATCACCGGACGGGCTCGATTCATCGGACCCGTCCGGCGATCGGGACAACGATCTAGAACCCCGCGATCGGGTTCCTCAGGGTGCCGATCAGTTGCAGTGCTCCCGACGGGTCCGTGAGGTCGACCATCTGCTTGTTGTTGCGCAGCTGCAGCCGGTTCAGGCAGGACAGCGCGAACTCGTCGGTGAACATGTCGTACTGCTTGAACTTGTCGGCGAGCTGCGGCACCGACTCCTGGTAGCCGGACACGCACTCGGCGACCGTCCGCCAGAAGGTTTCCTCGTCGAGGACCGACTCGGTGGCGAGTCCGGCGGCCAGGAAGCGGAAGAAGCAGTCGAAGACGTCGGTGAGGACCGACAGCAGTTTCATGTCGTCGGGGACCTCGGCGCGGATCCGCTCGACCTGCGGCGGCAGCACCGCGTCCGGGTCCATGACCGCTATCTCCTCGGCGATGTCCTTGAACACCGTGCGGGTGACGACCCCGTCCTCGACGACCAGGATGACGTTCTCGCCGTGCGGCATGTACACCAGGTCGTACGCGTAGAAGCTGTGCAGCACCGGCACCAGATAGGCGTCCAGATAGCGCCGCAGCCACGCGGCCGGCGCCAGTCCCGATGCGGCGATCAGCGCACCCGCGACGGAGTTGCCCTCGTGGTCGGTGTGGACGAGCGAGGCCATGGTCGCGACCCGTTCACCGGCCGCCAGACCGGGCACCGGGCTCTCCCGCCAGAGCGCGGCGAGCATTTTCAGGTACGGGGAGCCCTTGGCGGTGGCCGCCTCGTACGCCCGGTGGTGGTAGCCGATGGCAGCCCGCTCCCGGATGATCGAGAACCGGGCCGCGCGCAGCACCTCGTCGCGCTCTATCAGCCCGGCGAGCCAGTCGTTGATCGCAGGCGTCGCTTCCATGTACGCGGCGGAGAGCCCGCGCATGAAGCCCATGTTGAGGACGGACAGCGCCGTCTTGACGTAGTGCTTGTCCGGGTTGCTGGTGTTGAAGAACGTGCGGATCGACTGCTGGGCGAGGTAGCTGTCGTCGCCCTCCCCGAGGCAGACCAGATGGTGCTGGGCGAGTTCTCCGGCGAAGGTGACGGCCAGCTTGTTCCACCACTGCCAGGGGTGGACGGGGATCAGCAGGTAGTCGTCGAGGTCGAGACCGAGGCCGGTCATCGTGGCCGCGAACCGGGCCCGGGTCTCCTCGCTCAGTTCTCCGGTGATCAGCGTGGGGTAGTCGAGCCCGGCGCCCGCTGTGAAGGTGGCGCGGTCGCGGCGGGCGGCGAGCCAGACCAGCCGGATCTCGCTCGCCGCCTCGGGGGCGTACGCGCGGTATTCGTCGACACCGAAGCCGAGCCGTCCGTTGTTGGCGACGAAGCAGGGGTGGCCCTCGGTCATGCCCGTCTCGATCGCCTGGAAACCGGCGGCGACGAGCTCGGCGGAGGTCACCGGCTCCTTGGTCAGTTTGTACGCGGTTCCGGCCAGCGTGGAGGAGATCTCCTCCAGGTAGACCGGCAGGATCTCCGCCGAGAGGCCGAGCGTCTCGCGCAGTTCGATGAAGAACTCCAGTGCGTCCAGGGGGAGTTCCTGGCCGTGCCGGTGGCGGGTGACGGAGGCCGCGTCGACCTGCCAGTGGTCGAGCGCGAAGAGCCGGGCAGCGAAGCAGTACTCGGTCGCCGTGTCGTCGCTGCGTACGGCGTAGCGGTCGCCCCCGAGCGGTTCAGGGGCCAGCAGCCGCTCATGGGCGAACTCGGCGAGGGCTTTGCGGATGAGCTGCCGGTTGGCGGTGGCCCAGTGTGCGGGGGTGAGGTGTGCGACGACGTCGGTGGTCCTGGTCATCGGGCGGCTCCTTCGCGTCGTGCGGCCTCGAACTGCTCCCGGGTGCAGGCGCTGAGCAGGGCGGTCTTCTCCGGCTTGGCGATCTCCCGGAGAACCTCGAAGCCGACGGCCTTGTTGAGTGCGTGCACCGCGTTGTTGCGTACGTCCGGCTCGACGACGACACGGCGTACCGACGGGTCGGCGAAGAGTCTCTCCATCACTGCGGTGATCACGGCGCGCGTGAAACCGTGCAGCGGGGTGTCGGACGGGGCGACCAGGAAGTGCATCCCGATGTCTCCGGGCTCGGCCTCGTACAGACCTTTGAGCTCCACCTCCGCGGGGTCGTACCGCTCCATCAGGAAGGCGGGCTCCCCGTCGTGCAGTCCTATGAACGCGTCGTGGTGCGGGTGGGCGGCGATCGCCATGTACTCCCGCTCGACGTCCTCGAGCCTGGCGCCGCCCATCAGCCAGAAGGAGGCCTTGGGGTGGGTGACCCAGCCGTGCACCATCTCGGCGTCGGCGAGAGGGTCGAGGGCGCGGACCGTGAAGGTGCCGAGGTCGGTGGTCATACGGCGAACTCCTGGAAGGCGATGGACTTCTCGACCGGGTAGTACTCACGGCCGAGCAGTTCGCCGATGATGTACGCGTTGCGGTAGGCACCCATGCCCAGGTCGGGCGAGGTGATCGAGTGGGTGTGCGTGCCTGCGTTCTGCAGGAAGACGCCGCGCCCGGTGGTGTCGATGGAGTAGTTGCGGGCCACGTCGAAGCGGCCCCGGCTGTCGTGGCGCAGCCGGTCGGTGATCGGCTCCAGGAAGACCGGCGGGGTGTAGCGGTAGCCGGTGGCGAGGATCAGGCCCTCGGTGGTGAGGGTGTAGTCCTTGCCCTGCTCCTCCTGGCGCAGACCGAGGGTGTACGTACCGCTGGACTCCTGGTGACTCGCGCTGTTCAGGGCGGAGTTGGTCAGGAGCCGGGTGGGGACGGGGCCGGACAGGTTCTTCTGGTAGAGCAGATCGAAGATCGCGTCGATCAGCTCCGAGTCGATGCCCTTGAAGAGGCCCTTCTGGCCGGACTCCAGCCCGTAGCGGGTCTGCTCGGGCAGCGCGTGGAAGTAGTCGATGTACTCCGGGGAGGTCATCTCCAGCGTCAGCTTGGTGTACTCCAGCGGGAAGAACCGGGGTGAGCGCGTCACCCAGTTCAGCCGGTAGCCGTACACATCGATCTCGGAGAGCAGGTCGTGGTAGATCTCCGCCGCGCTCTGCCCGCTGCCGACGAGGGTGATGGACTTCTTCGCCTGGAGGGCGGCTTTCCCGTTCAGATAGCGGGAGTTGTGCAGGAAGTCGCCACCCAGGTCCTGGCAGGCCTCCGGAATGTACGCGGGGGTCCCCGTGCCGAGCACCAGATGCCGGGCGCGGAAGACGCCGTCGTCGGCGGTGGCCACGGTGTAGAGGGCGGTGTTCTCGTCGTACGTGACGGACTCGACGGTCTCGTTGAAGCGGACGCTGCTCAGTTTGGCGGCGGCCCACCGGCAGTAGTCGTTGTACTCGGTCCGCAGCGGGTAGAAGTTCTCCCGGATGTAGAAGGAGTACAGGCGGCCGCGTTCCTTCAGATAGTTGAGGAAGGAGTACGACGAGGTGGGGTCGGCCATCGTCACCAGGTCCGACAGGAACGGCGTCTGGAGATGGGCGCCTTCGAGGAACATCCCGGCGTGCCACTCGAAGTCCGGCTTGGACTCCAGGAACACACCGCTGAGCTCGTCGATGGGCTCGGTCAGGCAGGCGAGGCCGAGATTGAACGGGCCGAGGCCGATCCCGATGAAGTCGTGGAGGTCAGGAAGCGCGGTCAAGGGAGTCTCCCGGGTACTGCTCGGCATGGCCGGCGATCAGGTCGAGGACCGCGGCGATGTCCCGTGCGGTCGTTTCGGGGTTGAGCAGGGTGAATTTCAGGTACTGGCGGCCGCCCACCTTCGTCCCGGCGACGACGGCCTCGCCGGAGGCGAAGAGCGCCTTGCGGGCGTAGAGGTTGGCCCGGTCGATCTCGGCGGGTGCGGTGACGGCGGCCGGGATGCAGCGGAACACCAGCGTGGACAGCTGCGGCTCGACGACGACATCGAAGCGCGGGTCGGCGGTGAGCAGCCGCCAGCCCTCGGCGGCCAGGTCGCAGACCTCGTCGAAGAGCTCACCGATGCCGTCCGCGCCCATGACGCGCAGGGTCATCCACAGCTTGAGGGCGTCGAATCTGCGGGTGGTCTGCAGGGACTTGTCGACCTGGTTGGGGATGCGCTCCGCGGCCATCCGCTGCGGGTTGAGGTACTCCGCGTGGTACGTGGCGTGCCGCAGCGTCACCCGGTCCCGGACCAGCACGGCCGAGGAACTCACCGGCTGAAAGAAGGACTTGTGGTAGTCCACGGTGACCGAGTCGGCGTGCTCGATGCCGTCGAGGAGGTGACGGCGCTCGCGCGACGCGAGCAGTCCGCAGCCGTACGCGGCGTCGACATGCATCCAGGTGGAGAACTGCTCGCAGAGCGCGGCGATCTCGGGCAGCGGGTCGATGGAGCCGAAGTCCGTGGTGCCCGCGGTGGCGACGACCGCCATCGGGACGGCTCCCTCGGCGACGCACTGCTCGAGCGCGCGGGCGAGGGCCATGGTCTGCATGCGCTTGGTCCGGTCGACGGGGACGGAGACGACGGAGTCCGGTCCGAGGCCGAGGAGTTTCGCCGACTTCTGGACGCTGAAGTGGCTGCACTCGGAGGTGAAGATGCGCAGCCGGTTGAAGTGCTCCGGGCGGGACTTGGCCTCTTCGCGGGCGAGCAGCAGGGCCTGCAGGTTGGACTGCGTGCCGCCGCTGGTGAAGATGCCGTCGGCGGCCGGTCCGAGGCCGATCCTGGCCGCGGTCCAGTCGATCAGCCGGCGCTCGATGAGGGTTCCGCCCGCGCTCTGGTCCCAGGTGTCCAGCGAGGAGTTGACGGCCGAGAGCACGGCTTCGCCGAGGACGGCGGGGATCACCACGGGGCAGTTGAGATGCCCCAGGTAGCGGGGGTGGTGGAAGTAGACGGCGTCACGGAGATAGACGCGGTCGAGCTCGTCGAGGGCGGCGGACGCATCGCCCAGCGGCCGGTCCAGATCGATCGCGTCGACGACCGGGGAGAGCTCGTCGACGGAGATCCCGGTGAACGGCCGGTCGGTGGTGGCGAGTTTGGCTGCGACCCGTTCGACGCCTGCGGTGACGGAGCGACGGTAGTGCTCCGCGGTTGTGTCATTGAGCAGGTGCGAACGCATGAAGGGGTCCTCCCGGATGCGGGGAACTTCATCGGGCCCTCAGGACAGAAGAGGGGGCGAGGGCGCGATGTCGAAGTTAGGTGAGCCTAACCTAACTTCACGTCGCGTTGTTCCCTCGCCCCCCGTGGGACGCAGAAGTTGTCCGAATCACATGCCCTTACGCGTCCTCGGTGGCCGCTTCCGCACGCAGCTGCTCCTCGCTCAGTCCGCGGCGCCAGTAACCGACGAAGGTGATGCGCCTGCGGTCGAATTGACGCTCCTGCACGAGATGGCGGCGCAGTGCCCGTACGTTCGACGACTCGCCCGCGATCCAGACGTACCCGGTCCCCTCGGGCAGTTCCGCGGCGCGCACGGCGTCCACGGCGGACGGTGCGCCCTCGTCCCGGACGAGCCAGCTGATCCGCGCGCGGGCCGCGGTGTTGAGGGCCTGGCGGTCCTCGGTGTGCTGGACCTCCAGCCAGACCCGGGCCCGCATGCCGGCCGGCAGCCATTCCAGGGCCGCGGACGCGGCGGGCAGCGCCGTCTCGTCGGCCCAGATCAGCACCCAGTCGGTGTCCTGAGGGGGCCGGAAGCGGACGGCCGTGTTGTCCTCGACGGCCGGTCCGAGCGCCTTGAGGAAATCGCCGGGGGCGGCGCCGGCCGCCCAGCGACAGGCCGGACCGCCGTCCTCGTGCAGCGCGAAGTCGATATCGATTTCGGTCGAACCGTCGGGGCCGCGGCGCTGCGCGCGGACCGTGTACGAGCGCATGACGGCCCGGACATCCTCGGGCAGGGCCCGCCAGGCGGCGAACCAGTCGCCGTTCTCATCGACCGGAACGATTGGTTCCGGCTGGCCGGGGTGCGGTAGGAACAGCGACAGGCTCTGATCCCGGCCCCCGGCGGCGAAGCCGTCGAGTCCCGGCCCGCCGAAGGTGATCCGGAGCATGGACGGCCCCAGCCGCCTGGTCCGGACGACCGTCAGGCCGAAAAACCGGAAGGGGGCGATGGGGGGAGCGGCGGCGGTCGTCATACGAGGGCTCCTTCCAGGAACCGGGAAGCGTGGGTGACGCGGCCCGGCCCGGCCGGGATCTTCCCGGCCGGGCCGGGCCGGTACTGGGTTGCTGCGATGAGCGGTTCCGGAATGGCTCCGGAGCGCTTCCGGTGCGTCAGCCGGCCTTCTTGGCGTCCTCGATGGCCTTCGCGAGGTCCTCAAGGATCGGCGCGCACTTGTCGTACGAGTAGATCGGCTCGGTGGTACGCGGGATGACCTGGCCGACCTTCACCGCGGGCAGCTGGGCCCAGGTCGGCTTGGACGTCAGGGCGTCGGGCTGCAGGGCCGAGGAGCGGTTGTCCATCATGATGATGTCGGCGTCGTACTTGTCGACGTTCTCCCAGCTCAGTTCCTCGAAGAAGCCCGCAGCGTTGACCTTCGGCTCGACGAACTTCACGCCCAGTTCCTGGAAGTACAGGGTGTCCGCGGACATCTTGGCGAGCGAGACGTAGAAGAGGTCCTGGCCGGCCGAGCCGATCATGACCTTGATGTTCGGCTTGGACTTGGCGGCGGCGCGCAGCCGGGCCGCGGCCTTCTCGAAGCGGGCCTTGGCGGCGGTGACCTTGGCGGCCTTGACGTCGGCGCCCAGGGACGCGGCGAGGTCCTCGTGGCGCTGGATCGCCTTGGGGACGGTGGTCTGGGCTGCCCACAGGGCGACGCTCGGGGCCAGCTTGAGGATCTTGTCCTTGGACTCGTCCGGCACGTACCAGAGGGCGTCCTTCTCCCACATGGCGGTGACGAGCAGCTCCGGGCCGAGCGCCGCGTACTTCTCGACGTTGAATTCGCCCCAGACGTTGCCGAGGATCTCGACCTTGCTGATGTCGAGGTCGCCGGCCTGCACATCGGCCTTGCCGTCCTTGGTCTTCGTCGGGCCGAAGACGCCCTTGACCTCGATGCCGTAGTCGTGGAGTGCGGCGGCGACACCGGTGAAGGCGACGATGTTCTTCGGGGTCGACTTGGCCTTCGCGGTCAGACCGCGGTCGTCCTTGAACGTCCACGGGCCGGACTTCTCGGAGCTCGAACCCGAGCCGGAGCCGGAGCCTTTCGAGTCGCTGTCGCCGCAGGCTGCGAGCACGGCGCCGAGGCCGACGGCGCCGCCGGCGGCCAGGAGGCCGCGACGGGAGAGGGAGGTGGTCCGGACCTTGGGCATGGGTGTGTCTGCTTTCGTACGCGCCGGTGGGCGCCCGCTGACGAGTTCGAAGGTAGGTTAGCCTAACCTCATTAACTGTCCAGAGGGCGCCCTGCCCATGGGCCGCCGGCCCGGCTACCGGACGAGAACTCCGCCACCCACGTCCTGGGCCCGCCGAGCCGCCGCGGTGATGTTGGCCGGCCGCTCGGCCACATAGCCTTCGCGGTAGCCGCAGTGCGCGTCGAGTGCCGCCGCGTGCGGGCGCAGCAGCGCGCACTCGGCGAGGAACTCCTCGATGTCCTCCGGCTCGACGTACAGGTCGCAGGACGCGAGTTCGGGCAGGAACCGGGCCCCGAGCGCGCGGACCCGCTCCGACCCCCACAGATCGGTCCGGCAGCTCTCGAACCCGGCCATGTCGCTGCCGTCCGGGGGATCGTCGAGGAGGTGCGGCCTGCCGCTCCTGCCCCGCACGAAGGTGTGCACCAGGAGCGTCATCCGCCGAAGTCCTTCCGGCACGCGTCGAGTCCCTCGATCCGCACGTCGAGGGTCCGGTGCTCCTCCCAGCGGTCGCGGTCGATCCGCAGCCGCTGCAGGGTCACGGGAGCGCCCCGCAGTGCGGCAACCTCGAGCCCGTCCGGCAGATAGCCGAGCCGGCGCGAGACGCCCAGCGAACGCGGGTTGTCGGTCATCGCCGACGAGATCGCGGTCCGGGCGCCGAGACCGGCGAAGGCCAGATGCAGCACGGCGGCCCGCATCTCGGTGCCTATACCCTGCCCCTGGTGCGCCAGCCCCAGCCACGAGCCGGTGCTGACCTCACCGGTCACCGCGAAGTCGGCCGCCCCCAGGTCCTGCCGGCCGACCACCTTGCCCTCGTGCAGCACGGCAAGGCTCAGCACCCAGCTCCGCACCGACCAGTTGGCGACGGTGCCCAGCACGTGCTGGTACACGGCCCGGCCGCGCTCGGCGGGCGGGCCGTCGGTCCAGGGGACGGTGAACGGCATGCTGTCCGGCGCATGCACCCCGTCGGCGGCGACCGTCGAGAGGTCGTCGAGCAACTCCAGGTCCGGAAGCCGAAGTTCCAGGCGGGGTGTGCGGATGCGGAGCCCGTAGAGGGGCCAGTACCGGGGGTCCATGAACAGACTCTGACGGGGCGGCCCCGGCCCTGTCGAACGAATTGCCCGCCGGCAGGAATCCGGCAGCCGCCCTTCCGGGGGGCCTGCCGGACACCCCTCAGGCCGGCAGCCCCAGCTCCCGCGCGATGAGCATCCGCTGCACCTCGCTCGTTCCCTCGCCGATCTCCAGGATCTTGGAGTCGCGCCACATCCGCGCCACCGGGTACTCGTTCATGAAGCCGTAGCCGCCGTGGATCTGCGTCGCCTCGCGCGCGTTGTCCACCGCCACCGTCGACGAGTACAGCTTGGCGAGCGCCGCCTCCTTCTTGAACGGTTCGCCGTGCACGAGCCTCGACGCCGCGTCCCGCCAGCCGATCCGGGCCATGTGCGCCCGCATCTCCATGTCCGCGAGCTTGAACTGGATGGCCTGGTTGGCGCCGATCGGCCGGCCGAACGCGTGCCGCTCCTTGGCGTACTTCACCGACTCGTCCACACAGCCCTGCGCCAGACCCGTGGACAGCGCGGAGATCGCGATCCGCCCCTCGTCCAGGATCCGCAGGAACTGCGCGTACCCGCGGCCCTCCTCACCCAGCAGGTTCGCCGCCGGGACCCGGACGTCGGTGAAGGACAGCTCGCGCGTGTCCGAGGCGTTCCAGCCGACCTTGGAGTACGGGGCGGCGACCGTGAAGCCGGGGGTGCCGGCCGGCACGATGATCGACGAGATGAGCGGGGCGCCGTTCTCCTTGCGGCCGGTCACCGCCGTGACCGTGACCAGTGCGGTGATGTCCGTACCGGAGTTGGTGATGAAGCACTTGGAGCCGTTGATCACCCACTCGTCCCCGTCGCGCACGGCCGTCGTCCGGGTGCCGCCCGCGTCGGACCCGCAGTCCGGCTCGGTCAGCCCGAATGCGCCGAGCGCCTCGCCCGAGCAGAGCCTGGGCAGCCACTGCTGCTTCTGCTCCTCCGTGCCGAAGTGGTAGACCGGCATCGCGCCGAGTGAGACCCCGGCCTCCAGGGTGATCGCCACGGACGAGTCGACCCGGGCCAGCTCCTCCAGGGCGATCCCGAGGGCGAGATAGTCGCCGCCCATGCCGCCGTACTCCTCCGGGAACGGCAGCCCGAACAGGCCCATCCGTCCCATCTCGCGCACGATCTCGTACGGGAACTCATGGCGCTCGTAGAAGTCGCCGATCTTCGGGGCGACCACGTCGTGCGCGAACTCCTCGACGGTGCGGCGCAGTTCCTCGTGCTCGGCGGTCAGCCGGTGGTCCAGGGACATGGCGGGGGTCACTCCTTGTGGGAGAGGGCTCGGACGGTACGGGACGGGCTCGGTCGGCCCAGTTGTTCGGCGAGCCACACGCTGGTGGCGGTGAGCGCGTCGAGGTCGACCCCGGTTTCGATGCCGAGGCCGTGGAGCATCCACACGAGGTCTTCGGTGGCGAGATTTCCGGTGGCGCTCTTCGCGTACGGGCAGCCGCCGAGGCCGCCCGCGGAGGCGTCCACGGTGGTCACCCCGTGCTGGAGCGCGGCGAGGGTGTTGGCGAGGGCCTGGCCGTACGTGTCGTGGAAGTGCACTCCGATGGTGTTGGTGTGCACGCCCTCCTCGTTCAGCTCGGAGAGCAGGTCCTGCACATGGCCGGGGGTGGCGACGCCGATGGTGTCGCCGAGGGAGAGCTCGTCGCAGCCGAGGTCCATCAGCGCCTTGGCGACCCGGACGACCTGGTGGACGGGGACGGGCCCCTCCCACGGGTCGCCGAAGCACATCGACAGATAGCCGCGGACGTGCACCTTGTCCGCCTTGGCGCGGGCGATGACCGGCTCGAACATGGCGAGTGACTCGTCGACCGTGCGGTTGAGATTGCGGGCGGCGAACGTCTCGGTCGCCGACCCGAAGACGGCGATCCGGCGGGCACCGAGTGCGACGGCCCGGTCGAGCCCGCGCTCGTTCGGGACGAGTACCGGGAGCGCGATCCCGCCGAGGTCGCCGAGGCGGGGGAACAGGTCCTCCGCGTCGGCGAGTTGGGGCACCCACTTGGGGTGGACGAAGCTGGTCGCCTCGATGGTGGTCAGACCGGCCGCGGCGAGGCGGTGGATGAACTCCGCCTTCACCTCGGTGGGTACGACGGCCTTCTCGTTCTGCAGCCCGTCGCGGGCGCCGACCTCATGGATGCGTACCCGGGCGGGCAGATCCGGTGCGGGCACCGTCATGGGCAGGGTGCGGGCGGTGGTCATGCGTCCTCCCCGGGTTCGGCCGCGGGCGCCACCACGGCCAGTACCTGGTCCATGGCGACGGTGGAGCCGGCCGTGACATCGAGCTCGGTGACGGTCCCGGCGTGCGGGGCGGAGATGATGTGCTCCATCTTCATCGCCTCCACGACGAGGAGGCTCTGCCCGGCGACGACCTCGTCCCCGACGGCCACCTTCACCACGGTGACCGTGCCCGGCATGGGTGCGGCGAGCGTGTCGACGCCGGAGCGGGCTGCTCCGGTGAGCGACGCCTCGACGGGATCGTGGTCCTGGACGTGCCAGGTGTCGCCGTCGCGGCCCAGCCAGGTCCCCTCCGGGGAGGCGGCGTGTGTGAACGTGTGGGTGGCACCGGCGAGTTCGAGGACGATGCGGTGCGGCGACAGCTCGATCACTCTGGCCGTTTCCCTGCCACCGGGCAGCGGAGCCAGTGGGCCGCAGGTGCCGGTCGGGGGCTCCGGTGGCTGCGCGCCCTCCCCGACATGGCCGAACGTCAGCTCGGTGCCCGCCGGGCAGGCGCGCAGTGAGACCTGCACGGGGTCATGGCCCGGCAACCGGAAGTCGCGCACGGTCCGGGCCGGGGTGCCGCCCAGCCGCCAGCCGCTCGCCACCGAGAACGGGTCCACCCAGCCGGAGGCGTCCACGGGGGAGGCGCTCACCGGGGAGGACTGCCGCAGCAACGCCGCTGCCGCGTACACCTCCTCCGGAACCCCGTCCGTCACCAGCCCGTCCACCTCGCGCTCCACCAGTCCGGTGTCCAGCTCGCCCGCCACCACCTGCGGGTGGGCGAGCAGCCTGCGCAGGAACCCGGCGTTCGTCGGGACGCCCAGGATCACCAGCTCCGACAGGGCCGCGCGCAGCCGCCGCAGCGCCGTCTCCCGGTCCGGACCGTGGACGATGACCTTCGACAGCATCGGGTCGTACAGACTGCCGACCTCGACCCCCTCGCTGAGCCCCGAGTCGGTCCGTACGCCGTGGCCGTTCGGCTCGCGGAGGGAGAGCACCGTACCGCCGGAGGGCAGAAAGCCGCGGGCCGGGTCCTCGGCGCAGATCCGAGCCTCGATCGCATGCCCGGTGAGCGTGATGTCCGCCTGGCCGTAGGGGAGTTGCTCGCCGGAGGCGATCCGCAGCTGCCACTCCACCAGGTCCAGCCCCGTAATCAGCTCGGTCACCGGGTGCTCGACCTGGAGGCGGGTGTTCATCTCCATGAAGTAGTACGAGGCCGGGTCGTTGCCCGGGACGATGAACTCCACCGTGCCCGCACCCACATACCCGCAGGAGCGGGCCGCCTGGACGGCCGCCTCGCCCATCGCCGTCCGGGTCTCCTCGTCGAGCAGGACGGACGGTGCCTCCTCGATGATCTTCTGGTGGCGGCGCTGCAGCGAACACTCGCGCTCGCCGAGGTGCACCACATTCCCGTGCTCGTCGGCCAGGACCTGGATCTCGATATGACGCGGCCGGTCGATCCACCGCTCCACGAGCAGGGTGTCGTCCCCGAACGAGCCACGGGCCTCGCGGCGGGCGGCCGCGATCTCGTCGGCGAGCAGCGCCTCGTCACGCACCAGCCGCATGCCCTTGCCGCCGCCGCCCGCAGACGGCTTCAGCAGCACCGGCATCCCGATCCCGCGCGCCGCGTCCGCCAGCTGAGCGTCGCTGAGCCCGCTCCCGGACGACCCGGGCACGACCGGAACCCCGGCCGCGGCCACCGTCTCCTTGGCCCGGATCTTGTCTCCCATCAGCGAGATCGCCGACGCGGGCGGCCCGATGAAGACAAGCCCCGCGTTCGCGCAGGCCTGCGCGAACCCGGCGTTCTCGGCGAGGAACCCGTACCCGGGGTGCACGGCCTGCGCGCCGGTGCGGCGGGCCGCCTCCAGCAGCGCGGGCACGTTCAGATAGCTCGCGGAGGCGGGTGCGGGACCGATCCGTACCGCCGTATCGGCCTCCCGTACATGCCGGGCGTCGGCGTCCGCGTCGCTGAAGACGGCAACGGACCGCACACCCATGTCGCGCAGGGTCCGGATGACCCGGACCGCGATCTCGCCGCGGTTGGCGACAAGAACGGTGTCGAACATCGTCATCTGTTCCCTCACATCCGGAAGACGCCGAAGCCGGGCTCACCCAGCGGGGCGTTGGCACACGCGGTCAGAGCGAGCCCCAGCACCTGCCGGGTCTCCAGGGGATCGATCACACCGTCGTCCCAGAGCCGGGCGGTGGCGTAGTACGCGTTGCCCTGCGTCTCGTACTGCTCGCGGATCGGCGCCTTGAAGGCTTCCTCGTCCTCGGCGCTCCAGTCGTCGCCCAACTGGTCGCGCTTGACCGTCGCGAGGACGGACGCGGCCTGCTCACCGCCCATGACGGAGATCTTGGCGTTGGGCCACATCCACAGGAAGCGCGGTGAATAGGCCCGCCCGCACATGGAGTAGTTCCCGGCCCCGTACGACCCGCCGACCACGACGGTCAGCTTCGGCACGCGGGTGCAGGCGACGGCCGTGACCATCTTGGCGCCGTGCTTGGCGATGCCACCGGCCTCGTAGTCGCGCCCCACCATGAACCCGGAGATGTTCTGCAGGAAGACGAGCGGGATGCCGCGCTGGTCGCACAGCTCGATGAAGTGCGCACCCTTCTGGGCGGACTCGGAGAACAGGATGCCGTTGTTGGCGACGATGCCGACCGGATGTCCGTGGATCCGGGCGAAGCCGGTGATCAGCGTCGTCCCGTACTCCGCCTTGAACTCGGCGAACCGTGACCCGTCGACGACCCGGGCGATCACTTCCCGTACGTCGTACGGCGTCCGTGAGTCGACCGGCACGACCCCGTACAGCCCGGCGGGATCGACCTTCGGTTCCTCCGTGGGCTCCACGGACCAGGGCAGAGCCCCACGTGCGGGCAGCGTCGAGACGATGTTCCGGACGATCCGCAGCGCGTGCGCGTCGTCCTCGGCGAGATGGTCGGTGACGCCCGACGTACGGGAGTGGACCTCGCCGCCGCCCAGCTCCTCCGCCGTGACCACCTCACCGGTCGCGGCCTTCACCAGCGGCGGCCCGCCGAGGAAGATCGTCCCCTGGTTCCGTACGATCACGGCCTCGTCGCTCATCGCGGGGACGTACGCCCCACCGGCCGTACAGGACCCCAGCACGGCCGCGATCTGTGGAATCCCGGCCCCTGACATCCGCGCCTGGTTGTAGAAGATCCGCCCGAAGTGCTCCCGGTCGGGGAACACCTCGTCCTGCATCGGCAGAAACGCCCCGCCCGAGTCCACCAGGTAGAGACAGGGCAGCCGGTTCTCCAGCGCCACTTCCTGGGCCCGCAGGTGCTTCTTCACCGTCATGGGGTAATACGTGCCGCCCTTGACGGTGGCGTCATTGGCGACGATCACGCACTCCCGGCCGCTGACCCGCCCGATCCCGGCGATCACTCCGGCCGCCGGGGCCGCGCCGCCGTACAGCCCCTCGGCCGCCAGCGGCGCCAGCTCCAGGAAGGGCGACCCGGGGTCCAGCAACGCGTCCACCCGGTCCCGGGGCAGCAGCTTGCCGCGCGCCACATGCCGGGCGCGGGCCTTCTCACCCCCGCCCAGCCTGGCCACGGCAAGCCGCGCCCGCAGCTCGTCGCCGAGCGCGCGATGCGCCTCCTCATTGGCCAGCCAGCCCTGAGACGCGGGATCCGCCGCACTCGCCAGTACCGGTGCCTGCTGCATCCGTCGAGCCCCCTTGCCCGGTCGGCCGGTCCGGCCGACTCGGTTAATGAGCGTTAACACGTTTCCTTCAGGTTAACGCTCGCTAACCCGACTGTCTAGAATCGAATCCATGACCACCAGGACGGACGCCCCGACTCGCCGTGAGCAGATCCTCAAGGAGGCTGCCCGCCTCTTCGCCGAGCGCGGCTTCCACGGCGTGGGCGTCGACGAAATAGGCGCCGCCGTGGGGATCAGCGGCCCCGGCCTCTACCGCCACTTCCCCGGCAAGGACGCGATGCTCGCCGAACTCCTGGTCGGCATCAGCGAGCGCCTCCTGGCCGGCGGACAGCTGCGGGTCGCCGAGGACGCGACCTCCGGCGACGGTTCCCCGGAGGCGCTGCTGGACGCGCTCATCGAGGGTCACATCGACTTCGCCCTCGACGACCGCCCTCTGATCACCCTGCACGACCGCGAGCTGGACCGCCTCCGGGACACCGACCGCAAGCGGGTGCGCCGGCTCCAGCGGCAGTACGTGGAACTGTGGGTCGAAGTGGTCCGCGCCCGCTACCCCCTCCTGCCCGAGACCGAGGCCCGCGCCACCGTCCACGCGGTCTTCGGCCTGCTCAACTCGACCCCCCACCTGGGCCGCCCCGGCGCCCTCCCAGGTCGCACGGCGACGGCGGCACTGCTGCACCGGCTGGCGCGGGGGGCGTTCGAGGCGGCGGGCGAGCAGGCGTAAGGCACGCCGACTCCTGCGGACCTGCCGCTAATCTCTGCTGCATGGGTGAGCTCTTGCCGTTCCTTGTGGTCACCGGCGCGCTCGCCACGATCAGGGGCTTTTTCACCTGGCTGGCATCCCTTGTCCGCCGTCGCGGTCTTGCCGGCGGAGCTGTCCGCGCCGCCATGGCCTCTTACGACGAGGCTTTCCGTGTGACCGCCCACGACTCGCACTACGAGATTCAGGCGCAGGCAGAACGCAAGGTGCCGGTGGCGTTTCCCGGCGATCCGTGGCGGCCGGTCCGTGGCGAGGCCGGACCGCAGGGTGAGGGCGGACGAGGCCCTCTGCAGCGGCATCCTCGCCGACGTCGGCGAGGTCTTCGCGGACGGGTGACCAGGTCCAGGCGTGATCGCTGACAGTTCCGCCCCGGCTGTCCTCTCCCTACGGTCCCGCTGAACCGCAATGACACGGAGAAGCACGGACACGTGGGCCCTCCCGAGGTTCGGGCGGGCCCACGTGTCGTTGGACGGCGACGTCCGGGCCGACGTATCACTAGCATCGCCGCATGCCTGAATTGCAGCTCCTCCGCCTCGACCACGCCCCGGCTCTTCTTGCGTTCGAGCAGGAGAACCGGGCCTACTTCGCCGCGTCGATTCCCGATCGTGGTGACGACTACTTCGCCCACTTCGACGTGCGGCACCACGATCTGCTCGCAGAACAGGCTGCGGGGCAGCACTTCTTCCACCTGCTGGTGGATGGCAGCGGTGCGGTGCACGGGCGGGTCAACCTGGCCGATGTGGCGGACGGTTCGGCCGAGCTCGGATATCGGATCGCCGAGAAGAGCGCCGGGCAGGGACTGGCCACGGCCGCCGTCCGTGAGGTCTGCGGCCTTGCCGCCGCGGAGTACGGTCTGACCACGCTGCGGGCCGTCACGACCCTCGACAACGCCGGGTCGCGAGCCGTGCTGGCCCGTACAGGATTCGTACCCGCCGGTGAGATCCGGCTCGACGGCCGCCCGGGCCTTCGCTTCGTACGGGATCTGCGGGAAGCCGGGGAGCCGGTCAGCACCGACCGGGTGTCCCGGCCGGGTGCGCGGCGCCCGTAGCGGCCCTGCGGCGCGGCGGCCCGGGAGCCACGGGCGTGCCCCGCCGTCCGCCGTGCGAGACACCCGGCACGCTGCGCACACCTGACGGCACAATGGGTTCATGCCGATACCCAGCCGTGCCGCTCTCGTCGAACACCTTGTCCGTACGCGTATCGCCGGAGATGTCGCCACACCCCGTGACAACAACCTCTCCCACTACCGCAGGCTCGCCAACGGCGATCGCCACTACTGGCTGGGTCTGGACCTCGGTAACCGGTGGGCCGATGAGCAGGATGTGCTCGCCGTGATGGCCGAGCGCTGTGGGGTCAGTGATGATCCGGAGCACCGGTACGGGCAGGACACCATCGATCCCGAGCTGACGGTCGACGCGCTGGAGCGGATGGCGGCCCGGCTGCGCAAGGCGGCTGCCGGCTCGGAGCGGGTGCTGTTCGCGACCGGGCATCCGGGTGGGCTGCTGGATGTGCACCGGCAGACCGCGGACGCGTTGCGGGCCGCCGGATGCGAGATCGTGCGGATTCCGTCCGGGCTGATGGCGGACGAGGGCATGGTCTTCCAGTTCGCCGATGTGGCCGTGATGGAGCGCGGGGCGACGCTGTGGCACACGCACTCCCCGGTGCCGATGGCGGCCGTCCTGGACGGTCTGGAGCGCGAGGGGCGGCCGATGCCGGATCTGGTCGTCGCCGATCACGGGTGGGCGGGTTGCGCCGGACAGCGGGGGCTCGACTCGGTCGGGTACGCGGACTGCAATGACCCGGCGCTCTTCCTCGGGGAGGCGGAGGGCACTCTTCAGGTCGTCGTGCCGCTGGACGACCATGTCCTGGACCCGCGGTTCTACGACGCGATGACGGACTATCTGCTGGATGCGGCCGGGCTGATCTGAGCGCCCGTCGTCCTCAGGCGCCGGGCGGGTCCGAGCCGGCGGCCCCGCGCCGCACGACCAGCCCCAGCCCCGGCGTCGGGTCCAGATACACCCGGCGGATCGCCGGATACCGCTCCTGCAGCTGCTCCTCCGCCTCCTCGCACGCCCACTCGATCTGCGCCGCGGTCGACGCGTCCCGGAAGTCGATCTTCGCGGCGACGAGGATTTCCGTCGGTCCCTGGATCAGGGTGGTGAGCTCCAGGACCTCGATGATGTGCGGTACGGAGAGAAGCTCCTCGCGGATCCCGGCCCGCATCACCTTCGGCACCGGGCGGCCGATCAGCAGTTGGGCGTTGGACCGGCCCAGCACCCAGGCCACGTACACCAGCAGTGCGCCGATCAGGACCGACGCGATGCCGTCCCAGACGCCGGAGCCGGAGAGCTGACCGCCGAGCAGGCCGCCCGCGGCGAGGAGTAGGCCGGCCAGGGCCGCCGAGTCCTCCATCACGACCGCCTTGACCGCGGTGTCGGGGGTGTGGCGCAAGTAGTGGGTGGTGGGTGCGCCCAGACGGGCGGCCTCGCCGCGGACCTGGCGCAGGCCCGTACGCAGGGAGAAGCCCTCCAGGAGGAAGGCGACGGCCAGCACGATGTACGAGACCAGCGGGTCGCCGAGTTCCTCGCCCTGGACGAGGGTGTGGATGCCGTCGTAGAAGGCGAACACCGCACCGCCGACGAACGTGGCGACCGAGGCGAGCAGCGCCCAGATGTAGCGCTCCGGGCCGTAGCCCAGCGGGTGTTCCTCGTCGGCGGGCTTCTCGCTGCGCTTGAGCGCGGTGAGCAGCAGGACCTCGGTGACCGTGTCGGCGACCGAGTGCGCCGCCTCGGAGAGCATCGCGCTCGATCCACTGATCAGCCCCGCGACCGCCTTCGCCACGGCGATACCGAGATTGGCGACCGCCGCGACGACGACCGTGAACGTGGACTCCCCACCAGGCGCGCTGCTGCTGGTGCTGTTCTCGGCGCTCATGGTGGGGAGTATCCATGAAGGGGCGGACCGTGGCCTGTTCAGTCCCGCGGGACCCGGACCACGCCCTCCTGGATGACGGTGATCGCCAGTCGGCCGTCCTGCGTGTAGATACGGGCCTGACCGAGTCCGCGCCCGCCGGACGCGGACGGTGACTCCTGGTCGTACAGCAGCCATTCGTCGGCCCGGAACGGCCGGTGGAACCACATCGCATGGTCCAGGCTCGCGCCGACCACGTCGCCGACCGCCCAGCCGCCGCGCCCGTGCGCGAGGAGCACCGAGTCGAGCAGCGTCATGTCGGAGACGTACGTGGCCATGCAGACGTGCAGCAGCGGGTCGTCCGCGAGCTTGCCGTTGGTGCGGAACCACACCTGGGAGCGGGGCTCCTGCGGTGTGCCGACGTTGGCGAACGGCGGGGCGCCGACATAGCGCAGGTCGACCGCGGCCCGCGCCTCCAGCAGCCGGTCCATGACACCCGGGTCGGTGAACGCGTCGGCGTACCGCGGGAGCATCTGTTCCGCAGTGGGCAGCGTCTCCGGGGCGGGAGCAGGCGGCATGTCCGCCTGGTGCTCCAGGCCCTCCTCGTACGTCTGGAAGGACGCCGAGAGATGGAAGATCGGCTGCCCGTGCTGGACGGCCACCACCCGGCGGGTGGTGAAGGAGCGGCCGTCGCGGATCCGGTCGACGCTGTAGACGATCGGCGCGCCCGGGTCGCCCATCCGCAGGAAGTAGGAGTGCAAGGAGTGGGCCGTGCGGTCCGCGGGGACGGTGCGGCCCGCGGCAACGAGTGCCTGGGCCGCGACCTGGCCGCCGAAGACCCGGGGCACGACCGCCGAACGGCTCGTGCCCCGGAAGATGTCCCGCTCGATCTGTTCCAGGTCGAGCAGATCGAGCAGGGATTCAAGTGCTGAGCTCATGGAGAAGAACGTAACCGCTCTACAGCCCCATGGACTTGGCGATGATCGACTTCATGACCTCGCTGGTGCCGCCGTAGATGCGGTTGACGCGGTTGTCCGCGTACAGGCGGGCGATCGGGTACTCGTTCATGTAGCCGTAGCCGCCGTGCAGCTGGAGGCAGCGGTCGATGACGCGGTGCGCAACCTCGGTGCAGAACAGCTTGGCGGAGGCGGCCTCGGCGGGCGTGAGCTCTCCCGCGTCCAGGGCCTCCAGGGCGCGGTCGGCGACGGCCTCGGCGGCGTCGACCTCGGCCTGGCAGGCGGCCAGCTCGAACTTGGTGTTCTGGAACGAGGCGACCGGCTTGCCGAAGACCGTGCGCTCCTGCACGTACTGCTGGGCGAACCGGACGGCGGCCTTGGCCTGCGCGTACGCACCGAAGGCGATGCCCCAGCGCTCGGACGGCAGGTTCTGACCGAGGTAGTGGAAGCCCCTGTTCTCCTCGCCGAGGAGGTCCTCGACGGGCACCTTCACGTCGACGAACGCCAGCTCGGCGGTGTCGGAGGTGCGCAGTCCGAGCTTGTCGAGCTTGCGGCCGATGGAGTAGCCCTCGGACTTGGTGTCCACGGCGAAGAGGGAGATGCCGAAGCGGCGGTCGTCCTCGCGCGGGGCGGAGGTGCGGGCGCACACGATCACGCGGTCGGCGTGCACGCCACCGGTGATGAAGGTCTTGGCGCCGTTGAGGACGTAGTGCGTGCCGTCCTCCGAGAGCTTGGCGGTGGTCTTCATGCCCGCGACGTCGGAGCCGGTGCCCGGCTCGGTCATCGCCAGCGCCCACATCTCCTCGCCGGTGACGAACTTCGTCAGGTAGCGCTTCTTCTGCTCGTCGGAGGCGAGCAACTTGATGTACGGCAGGGCGAGCAGCACGTGCACGCCGGAGCCGCCGAAGGAGACGCCCGCGCGTGCGGTCTCCTCGTAGAGCACGGCTTCGAACTTGTGCGTGTCCAGCCCCGCGCCGCCGAACTCCTCGGGGACGTTGATGCCGAATATGCCCAGCTCGCCGAGCTTGTCGTAGAAGTCGCGCGGCGCCTGGCCCGCGGCGAACCACTCGTCGTAGACGGGCGCGACCTCAGCCTCGATGAAGGCGCGGATGGTCTCCCGGAACGCCTCGTGGTCCTCGTTGAATACCGTACGGCGCACGGGGGTGCCTCCTCTGTCAGCTTCGGTCAGCGGTGAGTGAGCTTCGGCCAGGGCTGGCTAAGCGCTTGCTCAGCTCTGGTCAAAAGTTACCCGGCAGTCACCGGGGCTGTCCAGAGTTGGCCCGCGGTGGTCGCCCACATCACAGCCGGCGCTTACCGCCCGCCCGGCCGGCCCGGAGCTCACCGCCGGACCGGCCGGCCCATACCTCGCCGCCGGACCGGTCGGCGCGGTCTCACTGCTGCCGAAGCGCGAACCAGAGCTCCGTCCGTACGTCCATGTCGTCCAGGTCCGCGTCCAGCAGCGTCGCGCAGCGGGCGATGCGCTGGCGAACCGTGTTGCGGTGGACCTGGAGGGCCGTGGCCGTGCGGTCCCAGCTGCCGTGGAGGCTCAGCCAGCAGCGGAGCGTCTCCGCGAGCGTGGGGGTGAGCGGAGCGAGCAGCGCGCGGGCGTGCGCCTCCGCCTCGGCGCGCGGGACGAGGGCGGCAAGGCCCCGGCCGGTGTCGGTGTGGTGGTGGGCCAGCGGGGTACGGGTGGCCACGGCGCGGCCCAGCGCGCGGGCCGCCTGACCGTCGGCGAGGTCCAGTGCGGTGATGGGGGCCGGGGCGGAGGTGCCGAGCGTCCAGCCGGGCTGCGGGGTGATCCGGTCGCCGCCCGGGACCAAAACCCTGACGGCGTCGCCGCCCCGGCCCGCGTCGACCAGGGCCGACCCGAGGGCGGCGCCCAGCGCCCCGGCGGTGAGCGGATCGACCGGGCCGCCGCCGCTGCGGCGTGCGTGCACCACCGTCCAGAGTTCGGCGCCGCCGAGCAGCGGGGCGACGGCCACCGGGTCCGTGCCGAGCAGCAGCCGCACGAGCGCCGCCGACCGGCCCGCGGCGTCGGCGCCCTGGTGCGGGGCGGCCAGCAGGGAGAGGAGGACGACCGCGATCCCGGTGACCGTGTGGTCGCCCGCCTCGCGCCGCCCCGTCGCCAGCGCCAGGACGAGCCCCTGCCCGCCGCCGAGCGCGTACGCGAAGAGATGTGTGTCGCCGAGGGTGTCGGTCGCGGACGTCGGGGCCGGGGAGGCGGGTGCGGAGGTCGGGGAGACCACGCGGGCCAGCCGGGTCAGGGCGGCCCGGACCTCGGGGGCCGGCCGGCGGCCCGCCGCGTGCAGCTCCTCGCCGGCCGCGGAGAGCAGCATCGCCCGGCCCGCCAGCTGTGCGGCCAGTTGGTGCAGCACGGCGGGCACCGGGTCCGGCCGGGCCGCGGCCGTCGCCAGTGCCTGCTGGGCGCGTGTCACCCGGCGCAGCTCCCGGTGCCGGGCCTCCGCCATCAGCCGCCACACCGCCCGCGCGATCGCCGTGAACGGCGTCGCGGGCGGCACTTCCACCAGCGGCAGCCCGTGCCGGTCGCACGCCTCGATCAGCGCCTGCGGCACCGCGTCGTGCACCGGGGTGACCCCGAAGCCGAGGGCCGCCGCCCCGGCCTCCACCAGCCGGGCGACATACGTGTCCGGCTCCTTGAGCAGCACACCGGCGCTCAGCAGCAGCTCGCCGCCGAGCAGATACGGGTACGGGTCGGCCATCTCCGAGGTGTGCACCCACAGCAGGTCGACGTGGGCCGGGCCCGCGATCAGGCGCAGCCCGAGGTCCTCGCGGGCGAGCAGCTCGGCGAGCGGGATCGGCGGGGTGGGGGGAGCCGACCCGGAGGGGGCGGCGGACCCGGCAGGAGCGGCGGGGACGGTGGATCCGGTGAGGGCGGAGGGCCCGGTGGGAGTGTCCGACATGGACGGTCCATCCATTGGCTACGGCGAGATTGGATAAAACGTACACTTCAGCGCCGCCTGCGGGCCACCTACCGTCTTCACGAACCACACATCCCGCAATGACCCGCAACGTGACTGAGACGGAGGAAGCCCATGGCTGTCGACTACGCGGTGATCGTCGTCTATTTGGCCGGCATGCTCGCCATGGGTTGGTGGGGCATGCGCCGCGCCAAGTCCAAGAGCGAATTCCTGGTGGCGGGCCGCCGCCTCGGCCCCTGGATGTACTCCGGGACCATGGCCGCGATCGTCCTCGGCGGCGCCTCCACCATCGGTGGCGTCGGCCTCGGCTACCAGTACGGGCTCTCCGGCGCCTGGATGGTCTTCACCATCGGCCTCGGACTGCTCGCACTGTCCATCTTCTTCTCGGCGCGCATCGCCCGGCTGAAGGTCTACACCGTCTCCGAGATGCTCGACCTGCGCTACGGAGGCCGGGCCGGCCTCATCTCCGGCGTCGTCATGTGGGCGTACACGCTGATGCTCGCGGTCACCTCGACCATCGCGTACGCCACCATCTTCGACGTCCTCTTCGACATGAACCGGACCGTCGCGATCATCCTCGGCGGCGCCATCGTCGTCGCGTACTCGACGCTCGGCGGCATGTGGTCGATCACGCTCACGGACATGGTGCAGTTCGTCGTCAAGACGATCGGTGTGCTGCTCCTGCTCCTGCCGATCGCGGTCATCAAGGCCGGCGGCTTCAGCGAGATGAAGGCGAAGCTGCCCACCGAGTACTTCGACCCGCTGGGCATCGGCGGCGAGACGATCTTCACCTACGTGCTGATCTACACCTTCGGCATGCTGATCGGCCAGGACATCTGGCAGCGCGTGTTCACCGCGCGCACCGACCGCACCGCGCGCTGGGGCGGCACCGTCGCCGGTACGTACTGCCTGGTCTACGCGCTCGCCGGAGCCGTCATCGGCACCGCGGCCAAGGTGATGTACCCGAAGCTGCCCAGCGCGGACTCCGCCTTCGCGACCATCGTCAAGGACGAACTGCCGGTGGGTGTGCGAGGGCTGGTGCTGGCCGCCGCACTCGCCGCAGTGATGTCGACGTCGTCCGGTGCGCTGATCGCCTGCGCCACCGTCGCCAACAACGACATCTGGTCGAAGCTGCGGGGCGCGGTGTCGCGCGGCCGGGGCGACGAGCACGACGAGGTGAAGGGCAACCGGGTCTTCATCCTCATCATGGGTGTGGCCGTCATCGTCATCGCCATCGCGCTCAATAATGTGGTGGAAGCGCTGACTGTCGCGTACAACCTGCTCGTCGGCGGTCTGCTGGTGCCGATCCTCGGCGGTCTGCTGTGGCGCCGGGGCACGGCGGCCGGTGCGCTGGCCGCGGTCTCGGTGGGCGGCGTCGCCGTGATCGGCCTGATGGCGACCTATGGAATCCTCGCCAACGAGCCGGTCTACTACGGGCTGCTGGCCTCGCTCGCGGTGTACGTGATCGTCTCCCTGGCGACGAAGCCGACCGATGCGGCGGTGCTGGTCGCCTGGCGCGAGCGGCTGGCGGGGAAGGGTGCCGACTCGGACGAGACGGCCCCGGAATCCGTGACCGTCTGACCAGTTGTCCTCAACATCTCCCATCGCCTCAAGGGCATGGGAGGTGCCCCCTCGACGGGCTCGATCCTGGCCCTGTCGTCCTCAATCGCCGGGCAGGCAATCCGAGCCCGTCCGGCGATTGGGGACACAACCCGTTGTACCCGCACCACCCCGCGTCATCAGAAGAAAGGCACTCCCCATGAGCAGCAACGAAACGCCGCGCGGCCCCATCGACTCCTCCCGCGTCCCGCGGTACGCCGGGCCAGCGACGTTCGCGCGGCTGCCCCGCCTCGACGAGGTCGGCACCGCCGATGTCGCCGTCGTCGGCGTGCCCTTCGACACGGGTGTCTCGTACCGCCCCGGTGCCCGCTTCGGCGGCAACGCCATCCGTGAGGCGTCGCGCCTGCTGCGCCCGTACAACCCGGCGCAGGACGCCTCGCCGTTCGCCCTCGCGCAGGTCGCCGACGCCGGTGACATCGCCGCCAACCCGTTCAACATCAACGAGGCCGTCGAGACGATCGAGGCCGCGGCCGACGATCTGCTCGGTACCGGCGCCCGCATGATGACGCTCGGCGGCGACCACACCATCGCGCTGCCCCTTCTGCGCTCCGTCGCGAAGAAGCACGGCCCCGTCGCCCTGCTCCACTTCGACGCCCACCTCGACACGTGGGACACCTACTTCGGCGCCGAGTACACCCACGGCACGCCGTTCCGCCGGGCCGTCGAGGAGGGCATCCTCGACACGTCCGCGCTCTCCCACGTCGGCACGCGCGGCCCGCTGTACGGCAAGCAGGACCTCGACGACGACGCCAAGATGGGCTTCGGCATCGTCACCTCCGCCGACGTCATGCGCCGGGGTGTCGACGAGATCGCCGACCAGCTGCGTCAGCGCATCGGCGACCGCCCGCTGTACATCTCCATCGACATCGACGTCCTGGACCCGGCGCACGCGCCCGGCACCGGCACCCCCGAGGCCGGCGGTCTCACCTCCCGCGAGCTCCTCGAGATCGTCCGCGGCCTGTCCTCCTGCAACCTGGTCTCCGCCGACCTGGTCGAGGTCGCCCCCGCGTACGACCACGCGGAGATCACCTCCGTCGCCGCCTCCCACACGGCGTACGAACTCACGACGATCATGGCCCGTCAGATCGCGGCGGCGAAGGGGGCCGAGGGCAAGTGACCCACGACCACCACGACGAGCGACCGCAGCTCACCCCCGAGCAGATCGCGGCCGCGCTGAACCCGTCGGCCGGACGCAACGGCGGCGACCTCGTCGTCGAGACCCTCCAGGGCCTCGGCGCGACCACCGTCTTCGGCCTGCCCGGCCAGCACGCGCTCGGCATGTTCGACGCGCTGCGCCGCTCGTCCCTCTCGTACGTCGGCCTGCGCGTCGAGAACAACGCGGGCTTCGCCGCCGACGCGTACGGCCGCATCACCGGGGAAGTCGCCCCTCTGCTGCTCTCCACCGGCCCGGGGGCCCTCACCTCCCTCGCCGCGCTCCAGGAGGCGGCGGCCGCCTCGGCGCCCGTGCTGGCCATCTCCAGCCAGATCCCGACCGCGGGCCTGGGCGGCGGGCGCCACGGCTACCTGCATGAGCTCCGGGACCAGAAGGCGTCGTTCCGCGACGTCGTGAAGTCCGTCCACACGGTCCGTACGGCGTCGCAGATCCCGTCCGCGATCGCCGCCGCCTGGGAGTCCGCGCTGACGGCTCCGCACGGCCCGGTCTGGATCGAGATCCCGCAGGACGTGCTCCTCGCCGAGACCACCCTGCCGGCGGTCAGCGCGATGGACGCCACGCCGAGGCCGCTCCACGCCCGCCCCGAACTGACCGCCGTGGCGGCCCACCTGCTGGCGAACGCCGAACGGCCGGCGATCATCGCGGGCGGCGGAGTCGTACGCTCCGACGCGTCCGGCAAGCTGCTCGCTCTCGCGGAGAAGATCGACGCCCCGGTCGTCACCACGTTCGGCGGCAAGGGCGCCTTTCCCTGGGAGCACCCGCTCTCGCTCCAGTCCTGGCTGGAGGACCGTCACACGACGGACTTCCTCGAAGCGGCGGACGTCCTGCTGGTCATCGGCTCCGGACTGGGCGAACTCTCCTCGAACTACCACACGTTCAGCCCGCGTGGCCGGGTCATCCAGATCGAGGCGGACGCCGGGAAGCTGGAGTCCAACCACCCCGCGCTCGGCATCCACGCCGACGCCCGCGAGGCCCTTGCCGACCTCCTCGAAGCGGTCGACCGCCGCGAGGACCCGTCGGCCGCGGACCGCGTCCGTACGGTGCTCGAAGCGGTACGCGAACGGATCGCCGGCCAGGACCTCACCCTGGAACAGCAGCTGATCGCCTCGGTGCGCGAAGCGCTGCCCGACACGTCCCCGAGCTTCTGGGACATGACGATCCTCGCCTACTGGGCCTGGTCCGCCTTCGACGCCCGTCACCCCAACACCATGCACTCGGCGCAGGGCGCAGGCGGTCTCGGCTACGGCTTCCCGGCCGCGCTCGGCGCGGCGGCGGCCGACCGTACGAAGCCGGTCCTGGCGGTCTCCGGCGACGGCGGCGCGATGTACTCGATCGCGGAACTGGCCACGGCCCGTCAGTACGACCTGCCGGTCACCTGGTTGATCATCGACGACGGCGGCTACGGCATCCTGCGCGAGTACATGACGGGCGCGTTCGGCGAGGCCACGGGGACGGAACTGTCCCGCCCGGACTTCGTCGCCCTCGCCGAGTCGTTCGGCGTACCGGCGGTCCGTACGACCCCGGAGACGCTCGCCGACGACCTGGCGAAGTCCTTCGCGGAGCCCGGTCCTTCGGTGGTCGTGCTCCCGGCACTGCTCAGGATGTTCGAGCCGACGCATCTGTAGGCTGCGGCCCCACTGAGGTCCCGGGACACGGACCCGGAACCGCCCCTCGTCCGCGAGGTCTTCACCGACCTCGCGGACGAGTCGGCGGCTCGCCCCGAAGCCGGTGTCCCCGCGTCACAACCCCGCCGTCCGGGCCGGGCGCGTACAACTTTTCGGCCGCTCAGGAGTCTTCTGTGTGCCAGGTGTGCAGGGGCGCACCACGCAGATCACTCAGGGGGAGACGTCTCATGACGGACCGGCCTCGTATCCACCGCCGCGCACACACCGCGCTCGCCGTCACGCTCGCCGCAGGCGTGCTCGCACCCGTGGCCCTCGCCGCCACGCCCGCCGCGGCCGCGACTCCGACGGTGAGCTGTACCTCCGGCAAGGCGGGGCTCGCCGCCAAGCTGTCGAAGGACATCACCGCCGCGCTCAAGGGGCGCTCGTCGACCACGGCGATCGCGCTCTACGACCGGACCACCAAGACGTCGTGCACGATGCGGTCCACGAGCAGGTACGACTCCGCGAGCGTCGTGAAGGCGACCGTCCTCGCGACGCTGCTCTGGGACAACAAGAAGCACAACCGCTATCTCACGCAGCGCGAGGTCAACCTCGCCACCGCCATGATCACCAAGTCCGACAACAACGCGACCACCAGCCTGTGGAAGCAGCTCGGCGTGACCAAGGTGCAGGCGTTCCTGAAGGCCGCGGGGATGACGCACACCGTGCCCGGCTCCGGTGGCTACTGGGGGCTGACCCAGATAACCGCGCAGGACGAGCTGCGACTGCTGTCCCTGCTGACCGCGAAGAACTCCGTGCTCAGTGACAACTCGCGCGCGTACGAGCTCGGCCTGATGCGCAAGGTCATCTCCTCGCAGCGCTGGGGGACGCCCGCCGGTGCCCCGTCCGGGGTGACCGTCCAGGTCAAGAACGGCTGGCTGCCGCGCGCCACGCACGGCTGGCGGGTGCACAGCATCGGCGCGTTCACCGGGAAGGGGCACGACTACGGGATCACCGTGCTCACCCATGACAACAAGACGATGAACGACGGCATCAACACCATCCAGGCGGTCGCCCGGGCCATCCACAAGGACCTGAACCCGGCCGCCACCGCGCAGACGACGGTCGCCCCGCCGGCGAGGCCGCAGGAAGCGGTTCCGGCGGTGCCCGAGGCTTCTGCGGTGCCGACGGTGACGGCCACACCGCAGCCGTAGTCCCTCGCGGGTCCGGGCCTAGGCCGAACGGACCATCTTTGTGACGGCGGGATGAAATCCGCAGCTGACCGCGTTGGTGCCTTCCGGTAGATCAGGTCGAACGGGAGGCACCGGTGACGGACGCAGGCACGGACGCGGAGCGGCAGGGCTGGGCCCGGCGGCTGGGCGGCTACGCATGGCGCTACCGGCGCAATGTGCTGCTGGCACTCGGCTCGTCGCTCGCCGGGATGGCTGTGCTGGCGCTAGTCCCGCTGATCACCAAGGTGATCATCGACGATGTCGTCGGCAACCACACCCGCTCCCTCGGAGTCTGGACCGGCCTCCTGATCGCCGCGGCCGTGCTGGTGTACATATCGACGTACATCCGCCGCTACTACGGCGGCCGGCTCGCCCTCGACGTACAGCACGATCTGCGTACCGAGATGTACGGGACGCTCACCCGGCTCGACGGGAAGCGGCAGGACGAGCTGTCCACCGGGCAGGTCGTCGGGCGCGCCACCAGTGACCTTCAGCTGATCCAGGGGCTTCTGTTCATGCTCCCGATGACCATCGGGAACGTGCTGCTCTTCCTCATCTCCCTGGTGATCATGGCGTGGCTCTCCCCGTTGCTGACCCTGGTCGCGATCGCCGTCGCCCCCGCCCTCTGGTTCATCGCCCGCCGCTCCCGCTCCCGGCTCTTCCCCGCCACCTGGTACGCCCAGGGCCAGGCCGCCGCAGTCGCCGGAGTCGTCGACGGGGCCGTCTCCGGGGTCCGGGTCGTCAAGGGGTTCGGGCAGGAGGAGCAGGAGACCGGCAAGCTGCGCGAGGTCGGGCGGAAGCTGTTCGCCGGACGGCTGCGCACCATCCGGATGAACGCCCGGTACACCCCCGCTCTCCAGGCCGTCCCCGCGCTCGGCCAGGTCGCGATGCTGGCGCTCGGCGGCTGGCTCGCCACCCGCGGCGAGATCACCCTCGGTACGTTCGTGGCGTTCTCCACCTATCTCGCCCAGCTCGTCGGGCCGGTCCGGATGCTCGCCATGGTGCTCACCGTCGGGCAGCAGGCCCGCGCCGGTGTGGAGCGCGTACTCGAACTGATCGACACCGAGCCCACCATGCAGGACGGCACGGTGGAGCTCCCGGTGGACGCCCCCGCGAGCGTCGAGTTCGACGACGTGCGGTTCGGGTACGACCCCGAGCGGCCGGTCCTCGACGGGTTCTCGCTGACCATCGAGCCCGGTGAGACCGTCGCCGTCGTCGGTGCCTCCGGCAGCGGGAAGTCCACCGTCTCCCTGCTGCTGCCCCGCTTCTACGACGTGTCGCACGGCGCCGTCCTGGTCGGCGGACACGACGTCCGCGAGCTCACCCAGGACTCGCTGCGGGCCGCCATCGGCCTCGTACCGGAAGACAGCTTCCTCTTCTCCGACACGGTCCGCGCCAACATCGCGTACGGACATCCGGACGCCACCCAGGACCAGATCGAGCAGGCCGCCCGCGCCGCCCAGGCGGACCGTTTCATCGCCGATCTGCCCCTCGGCTACGACACCAAGGTCGGCGAGCACGGCCTGACCCTCTCCGGAGGCCAGCGCCAGCGCGTCGCGCTCGCCCGCGCGATCCTCACCGACCCCCGGCTGCTTCTCCTCGACGACGCCACCTCGGCCGTCGACGCCCGCGTCGAGCACGAGATCCACGAGGCCCTGGCGCAGGTGATGGCGGGTCGCACGACCCTGCTGATCGCCCACCGCCGCTCCACCCTCGGCCTCGCCGACCGGATCGCCGTCCTGGAGAAGGGCCGGCTCGCCGACATCGGTACGCACGAGGAGCTGGAGCGCCGCTCCCCGCTCTACCGGCGTCTGCTCACCGACCCGGACGAGCTGGGCGGCACCTCCCCGGGCCACCAGCCGGTCCTGGCCGACACAGCCGTCGAGGACGACCGGACGCTCCAGGAGGAGCTGGAAGCCGACTTCGACGCCGAGCGCGGCATCAGCCCCGGGCTGTGGGTCCGCAAGGAGGAGCCGCGCGACACCGGCGCCGCCGGCATGCCCGCCACCCCCGAGCTGCTCGCCCAGGTCGAGGCGCTGCCCCCGGCCACCGACATCCCGGACATCGACGAGGCGCGCGCCGTGCGCCCCGAGGAGTCGTACGGGCTGCGCCGGCTGCTGCACGGCTTCGGCCTTCCCCTGCTGGTGAGCCTGACGCTCGTCGCCGTCGACGCGGGCATGAGCCTGCTCCTGCCGGTGCTGATCCGGCACGGCATCGACCAGGGCGTCACGCAGATGGCGCTCGGCGCGGTCTGGGCGGCCTCCGCGATCGCCCTGCTCGTCGTGCTGGCACAGTGGGCCGCGCAGATCGGCGAGACCCGGATGACGGGCCGCACCGGCGAACGGGTGCTCTACTCACTGCGGCTGAAGATCTTCGCGCAGCTCCAGCGGCTCGGCCTCGACTACTACGAGCGCGAGCTGACCGGCCGCATCATGACCCGGATGACGACGGACATCGACGCGCTGTCCACGTTCCTGCAGACCGGTCTGGTCACGGCCTTCGTCTCCGTCGTCACGTTCTTCGGCATCATGGTCGCGCTGCTCGTCCTCGACGTGGAGCTTGCACTCGTCGTCTTCGCGACGCTTCCGGTGCTGGTCATCGGTACGTTCTTCTTCCGCCGCAAGAGCGTCAAGGCGTACGAACTGGCCCGTGAGCGGATCGGTGTCGTCAACGCCGACCTCCAGGAGTCCGTCTCCGGGCTCCGGATCGTGCAGGCGTTCCGCCGCGAGCGGGACGGCGCCGAACGGTTCGCCGACCGCAGCGACCACTACCGCGAGGCCCGGGTGCGCGGCCAGTGGCTGATCTCGGTCTACTTCCCGTTCGTGCAGCTGCTGTCGTCGGTGGCCGCGGCCGCCGTACTGATCGTGGGTGCGGGCCGGGTCGACAACGGCACACTGACCACCGGTGCGCTCGTCGCGTATCTGCTCTACATCGACCTGTTCTTCGCGCCCGTGCAGCAGCTCTCCCAGGTCTTCGACGGCTACCAGCAGGCCACCGTCTCGCTCGGCCGCATCCAGGAACTCCTCCGGGAGCCGACCTCCACCGCCGACTCCGTGGAGCCGCTGGACGTGCTGTCGTTGCGCGGCGAGATCGCGTTCGAGAACGTGACCTTCGCGTACGGCGCCGACGACGAGGAGGAAGAGGCCCTCACCGGCATCGACCTGCGGATCCCGGCCGGCCAGACCGTCGCGTTCGTAGGCGAGACCGGCGCCGGGAAGTCCACCCTCGTCAAGCTCGTCGCCCGGTTCTACGACCCGACGGGCGGCCGGGTCACGGCGGACGGCACCGATCTGCGCCGCCTCGACCTCACCGCGTACCGGCACCGGCTCGGCGTCGTACCGCAGGAGGCCTACCTCTTCGCGGGTACGGTCCGCGACGCCATCGCCTACGGGCGGCCGGACGCCGCCGACGCACAGGTGGAGGCCGCGGCCCGGGCGGTCGGCGCTCACGACATGATCGCCACGCTGGACGGCGGCTATCTGCACGAGGTCGCCGAGCGGGGCCGTAACCTCTCGGCCGGCCAGCGCCAGCTGATCGCACTCGCCCGCGCCGAACTGGTCGACCCGGACATCCTGCTGCTCGACGAGGCGACCGCCTCCCTGGACCTCGCCAGCGAGGCCCAGGTCAACCAGGCGACCGACCGGCTCACCGGCCGCCGCACCACCCTTGTCGTCGCCCACCGGCTGACCACGGCCGCCCGCGCCGACCGGGTCGTGGTGATGGACCACGGCCGGGTCGTCGAGGACGGCACGCATGACGAACTCCTCGCCGGGGAAGGGCACTACGCCGTGCTGTGGCGCACCTTCATCGGGGAGGACGAGCCCGCGGGGGTCTGAACCGTCGGGCGGGTCTCAGCGGATGCCGGAGATCTTGCCGGTCCGCAGGTCCGACTGAACTGTCAGATAGGTGTACGTGGGGTGCTTGCCGCCGCTCCAGGTGAGCCGCACCTTCGACCAGGTGTGACCGGCGCCGCTGTCGCCCGGGGTGACCTTGAAGGCGAGCGGGCTGTTCTGGGCGCGCAGGACACCGTCCGCATGGTTGCGCGCCTCCCAGGTGCGCAGCTGCGAGCGGAGCGCGGGCGTGAGGTAGAACGCCCGGAGCGCGGTCGTGAGCGTGCCGCCGCCCTCGGTGCCGGCGGCGTCGATGTAGGCGCCGTAGAAGTGGGCGACCTGCTGGTAGGCCGGGGCCGAGGCGGTGCTGCGTACTGTCGCCGGGGCCGCGGGGGCCTGCGGTGCTGCTGCGGCGGCCGGGACCACGGCGGCGGCGAGCAGAGCGGTGATGAGAAGGGTGCGGCCTGCGGTGTGGCGGCCGGGTGTGTTGCGGAGTTGGATCACGCCGGTTCCTTCCTTTCGTTCAGCTCTGCCCTGTTGGATACATGTTGTGGCGATTCGGTTGCGCCGAATGCGTAGCTCGCCGGGTGCAACCTCCGGATGGCCTCTCGCGTCGTACGCATGTACGCGCATGCGGCACGTTTGAGCGAGAGCGTTCGATGGGGCGGATGGGGTGGCTGGGGTGATGGGTCTGCTGGGGATCAGAGGAACCGGAAGGGCAACAAGGGGGAGCGGCAGCGGCGGGGGGCGGCAGGCGCTGGTGCAGCTGCTTGTCCTGGCGCTGGTGAGCGCGGCCGGGCTGGTGCTCGGCGGTACCGGAGCGAGCAGCGCCGACGCCGTGTCGGCGTGCGGCGGACGGCCCGCGAAGACGGTGAAGTTCGCGACCGGCGAGCTGCGCGTCTACAGGAGTCGCGCCTACGCCTGCGCGGTCACCGTCGCCAAGAAGCCGGGCAAGCGCCGCCAGATGTCCGTCCAGTTGCAGGCACGCGGTGCCCGGCCCGTCGGCGACAGCGGCAGATACACCACGCAGGCAGGCCCGGTGACGGTGCCCGCGCTGCACCGATGCATACGGGCCACGGGCTCGGTCTCCGGGACATCGCGCTCCACGGGCTGGATCCTCTGCTGACTCCGCCTGCCTGACGCCGGGACAACAGGGTCTGGCGGGACGGGTGTTGCCCCCGCTAGGTTCACGACGAATGTTGTGAATCAAGGGGAGGGTGTATGCGCAAGGCACTCAGAGGTTTCCTGTCGCTGGCGGTGCTCATAGGCACCGTGACTGCGACGGGTGCCTCGGTCGGTGCGGCTACCGCCGCTGAACCGGCCGCTCTGGAGTCCGTCCGGGCCGCTGCGGGCAGTGACAGCGGTACAAGCACGGACATCAAGGACCGCATCCTGGCCATCCCGGGGATGAGTCTGATCGAGGAGAAGCCGTACGACGGCTACCGCTACTTCGTCCTCAACTACACCCAGCCGATCGACCACCGGCACCCGTCCAAGGGCACGTTCCAGCAGCGGATCACCCTGCTGCACAAGGACACGTCCCGCCCGACGGTCTTCTACACCAGCGGCTACAACGTCTCCACGAACCCCAGCCGCTCCGAGCCGACCCGGATCGTCGACGGCAATCAGGTCTCGCTGGAGTATCGCTTCTTCACCCCGTCCCGTCCGGCACCCGCCGACTGGTCGAAGCTCGACATCTGGCAGGCCGCCAGCGACCAGCACCGTGTCTTCACCGCGCTGAAGCAGATCTACTCCAAGAACTGGCTGGCCACCGGTGGCTCGAAGGGCGGCATGACCGCCACGTACTTCGAGCGCTTCTACCCCAAGGACATGGACGGCGTCGTCGCGTACGTCGCGCCGAACGACGTGGTCAACAAGGAGGACTCGGCGTACGACCGGTTCTTCGAGAACGTCGGCACGAAGGAGTGCCGCGACCGGCTGGAGGGCGTGCAGCGCGAGGCGCTGATCCGTCGCGAGCCGCTGGAGAAGAAGTACAAGGAGTACGCCGACACGAACGGCTACACCTTCGACACCGTCGGCTCGCTCGACAAGGCGTACGAAGCCGTCGTCATGGACTACGTCTGGGCGTTCTGGCAGTACAGCCTGCTCGCCGACTGCGATTCCATCCCGGCCGACGCCAAGACCGCCCCCGACCAGGCGATCTGGGACTCGGTCAACACCATCTCCGGCTTCTCCGCCTACGTGGACCAGGGCCTGAACACGTACACGCCGTACTACTACCAGGCGGGCACCCAGCTCGGCTCGCCGGACATCGAGCAGCCGTGGCTCGGCAACCTCAGCCGGTACGGGTACCAGCCGCCGCGCAACTTCGTGCCGCGCTCCATCCCGATGACGTTCCAGCCGTCGGTGATGCGTGACGTGGACAGCTGGGTGAAGCACGAAGCCCACCACATGCTGTACGTGTACGGGGAGAACGACCCGTGGGGCGCGGAGCGCTTCCGCCTCGGTGCGGGCGCCCGTGACAGCTACGTCTACACGGTGGCGGGCGGCAACCACGGCTCCAAGGTGGCCGGTCTCGCCGACGATGAGAAGGCGAACGCCACCGCGGCCATTCTGCGCTGGGCGGGCGTCGCCCCGGCCGCCGTGCAGTCGGACCCGGCGAAGGCGAAGCCGCTCGCTCCGTACGACGCGCGCCTCGACAAGAAGGACGTGACGAGCGAGCGCAGGCAGGGCCCCGCGCTGCGGCCGTAACAGGCAGGCACGGAGTGATGTGTGCCGGGCCCGAACCCTACGGTTCGGACCCGGCACGCGCGCAGTCCCTCCGGTCAGTACGTCAGCCCGTAGCCGACCGGGTACAGCACCTGCGTCGGGTCGCCCGCCCGCTGCACCGGGACCGGCAGCCTGCCCTGCGGTTCGGCGCGGCCCGCGATCACCCGGGCGGCCGCCCGCAGTTCGACATCCGTCCAGGAGTAGGCGGCCAGGCTTGCCGCGTGGGCGGGCAGCTGGGCGATGTCGTACGGGTTCCGGATCGCGAGCGTGATCACCGGGACGCCGGTCGCCACGAGGGCGCCGACCAGGGTGCGCTGCGAGCTGGTCGCCGAGACGTTGTACGTCCCCACGATCACCGCGTCCTTGCCCTGCGCGGCCGCCACCGCCTCGGCGATCTTCGCCTGGGTGGGTGCGGTGCCGGTGGACAGGGCGGTTGCCGCGTAACCCAGTTCGCCGAAGGCGGTGGCGAGGGTGGTGGTCGGCGGCCCGGTGGTGCCGGACGGGGAGGCCGGATCGGCGCCGACCACCAGAAGGTTCTTGTGGGAGCGGCGGGACAGCGGCAGCACCGCACCGTCGTTGGTGAGCAGGGTGGTGGTGTGCTCGGCGATCCGGTCGGCGGCGGAGAGGTGCGCCGGGGTGCCGACGGCACGGTCCACGCCCCGGTGGGTGACGAACGGGTCGTCGAACAGCCCCAGCTTCGTCTTCAGTCGCAGGATGCGCAGGATCGATTCCTCGATCCTGGCCTCACTGATCTCGCCGCTCTTCACGGCCGCGAGGAGCGCGTTCCAGGAGACATCGAGATTCGGCGGGTTCAGCAGCTGGTCCACGCCCGCCTGCAGGGCCAGGACGGGCACGCGCTCGTCGCCGTACTTCGTCCGCACGCCCTCCATGCCGAGCGAGTCCGTGACCACGACACCGTCGTAACCGAGCTCCTCGCGCAGGATGCCGGTGAGGATCGGCCGGGACAGCGTGGCCGGGTCCTCGGCCGGGTCGAGAGCGGGGACGACGATGTGCGCGGTCATGATCGCGTCGATGCCGGCGGCGATCGCGGCCCGGAACGGCGGGGAGTCCAGCTCGGCCCACTGCTCGCGGGTGTGGTGGATGTACGGCAGGCCGGTGTGGCTGTCGGTGTTCGTGTCGCCGTGGCCGGGGAAGTGTTTGGCCGTCGAGGCGATCCCGGCGACCTGATACCCCTTCACCTGGGCGGCGACCATCGCGGCCACGGCCTGCGGATCGGCGCCGAAGGAGCGTACGCCGATGACCGGGTTGGCCGGGTTGACGTTGACATCGGCGTCCGGGGCGTAGTTCTGGTTGATGCCGATCGCCGCCAGCTCGGTGCCTGCGATCTTCCCGGCCCGGCGGGCGTCGGAGGACGAACCGCCCGCACCCAGCGCCATCGCGCCCGGCATCAGCGTGGCGGGCTCGCCGACGCGGCAGACGATGCCGTGCTCCTGGTCGGTGGAGATGAGAAGCGGCAGGGGAGTGGGACCGGCGAGACCGGCGCGCTGGATGCCGTTGGAGAGGTCGGCGATCTGGTGCGGGTCACGGGTGTTGTGCGCCCAGGCGAAGTAGATGATGCCGCCGACGTGGTACTTGGCGATCAACTCGGCGGCGGTACGGACCCCGATCTCGGCCAGGTTGGCGTCGATGTCGGCCTGGTCGGGTTCGGTGGCGGAGTGCCCGTACACCCGCATCACGAAGAGCTGACCGACCTTCTCCTCCAGGCTCATCCGGGAGATGAGCTGCTTGAGGCGCTCGGTGGTGGAGGCGGAGGAGGAAGCGGAGGCGGCGGCGGCTCCGGGGGCGGAGACCGCGCCGGTCGCGGCCGCTGCGACAGTCGCGGCGGTGGCGGTGAGGAGGGTGCGTCTGGAGGTGCGGTGGTGCACGTGAGCTCCTTCGGCCGTTCTCGGTGACGAGGGGGTGGTGAAAGAAACTTCCAATGGTCACGGATATCCAGAAAGTAACTACCGGTCAAGAGGACAGCCCGAACTGGGCCCATCCGGCGAACGAGGACAGGCGCGGGCGCATCCCGCGCACCCCTTTTCCTCGCGCCCCCGTCCCTTGCGCCCCTTTCCCCCGCACAGGCCTCACCCCTGCACCAGCCCCACCCTCGCTCCCCGCCCCTGAAGGGCCGTCACCGCCGCCGTGATCGCCGGCCGCCGAGCTGCCTCCGTCCGCCACACCGCGTACAGCCGCCGCACCGGCACGGGATCGAGCCGCACCGCCACCACCCCGGCCGGCAGCGGCCCGCGCCCCAGCCGCGGGATCATCGCGACGCCGAGACCGGCGGCGAGCAGCGCCAACTGGGTGTGGTTCTCCTCCGCCTGGTGCCGGATGTCCGGCTCGTAACCCGCCGCCCGCAGCGTCCGTACGAGCCAGTCGTGGCAGACCGTCCCCGGCGGCTGGCAGATCCACCGCTCCTTCGCCAGCTCCTCGCGCCGCACCGCGTCCCGCCCGGCGAGCCGGTGGCCCTCGGGCACCAGCAGATCGCACCGGTCGTCGCCGATCACCGCCTGCGCCACGCCCTCCGGGGCAGGCAGCGGGGCGATGTCCCAGTCGTGCGCGACCGCCAGGTCGATCACGCCCTTGGCCACCAGATCGACGGACAGATGCGGATCGACCTCGGTCAGCCGGACGTCCAGAGCCGGGTGGTCCCGCTCCAGCTCGGTCAGCACAGCGGGCAGCAGACCGCGCGCCGCGGAGGCGAAGGCGCCGATCGACAGCCGCCCGGTGGGTAGTCCCCGACGCTCCTCCAGCGTCGTCTCGGCACGCTCCACGATCGCCAGCAACTGCTGGGCGGTGGCGGCGAGATGGAGTGCCTCCTCGGTGAGCGCGACACCGCGACCGCGCCGTTCCAGCAGCGTGGTGCGGGTCTCCCGCTCCAGCTTGGTGATCTGCTGGGAGACCGCCGACGGGGTGTAGCCGAGAGCTGCCGCGGCGCCCGCGACGGAGCCGTGGACGGAGATGGCGTGCAGGGCGCGCAGTCGGGACAGATCGAGCACCGGAACCTCCCGGACCTTGCCGATTCATTAGCGATGCTCAATTCCACCATGAAGAAATCCGCGCTGGTGCTACATGGTCCGGGCAGGTGATCCTCGGTCCATGCGTCCCCTTCACATAGCCCTGGCCGCCATGGTGGCTGCCGTCTGGGGTGTCAATTTCGTCGTCATCGAGGTCGGTCTCGGCCACTTCCCGCCGTTGCTCTTCTCCGCCCTGCGCTTCCTGGTCGCAGCCCTGCCCGCGGTGTTCTTCGTCGGACGCCCCAAGGTCGCCGGGAAGTGGATCGTGGGTGTCGGACTCGTCCTCGGAGTGGCGAAGTTCGGGCTGCTCTTCATCGGCATGGACCGGGGGATGCCCGCCGGGCTCTCCTCCCTGGTGCTACAGGTCCAGGCGGTCTTCACGGCCCTGTTCGCGGCGCTGGCGCTCGGCGAGCGACCGGGCAGGGTCAGGGTGCTGGGGATTGCGGTGGCCCTCGCGGGCATCGGGGTGGCGGCGGTCGACGAGGGCGCGAGCGGCCCCGTGCTCGCCTTCGGCCTGGTGATCGCGGCGGCGGCCTGCTGGGGCGTGTCCAACGTCCTGACCCGCAAGGCCGCCCCGCCGGACTCCCTCAACTTCATGGTGTGGGTCTCGACCGTGCCTGTACTGCCGCTGTTCGGCCTCTCCCTCCTCTTCGAAGGCTGGGACCGCGACGCCGACGCCCTCGCCGCGCTGGACTGGAGCGGCGTCGGCATCATCGTGTACGTCGCCTGGATCACGACGGTCTTCGGCTTCGGGGCGTGGGGCTTCCTGCTGCGTCACTACCCGGCGTCGTCCGTGGCACCGTTCACCCTGCTCGTGCCGGTCTTCGGGATGTCATCGGCGGCGCTGCTGCTCGACGAGTCGGTGAGCCCACTGCGGTGGTGCGCGGCGGCGCTGCTGGTGGGCGGGGTGGCGCTGACATCTCTGGCGGGGACGCGCCGGCCGCGTTCTGCGACGACGGAGACCGCGGAACCACAGCCGGCGGGTGCCTGACCCCGGGCACCTACTCCTTCGGCGCGCCGAGCCGCAGCAGATGGTCGCGTCCCGCGCTCAGCAGCCCGGGCAGGTCGGCCGCGCCCGGGTGCCAGCGCTTCTCGTACTCCCAGCAGACCCAGCTGTCCGGGTCCAGGGTGTCCAGGCATGCCCGGAGCGGCAGCACCCCGGCGCCGAGGGGCAGCGGAGTGACATCGTCCGCCGACGCGATGTCCTTCACCTGTACGTATCCCAGGTGCGGGGCGAGAACCGCATGGCTCGCGACCGGCTCCTCGCCGGCCAGCCAGGTGTGCATGATGTCCCACAGCGCACCGACCTGCCGGTGCCCGACCGTCCCCACGACACGGGCCACGGCGGCCCCGGCCCGGTGCGAGTCATGGGTCTCCAGGAGGATCCGTACGCCCAGATCGGCGGCGTACGGAGCGGCGGCGCCCAGCCGACGGGCGGCGTTCGCATCGGCCGTGTCCGGGTCCAGTCCGTCACCCCCGGGGAAGACCCGGACATTCGACGCGCCGAGGTCCCGTGCCAGCTCCATCAGGCCGGCGAGCTCGTCCAGCACCGGCTGGTCGTCCCCCTCGGCGGCGACCCGGACGTATCCGGCGACGGTCAGGATCTCGACGCCGCTCCGCTTGAACTCATCGGCCACATCGGCGCGTTCGGCCGAGGTGAGCCCCGGGTGCACCGGCTCCTCGGGGTGGGCGCGCAGCTCCACCCCCTGATAGCCGTGCTCGACGGCGAGCCGGATGACGTCGGCGACCGGCATCCCCGGCACTCCGAGGGTCGAGAAAGCGAGCTTCACGTGCGTTTTCCTTCCGTCGGTACAGGCCCCTGCGCCGTACGGACCGGACAGCGGCCCGCACATCATCGGCCCACGGCACGAGTACGCGTACCCCCGACCCGGCGGCGGAACCGCCCGGGTCACTTCCGCGGCGGCGCCGTCGACCCCCGGACCATCAGCTCCGCCGCGATCGTCGCGATGCCCCCCGGCGGCGGTGTCTCCTTGCCCATCGCCAGCCGGCCCGCCCGTGCCCCCGCCTCGAACAGCGGCAGCCGTACGGTCGTCAGGGCCGGGACCGCGTCCACCGAGAACGGCAGGTCGTCGAAGCCTGCCACGGAGATGTCCTCGGGGATGCGGAAGCCGCGGTCCCGGATCGCCGCGCTCGCGCCCAGGGCCACCGTGTCGTTGGCGGCGACGATCGCCGTCATCTCCGGTTCACGGCGCAGGAGTTCGAGCGTCGCGTCGTAACCGGACCGGCGGTCGTACGGGCCGTGCACGGTGAGGCGCTCCTCGTCGCCGCCCAGCCCGGCATCCTGCATCGCCTCGCGGTGACCTTCCAGCCGGTGACGGGTCGTCGTCCGCTCGAGAGGGCCCGCGACATAGCCGATCCGCCGGTGGCCGAGCGAGAGCAGATGCTCGGTGAGGCGCCGGCCACCGCCCCGGTTGTCGAAGGCGAGCGCCGCCACGATCGCCTCGCCCTCCGGCAGCGGGGGCCGCCCGCACAGCACCACCCGGGTCCCCGCGTCCGCGAGTTTCGCCAGCTTCGCGTTCATCGCGGCCTGGTGCGCCGGGTCCTCCACGGCGCCGCCGGTGAGGATGACGGCTGCGGCGCGCTGGCGCTGGAGCAGGGTGAGGTAGGTGAGTTCGCGTTCGGGGGAGCCGCCGGTGTTGCAGACGACGGCGAGCTTCTCGCCCCCGGCCCGCCCGGAGCCGTCGCCCGGCCCGCCGATCTCGGTCTGCGCCGCCCCGGCCATGATTCCGAAGAACGGGTCGGCGATGTCGTTGACCAGGATGCCGACCAGGTCGGACGTGGCGGCGGCGAGCGAGCTGGCCGGTCCGTTCAGTACGTAGTCGAGGTCGTCCACCGCGCGCAGCACCCGCTCCCGGGTGGACGCCGCGACCGGGTAGTTGCCGTTGAGCACGCGGGAAACGGTGGCGGGCGACACCCGGGCGCGAGCCGCCACATCCGCCAGGGTGACTGTCATCGCTTCCTCCGAGGGTTTTGGACCGGGCCCTTGTCCGGGCCGCTGTCGGCAGGCTAGCGTCATACCGCATAGAAAGCGCTTGCTACGGCTGTATGGAGGAACTTCGTGACACGCAGGACAGTGCGCATCGCCATGAACGGCGTCACGGGGCGCATGGGATACCGGCAGCACCTGGTGCGTTCGATCCTCGCGATCCGCGAGCAGGGCGGCCTCGACCTCGGCGACGGCGACGTGCTGTGGCCCGAACCCGTCCTCGTCGGCCGCCGCGCCCACGCGCTGGAGGAGCTCGCCGACCGGCACGGTCTGACCGAGTGGTCGACCGACCTCGACGCGGTCCTCGCTGACGAGTCGATCGAGATCTACTTCGACGCCCAGGTCACCTCGGCCCGCGTCGACGCGATCAAGAAGGCGATCGCCGCGGGCAAGCACATCTACACCGAGAAGCCCACCGCCACGGACGTCGAGGGCGCCCTGGAGCTGGCCCGCCTCGCCCGCGACGCCGGGACAAAGCACGGTGTCGTCCAGGACAAGATCTTCCTGCCGGGTCTGCTGAAGCTGAAGCGCCTCATCAACGGCGGCTTCTTCGGCGAGATCCTCTCCGTGCGCGGCGAGTTCGGCTACTGGGTCTTCGAGGGCGACTGGCAGGAGGCCCAGCGCCCGTCCTGGAACTACCGGGCCGAGGACGGCGGCGGCATCGTCGTCGACATGTTCCCGCACTGGGAGTACGTGCTCCACGAGCTGTTCGGCCAGGTCAAGACCGTCCAGGCGCACGTCCGGACGCACATCCCGCAGCGCTGGGACGAGCGGGGGAAGCCGTACGCCGCCACCGCCGACGACGCCGCCTACGGCATCTTCCAGCTGGCGAGCGGCGCCGTCGCCCAGATCAACTCCTCCTGGGCCGTGCGCGTCAACCGGGACGAGCTCGTCGAGTTCCAGGTCGACGGAACCCACGGCTCCGCCGTCGCCGGGCTCCGCAACTGCCGCGTCCAGCACCGCTCGGCCACCCCCAAGCCGGTCTGGAACCCCGACCTTCCGGTCACCGAGCCGTTCCGCGACCAGTGGCAGGAAGTCCCCGACAACGCCGTCTTCGACAGCGGCTTCAAGGCCCAGTGGGAGCTCTTCCTGCGCCACATCGTGCTCGACGAGCCGTACACCTGGGACCTGATGGCCGGCGCCCGCGGCGTGCAGCTCGCCGAGCTCGGGCTCAAGTCCTCCGCCGAGGGCCGGCGCCTCGACGTACCGGAGCTGACGCTGTGACGATCCACCTCCCGCACGGCCCGTACGAACCCCGCACCACCCCGCTCGACCTCGCCCCGGGCGGGTCACCGCTCGCCTCCCGTACGGTCTTCTCCGCCGCGCATGTCGTCGCCGACCCGTACGCCGACGTCAGCCCCGACGGCCCCGCCGCCGTCGACTGGGACGCCACCCTCGCCTTCCGTCGCCACCTCTGGTCGCACGGCCTCGGCGTTGCCGAAGCCATGGACACCGCCCAGCGCGGCATGGGCCTGGACTGGGTGGGCGCCGCCGAACTGATCCGCCGCTCCGCCGCCGAGGCGAAGGCGGTCGGCGGCCGGATCGCCTGCGGCGTCGGCACCGACCAGCTCCCCGCCGGCCCGGCCACGCTCGCCGAGGTGAAGGCCGCGTACGAGGAACAGCTCGCCCTGGTGGAGGAGGGCGGCGCCCAGGCCATCCTGATGGCGTCCCGCGCCCTCGCCGCCGCGGCGAACGGCCCCGAGGACTACCTGGAAACGTACGCACACCTGCTGCGCCAGGCCTCGGAGCCGGTCGTCCTGCACTGGCTCGGCCCGATGTTCGACCCGGCTCTGGAGGGCTACTGGGGTTCGACGGATCTCGACGCCGCCACCGACACGTTGCTGAAGGTCATCGCGGAACACCCGGACAAGGTCGACGGCATCAAGATCTCGCTCCTCGACGCCGAGCGCGAGATCGACGTACGCCGCCGCCTTCCCAGCGGGGTGCGCTGCTACACCGGCGACGACTTCAACTACCCCGAGCTGATCGCGGGCGACGACCGCGGCTTCAGCCACGCGCTGCTCGGCATCTTCGACCCGCTCGGTCCGCTGGCCGCCCACGCGGTGCGCGTCCTGGACACCGGGGACGTCCAGGGCTTCCGTGAACTCCTCGACCCGACGGTCGAGTTGTCCCGGCACCTGTTCCGGACGCCCACCAGGTTCTACAAGACGGGCGTGGTCTTCCTCGCCTGGCTGGCCGGCCACCAGGACCACTTCACGATGGTCGGAGGCCTCCAGTCCGCCCGCTCGCTGCCGCACCTGGCGAAGGCATACGAACTCGCCGACCGGCTGGGCCTGTTCCCCGACCCGGAGCTGGCCGCATCCCGGATGCGCGCCCTGCTCACGGTCAACGGAGGTGTCCGGTGACGGACCTGTCGCGTCTGAGCATCAACCAGGAGACCATCAAGCAGTGGTCGCTGCCCGAGCTCACCGAGGGCTGCGTCAAGGCGGGCATCGACAAGGTCGGCCTGTGGCGGGCCCCTGTCCAGGAGTACGGAGTCGAGCGCACCGCCCAACTCCTTGCCGACGCCGGGATCTCCGTCACCAGCCTCTGCCGGGGCGGCTTCTTCACCGCACTCGACCCGGCCGAACGGGCCCGCGCCCTGGACGACAACCGCGCCGCGATCGACGAGGCGGCGGCCCTGTCCACCGACACCCTGGTCCTGGTCTCCGGCGGCCTCCCGGCGGGCAGCCGCGACCTCCACGGCGCCCGCGAACGCATCGCGGAAGCGCTCGCCGAGCTGGGTCCGTACGCGCAGGAGCAAGGCGTCCGTCTGGCGATCGAACCGCTGCACCCGATGTTCGCCTCGGACCGTTGCGTCGTCTCCACCCTGTCCCAGGCCCTGGACATCGCCGAGCGCTTCCCGGCGGAGCAGGTCGGCGTGGTCGTCGACACGTACCACATCTGGTGGGACGACCAGGCGGCCGCACAGATCGCCCGGGCCGGTGCGGGCGGCCGTATCCACTCGTTCCAGCTGGCGGACTGGATCACCCCGCTCCCGGCGGGCGTACTGGTCGGACGGGGCCAACTCGGCGACGGAAGCGTCGACTTCCGCGCATTCCGCGAGATGGTCGAGGCCACCGGCTTCACCGGTCCGATCGAGGTGGAGATCTTCAACGAGGGTCTGTGGGCGCGGGACGGCGCCGAAGTTCTCGCGGAGGTCGCGGCCCGGTACGTCGAGCACGCCTGCTGAGAGCGGGTGCGAGGCAACCGGGCAAAGAGATCGCAAAGGCGTGCAACCCTTTGGTGGCCTGTCGGGTCGTATCTTGCGTCGGGCGCTTCCGGGAGGGATCCGGGGGGATCGGGAAGCCCTGATGAGGGTGGGGGAAAGCGAGAGGGGCCCGGTCTTCGACCGGGCCCCATTTCGCCTTACCGGGCCTGTTTCGTTCGTCTCCTGCAACCGGCCGACCTGGACCGAGCCGGTTCGGTAGCCGTCGAGACCGGCTTCGGCGCCGACTGATCAGTAGGCCGAGTTGACGTTGTCTATCGAGCCGTAGCGGTGGGCCGCGTAGTTGCAGGCGGCGGTGATGTTGGCGACCGGGTCGTAGATGTTCCACGAGGTGCCGGAGACGTGGTACGCCTTGAAGGTCGGGTCGATGACCTGGAGCAGGCCCTTGGACGGGATGCCCTTGGCGGCGTTGGAGTCCCAGTTGTTGATGGCGTTCGGGTTGCCGCTCGACTCGCGCATCAGGTTGCGGTAGATGCCGTTGTACGAGCCCGGGATGCCCTTGGCGCGCATGATCTCCAGCGACTGGTTGATCCAGGTGCTGACGCTGCCGGTGGACTGGGTGGGGGTGGCGGCCGAGGCGGCCGGAGCGCCGGCGACGGTGCAGGCCGCGATCGCGGTACCGGCGGTGACCATGCCCAGCGTGATCTTCTTGATCTGGGTCATGTGAGCGAACTTCTTGGACATCGCGGAGATCTGCATCGGAATTACCTCTCCCGTGGGGATGCCAAGAATTGTTAAGCGATTTCAAACTTCCGGTCAATGACCCTCCTTACTATCGGAATACGTACAGGGATCGGGCAACAGTGGACAAAATTGCCGCAAACAGGCCATGGATCGGGCTCTTTGTCCTACTAAGTCGCATCATGGTGACGCGCGTCATATCGCTCACGTCACACGACAGAAGTGTCAAATCGACCTAAAACGGACATTGATATATCGCCCCTGAACCACACAAAGAAACCCCGCTATTCGCCCCGTGTAATGAATGGAAACGGGGCGTAATGAAAGTCGGTCGGCCTATTCGGAGTGACCGGGGGAGCGCGCGGCGGGACGCAGGGGCGCGCGACTGGCGGCGCGGGGAGGGGCCCGAAGTCGGTGACTGCGTGTGTGGAGTGTCGGTGGCGCCCGATACCGTCGGCTCATGTCCAACATGGCCGTCCTCGAAGGGGTCCTGGAGCGGATCACCTATGCCAACGAGGAGAACGGGTACACGGTCGCCCGCGTCGACACGGGTCGGGGCGGCGGTGATCTCCTCACGGTGGTCGGCTCGCTGCTCGGCGCGCAGGTCGGGGAGTCACTGCGGATGGAGGGGCGCTGGGGTTCGCACTCCCAGTACGGCAAGCAGTTCACGGTGGAGAACTACACGACCGTGCTGCCCGCCACGATCCAGGGCATCCGCCGCTATCTCGGCTCAGGACTGATCAAGGGCATCGGTCCGGTGATGGCCGACCGGATCACCACCCACTTCGGCGTCGACACGCTCGACATCATCGAGCAGCAGCCGAAGCGGCTCGTCGAGGTCCCCGGGCTCGGGCCGAAGCGGACGAAGATGATCGCCGCCGCCTGGGAGGAACAGAAGGCGATCAAGGAGGTCATGGTCTTCCTCCAGGGGGTCGGTGTCTCGACGTCCATCGCCGTCCGTATCTACAAGAAGTACGAGGACGCGTCGATCTCCGTCGTCAAGAACCAGCCCTACCGGCTGGCCGCAGACGTCTGGGGCATCGGCTTCCTCACCGCCGACAAGATCGCGCAGGCGGTCGGTATCCCGCACGACAGCCCGGAGCGGGTCAAGGCCGGTCTGCAGTACGCGCTGTCGCAATCCACCGACCAGGGCCACTGTTTCCTCCCGGAGGAGCGGCTGATCGCCGACGCGGTCAAGCTGCTCCAGGTCGACACGGGGCTGGTCATCGAGTGCCTCGCCGAACTGGCCGAGGATCCGGAGGGGGTTGTACGGGAGAAGGTGCCGTCGCCCGAGGGCGGCGAGCCGATCACCGCCATCTACCTCGTCCCGTTTCACCGTGCCGAGGTCGCCCTCGCCGCCCAGGTGCAGCGGCTGCTGCGGACGCCCGAGGACCGGATGCCCGCCTTCCAGGACGTGGACTGGGGCAAGGCGCTGACGTGGCTGGCGGGCCGTACCGGGGCGACGCTCGCCCCCGAGCAGGAGGCCGCCGTCAGGCTCGCGCTCAGCCGGAAGGTGGCCGTGCTGACCGGCGGACCCGGCTGCGGGAAGTCGTTCACCGTTCGCTCCATCGTCGAGCTGGCCCGTGCCAAACGCGCAAAGGTGGTTCTGGCCGCGCCGACCGGGCGGGCGGCGAAACGGCTGTCCGAGCTGACCGGGGCCGAGGCGTCCACCGTGCACCGGCTGCTGGAGCTCAAGCCGGGCGGGGACGCGGCGTACGACCGGGACCGTCCGCTGGACGCCGATCTGGTCGTCGTCGACGAGGCGTCGATGCTCGATCTGCTGCTGGCCAACAAGCTTCTGAAGGCCGTGGCACCCGGTGCCCATCTGCTGCTCGTCGGGGACGTCGACCAGCTGCCGTCGGTCGGCGCGGGTGAGGTGCTGCGCGATCTGCTCGCCGAGGGCGGCCCCGTCCCGGCGGTCCGGCTGACGACGATCTTCCGCCAGGCCCAGAAGTCCGGCGTCGTCACCAACGCGCACCGGATCAACTCCGGAGTGCCGCCCCTCACTCAGGGTCTCGATGACTTCTTCCTCTTCGTCGAGGACGAGACGGAGGAGGCCGGTGTGCTCGCGGTGGACGTCGCGGCCCGCCGTATCCCGGCCAGATTCGGCCTCGATCCCAGGCGTGACGTGCAGGTCCTCGCCCCCATGCACCGCGGCCCGGCCGGTGCCGGCCACCTCAACGGCCTGCTGCAACAGGTCATCACCCCGGGCCGCCCCGACCTGCCCGAGAAGCGGTTCGGCGGCCGGGTCTTCCGCGTAGGCGACAAGGTGACCCAGATCAGAAACAACTACGACAAGGGGGAGAACGGCGTCTTCAACGGCACGGTCGGGGTCGTCAGTTCGCTCGACCTGGACGAGCAGAAACTGACGGTCCTCACGGACGAGGACGAGGAGATCCCGTACGACTTCGACGAGCTGGACGAGCTGGCCCACGCGTACGCCATGACGATCCACCGTTCCCAGGGCAGCGAATACCCGGCCGTCGTCGTCCCCGTCACCAAGAGCGCCTGGATGATGCTCCAGCGAAACCTGCTGTACACGGCCGTGACGAGGGCCAAGAAGCTCGTCGTGCTGGTCGGCTCACGGCAGGCGATCGGCCAGGCGGTCCGGACAGTTTCCGCAGGCAGACGCTGTACGGCGTTGGATTACCGGCTGCGCGGAGGGTCCGGCGGAGGATCCCCGGAAAAATGATCGATCAAATCGGTGGGAAACATCACGGAGGCCTTCCGGAACCGGAGTCAAGGGGGCAGGATGAGTAAGTTCGCGGCACTGAGTGCCGTGAGTAGGTCCAATGGACGACCCCGAGTGCACTCTCCTGAGCCAAATGGGGGAGGGTGGAGACAGTCAGGGAACCTCGAAGAAGAGGCACTACGTCGGTGAGGGATGACGTGAGCGACAACTCTGTAGTACTGCGGTACGGCGATGACGAGTACACCTACCCGGTGATCGACAGCACCGTCGGCGACAAGGGCTTCGACATCGGGAAGCTCCGTGCAAATACCGGCCTGGTGACGCTGGACAGCGGATACGGCAACACCGCCGCATATAAATCCGCCATCACCTACCTCGACGGTGAGCAGGGCATCCTGCGGTACCGCGGCTATCCCATCGAGCAGCTCGCCGAGCACTCGTCGTTCCTCGAGGTCGCGTACACGCTCATCAACGGTGAGCTTCCCAAGGTCGACGAGCTGTCGACCTTCAAGAACGAGATCACCCAGCACACGCTGCTGCACGAGGACGTCAAGCGGTTCTTCGACGGCTTCCCGCGCGACGCCCACCCGATGGCCATGCTGTCCTCGGTCGTCAGCGCGCTGTCCACGTTCTACCAGGACAGCCACAACCCGTTCGACGAGGAGCAGCGTCACCTCTCGACGATCCGTCTGCTGGCCAAGCTGCCGACGATCGCCGCGTACGCGTACAAGAAGTCGATCGGGCACCCCTTCGTCTACCCGCGTAACGACCTCGGGTACGTCGAGAACTTCCTGCGCATGACCTTCTCGGTCCCGGCCCAGGAGTACGAGCTGGACCCGGTCGTCGTCTCCGCGCTCGACAAGCTGCTCATTCTGCACGCGGACCACGAGCAGAACTGTTCGACCTCCACCGTGCGCCTGGTCGGCTCCTCGCAGGCGAACATGTTCGCCTCGATCTCCGCCGGTATCTCGGCGCTGTGGGGCCCGCTGCACGGTGGCGCCAACCAGTCGGTGCTGGAGATGCTCGAGGGCATCCAGGCCAACGGCGGCGATGTCGACTCCTTCATCCGCAAGGTGAAGAACAAGGAGGACGGTGTCCGGCTGATGGGCTTCGGCCACCGCGTCTACAAGTCCTTCGACCCGCGCGCCAAGATTATTAAGGCCGCGGCCCACGACGTGCTGTCCGCGCTCGGCAAGTCCGACGAGCTGCTCGACATCGCGCTCAAGCTGGAGGAGCACGCGCTCTCCGACGAGTACTTCGTCTCGCGCAACCTCTACCCCAACGTGGACTTCTACACCGGTCTGATCTACCGGGCCATGGGCTTCCCGACCGAGATGTTCACCGTGCTCTTCGCGCTCGGCCGGCTCCCCGGCTGGATCGCCCAGTGGCACGAGATGATCAAGGAGCCGGGTTCTCGCATCGGCCGCCCGCGCCAGATCTACACCGGTGAGGTCCTGCGCGACTTCGTCCCGGTCGAGGGTCGCTGAGCTCTGTAGCACCCCCAGTACCACCCCGGCCTCGGCGCCGGCTGCCTTCGCCCCGCGTACCGCGCTTCGCACAGAGCGCGGTGTCCGGGGCGATTTGCTTGCCCCGGACCGGAATCGCGAGCCCTGTCCCGGGCTCTGTGTGGTCCGGCGAGCACCGTGCAGAGTGCGAGAAGCGCCCCGCCATCGATCCCCCCACGGGTCGACAGCGAGGCGCTTCCCATATCCCGGAGCGGATTCCCCCCACGGGATCCGGCCGGGCGTCTGCGGGAGCCGAAGCTCCTGGGTGTTCCTCGTACCACTGCGCTGTACCGCTGTTCCTCATGGCGGTCCGCCGGGGTACGTACGCACGGGAGGGCCGCTCAAAGCTCCCCGGTGCACGTGCCCCGGCCAACGCTTGCCTGAAGCGTCCCCCAAGACGCTTCGCTGGACGTCCCCCAAGACATCCTTGGCATCGCACTCTAAGACTCTCGAACCTGCCGAATGGTTACCCCAAAACCGATGTGATCTAAATCTCTTTGTGGAAATCATGTGAAGGAGCGCAGCCGCAGGCTGTTCGTCACGACGAAGACCGATGAGAACGCCATCGCCGCTCCCGCAATCATAGGGTTGAGCAGGCCAAATGCCGCAAGGGGCAGGGCGAGTACGTTGTAGCCGAAGGCCCAGAAGAGGTTGCCCTTGATGGTGGCCAGCGTCCGCCGGGAGAGCCGGATGGCATCAGCAGCCACCTTCAGATCTCCACGAACGAGGGTGAGGTCGCTCGCCTCGATCGCGGCGTCCGTACCGGTACCCATCGCCAGCCCGAGATCCGCCGTGGCGAGGGCGGCAGCGTCGTTCACGCCGTCGCCGACCATCGCGACCGAGCGTCCCTCGGCCTGCAGCCGCTTGATGACATCGACCTTGTCCTCGGGCAGCACCTCGGCGTAGACCTCGTCGATGGAGACGGTACGGGCCACGGTGTCCGCCACGGCCCGGTTGTCACCGGTCAGCAGCACCGGCCGCAGGCCGAGAGCGCGCAGGTCGGCCACTGCCGCCGCGCTGGATTCCTTGATCGCGTCGGCGACCCCGAGGACGCCGCGCGCCTCACCGTCCCAGGCGACGGCGATGGCCGTACGACCCCGGGCCGCAGCGTCCGCGAGGGCGGCGGACAGCGCCTCGGGGACGCCGATTCCGGCGTCGGTGAGCAGCTTCGGGCGCCCGACGAGGACCTGATGTCCGTCGACGGTGCCGCGCACCCCGAGTCCCGGGACGTTGGCGAAGTCCTGGACGGCGGGAAGGGCGGCCCCGGTCCGCTCGCGGGCGCCGGCGGCGACCGCCTGGGCGATGGGGTGCTCGGAGGCGTGCTCCAGGGCGCCGGCCAGCCGCAGCAACTGCGCCTTGTCCGCCGTGTCCGCCGCGACGTGGACGTCCAGCAGTGTCATCCGGCCGGTCGTGACCGTGCCGGTCTTGTCGAGGACGATCGTGTCGATACGGCGTGTGGTCTCCAGGACCTCGGGCCCCTTGATCAGGATGCCGAGCTGGGCGCCGCGCCCCGTGCCGACCATGAGGGCGGTGGGCGTGGCGAGGCCGAGGGCGCACGGGCAGGCGATGATCAGTACGGCGACGGCGGCGGTGAACGAGGCCGTCACGTCGTCCGTGAGAAGCAGCCAGACGACCAGGGTGACCAGCGCGATCAGCAGGACGACCGGGACGAAGACCGCCGAGATCCGGTCGGCGAGGCGCTGCACCTCGGCCTTCCCGCTCTGGGCGTCCTCGACGAGCCTGGCCATCCGTGCCAGCTGGGTGTCGGCGCCGACCCGGGTGGCACGCACGACGAGACGGCCCGAGACATTGACGGTGGCGCCGGTGACGGCGTCCCCGACGTTCACATCGACCGGGACGGACTCGCCGGTGAGCATGGACGCGTCCACGGCCGAGGCGCCCTCGGTGACGGCGCCGTCGGTTGCGATCTTCTCGCCGGGACGGACGACGAAACGGTCGCCGACGGTCAGCCGGTCGACAGGGATACGCACCTCCGTGCCGCCCTGGAGGACGGAGACGTCCTTGGCGCCGAGATGCATCAGAGCGCGGAGGGCGGAACCGGCCTTCCGCTTGGACTTCGCCTCCAGATAGCGGCCCAGCAGGATGAAGGTGATGACCCCGGCGGCGACCTCCAGATAGATCGTGGAGGAGCCCTCGGCGCGCGAGACGGTGAAGTCGAAACCGTGCCGCATGCCGGTCATGCCGGCGTCGCCGAAGAACAGCGCCCAGAGCGACCAGCCGAAGGCGGCGAGGGTGCCGATCGAGACCAGGGTGTCCATGGTGGCCGCGCCGTGCCGGAGATTGGTCCAGCTGGCGCGGTGGAAGGGCAGGCCGCCCCAGACGACCACGGGGGCGGCGAGAGTGAGGGAGAGCCACTGCCAGTTGTCGAACTGGAAGGCGGGGACCATGGCCAGGAGGACGACGGGGGCGGCGAGGACGGCCGAGACGACGAGGCGCTGACGCAGGGCGGCGAGGGCGTCGGCGGCGCCGGTGTCCACGGCGTCCGCGGTGTCTGTGGGGCGTGCGGGGGGTGTGGCGTCCACCGTGTCCTCGGTGCCTGCGGCTTCGCTGACAGCCTTTTCGGTGGGGTTCGTGTCGTCGACCGGAGCCGTCCGCTCGGTCGCGGGTGGCGGTACGGGCGAGACGGGCGAGGTGGGCGGCGTCGGTGCGGGCCGCTGCAGCGGCTGCGCCGTGTAGCCGGTCCTCTCGACAGTGGCGATCACGTCATCGAGCCGGGTCCCGGCACCGAACTCGACGCGGGCCTTCTCGGTCGCGTAGTTGACGGTGGCGGTGACGCCGTCCATCCGGTTGAGCTTCTTCTCGATGCGGGCCGCGCACGAGGCGCAGGTCATCCCGCCGATCGCGAGCTCGGCCTCCGAACTCGCGGCTGTCGGGGCCTCGGCCTCTGTTGCGCTGTACATGTCCGAACTCCTGAAATGCCGACCGGGCCGTTCCAGCCAGTATGTGCTGGTCGGTCCGGCCCGGTGGTAAAGGGTGGTGCGGGTGGTGCGAATGATGCGGAGTTGCGCGGGTCTGCGCAGGAGTGTTCAGGTGGGCCGGGACGGTATTCAGGCCTGGTCGACGAGCTCGTAACCCGCCTCGTCGACTGCGGCGCGCACGGTGTCCTCGGTCAGCGGTGACTCGGAGACCACGGTCACCTGGCCGGTGGCGGCCACGGCCTTCACCGAGGTGACGCCCTCGATGCCGGAGATCTCCTCGGAGACGGCGCCTTCGCAGTGGCCGCAGGTCATGCCGGTCACCTGGTAGACGGTGGTGACCCCGCCCGTCGTGGCCGCGGCGTCCGCGCCGTCGTGGCAGGAGCCGCTCGGCGAGCAGCAGGAGCCGGTGGCCTGGGTGAGCTGGATCTCGGCGGTCATGGTGTTCTCCTCTTCGACGCGTACGTCTCGGTGTGACGCCAGGGGCTCCCGGGAATGCTGGTGCGCCCCAACACTCATACTTTATACCCCTAGGGGGTATGAATGCCAGGTGGGGTGCGTTTTCGGGCGAGTGTCGTCGGCCATCCGGCGGAATCCGGCGGGCGGCGTCGCCGACCGGCTTCGGTGCGACGGGCGCGCCACAAGATCGACGCGCTGGGCTCCCCGGTCACCTGCGCCGCCTCGGTCCGGAGTCTGCGGTGGCAGGGCCGCCATGTGCAGGTGGGTCTGCTGCCCACGGCGGCCGGTGGCCCCGTCGTCCCCATGTCGCAGGTGACAGGCCGGGAGTTGGAGATCTTCGGCAGCCATGGAATGGCCGCGCACGACTACCCGCCGATGATGGACATGGTGCGGGCCGGCAACCTGCGCCCGGACCTGCTGGTGACCTCCACCATCGTGCTGGACGCGGCCCCGGCGGCGCTCGCCGCGATGGGAACGGCCCCCGGGGCAGGGGTGACGATCATCGAACCGGCGAAGTGGTCGCGGCTGCCAGGGCCCGGCGAAGACGGAGGCCCCGTACGGCGTCGGCGGATTCCGGAGGCCGATCGCCGGACGGGGCCGGAACGGTAACGGAGCGACAAGGGACGAGGTGTCAGTCCCTGCGGCCCCGGTTGCCCGGGCGCGACGCGACCCAGGCGCGGACGGTGTCCGCGTACCAGTAGGGCTTACCGCCCTCCACATGGTCCGGCGCGGGAAGCAGCCCATGTTTGCGGTACGAGCGGACGGTGTCCGGCTGCACCCGGATGTGCGCTGCAATGTCCTTGTAGGACCAGAGCCTTCTGTCCGTCATAAGTGACACCTCTCTGCACCGCAGCGGCAGCCGGGGGGCCGTCGGGGGAGCCGCGGTGCGCACGCCGACGATCACTCGGCCTGTGTTCGGTGAACGACGCCGAGTGAGCGGCGGAGAGGGGCTGTCGAGCGCCTGTGACGGAAGACCCGCGTAACGGAGACATCTGTGACGAGAGGGTGATATCTGTGGCAGAAGGCGTGCATTGGGGTCGAATTCGGCTATGCGTTCCAGAGTGCCGACCAAGTCAGCGATCCGACCAGGCCGCTCGGAATGAGCGGCGGGTGGTCCGCCTGGAAGCGTTGGACAGCTGCGAGCGTCGTCGGTCCGAAGGTGCCGTTGACCTCACTCCACGGCAGATAGCGGCGGTTGGCCAGCAGGCACTGCACCTCCGAGACCCGGTCGCCCTGATCGCCGTAGAAGGTCGGCTCGTTGCCGAAGTAGAACGCGCAGACCGCGCCGGCGCCGGGCGGTGCGAGCGGCGGTGCCGGTTCGTGGTCGGTGGCCGAGGCGGCCGGGGCTGCGACGAGGGCGGCAGCCAGGGCGAGTGCGGCCAGGGCCGAGGCCCCGGCAGTCCTGGGGGTGCGGAACGCTTTTCGGACCACGGTGAGTTGCTCCTTGTTCGGTCGAGGGGTGCGGTGGGGCCGCACCCGCTTCTCGCCGAGAACAACACCGCAATCCGCCCCCACGTCACTTCCCCGGGCGGTTCGGCGTGTCGGGTGCCCGCACCGGGGTGCCGCACGAGCGGAGGAAGTCTCGGGTGCGGCGGGCGATCGGCAGGGGCTTTTCGGGCGGGCACGGATACATGTCCTGCTCGACGATCGCGAACAGGTCGACGTCCAGCCGGCGGGCGGCGTCGAGCACGGGCCCCAGGGCGGGTACGCCGTTCGGTGGTTCGCACATCACCCCGCGCGCCACGGCGGGCCCGAACGGCACCTCGTCCGTCACGACTTGGGCCAGGATCTCCGGGTCGACCTGCTTGAGGTGCAGATAGCCGATCCGCTCGCCGAAGGTCTCGATCAGTTTGACGCTGTCCCCGCCGCAGTAGGCGTAGTGACCGGTGTCGAGACAGAGCGAGACCAGGTCGGGGTCCGTGGCGTCGAGGAACCGGCTGACGTTCTCCTCGCTGTCGACATGGGTGTCCGCATGAGGGTGGACGACGATACGCAGCCCGTACCGGTCCCGCACCTCGCGGCCCAGCCGCTCCGTCTGGGTGGTGAGGTCGCGCCACTGCTCCGAGGTGAGCGTGCGGTCCTCCAGAACCTCACCGGTCTTGTCGTCGCGCCAGAACGACGGGATGACCACCAGGTGTTCGGCGCCCATCGCCCGGGTGAGCGCCGCGATGTCGGCGACATGCGCCCAGGTCCGGTCCCAGACGGCCGGTCCATGGTGCAATCCGGTAAAAACGGTGCCTGCCGAGACGGTGAGACCGCGGCGTCGGGTCTCGTCCGCGAGGCGGGCCGGGTCGGTCGGAAGGTAGCCGTAGGGGCCCAGCTCGATCCACTCGTAACCGGCCTCGGAGACCTCGTCGAGGAAGCGGTGCCACGGCACCTGCTGCGGATCGTCGGGGAACCAGACCCCCCAGGAGTCGGGTGCCGAGCCGATACGGATGCGGGCCGGAGCCGATGCTGAAGAGGTCATATCGCCCACACTCCCGGCCTCGGGAGACGGGTGTCAAGGCTTCGTCCTTATGTCCGGACAAAATGTTGACAGGGTTCCGGAGAGAGGGCTAGACCTGGGGGCAGCCGCTCCGGTCGCCGGTCGAAGGGACGCGTATGCCTGAGATGTACGACGTGATCACCATGGGGCGGATCGGGGTGGATCTCTACCCGCTCCAGACCGGTCTGCCGCTGGCTCAGGTCGACACATTCGGAAAGTTTCTCGGCGGCTCACCGACCAATGTGGCCGTCGCGGCGGCCCGGCTCGGCAGACGGACGGCGGTGGTGACGCGCACCGGCCGGGACGCGTTCGGGGACTATCTCCACCAGCAGCTGCGGGAGTTCGGAGTGGACGACCGGTGGGTGACGTCCGTCGACGCCTATCCGACCCCGGTGACCTTCTGTGAGATCTTCCCGCCGGACGACTTCCCGCTCTACTTCTACCGGCAGCCCAAGGCGCCCGACCTGGAGATCCACGAAGCGGAACTCGACCTCGACGCGATCCGCGCGGCCCGGGTCTTCTGGATGACGGGCACCGGCCTGTGCGCGGAACCGAGCCGCACGGCCACGCTGGTGGCGCTGCGCGCCCGGAGCGAGGCCCGGGAGCGGTCACGCGCCGAGCAGGGGCCCGGCCCCGGACCCCTCACGGTCTTCGACCTGGACTGGCGCCCGATGTTCTGGACCGACGACCCCGGCGCGGACCACCCCGTCCACCCCACCGCCTCCGCCCGCTACCGCGAGGCCCTTGCGCACGCCACCGTCGCTGTCGGCAATCTCGACGAGTGCGAGATCGCCACCGGGGAACGCGAGCCGTACACGGCGGCCCGCGCCCTGCTCGCCGCCGGGGTCGAACTCGCCGTCGTCAAGCAGGGTCCCAAGGGCGTCCTCGCCGTCCACCGCGACGGCACCGTCGCCGACGTCCCGCCCCTGCCCGTCGAGGTCGTCAACGGTCTCGGCGCCGGAGACGCGTTCGGCGGTGCGCTCTGTCACGGACTGCTCGCCGGCTGGGAGACCGAGCGCGTCATGCGGTACGCCAACGCCGCCGGTGCCATCGTCGCGTCCCGGCTCGCCTGTTCGCCGGCCATGCCGTTCCCGTACGAGGTGGAAGAGGCGCTCGTCCGGGGCGCCGTCACCGCCGGTGAACCCGGGGCGGGTTCATGACGCCCGCGGCCTCCTCCGTCTCCGACCTCGTCCGGCTGCGAGTGCGCCACCCCGAGGCCGTCACCGAGGCCGCCGCCCGGCGCCGAAGGCGGCCCCTCGTCGGCGACAGCGGCCGCCTGATGATCATCGCGGCGGACCACCCGGCCCGCGGCTCCTTCGCCGTCGGGGAGCGCGAACTGGCCATGGCCAACCGGTTCGAGCTCCTGGAGCGGCTCTGCCTCGCCCTCTCCCGCCCCGGCGTCGACGGCGTCCTCGCCACCGCCGACATCCTCGACGACCTGCTGCTTCTCGGCGCGTTGGAGAGCAAGGTCGTCGTCGGCTCGATGAACCGCGGCGGACTCGCGGGCGCCTCCTTCGAACTCGACGACCGCTTCACCGGCCACCGGCCCGACGACCTCGCCCGGCTCGGCTTCGACGCGGGCAAGCTGCTGCTCCGTATCGACTACGACGACCCCGGTTCCCTCGACACGATGCATGCCACCGCCCGCGCGATCGACGCCATGGCCGCGCACCGGCTGCCGGTCTTCGTCGAGCCGTTCCTCTGCCGCCGTGTCGACGGCAAGGTCCGCAACGATCTCGGTGCGGCGGCGGTGACCACGTCGATCGCCATCGCCTCGGGGCTGGCCGGCACCTCCGCGTACACCTGGCTCAAGGTCCCCGTCACCGAGAACCCCGACGACATGGCGCGCGTGATGGAGACATCGACGCTGCCTGCCGTGCTGCTGGGCGGCGAGGTGGGCGGCGACCAGGAGGGTGCGTACGAGAAATGGCGCAGGGCGCTCCGACTCCCCACCGTCCAAGGACTGGTGGTCGGGCGGTCGTTGCTCTATCCGGTCGACGGAGATGTGGCCGGAGCTGTCGACACAGCCGTGGCGTTGCTGTAGCGAGAGGGCAGGGACGGGTATGGGAGAGGGCATGACTACGGACAACGACGAACGCGTACGCGACCGGCCGTCGTACGAGCGGCATCTGCCCGCCGGCAGCGCGGCCGACGGACCGTATGCCCTGGACATCGACCCGAAGCGGGCCGGCTGGGACCGGTCGAGCCTGCGCGTGGTGGAGCTGCGACCGGGTGGTGTTCACACGCTGGTCACCGGGGAGAGTGAATGGATCATCCTGCCGTTGACCGGTGGCTGTACGGTGCACACCTCAGGTGAGATCTTTGAACTGCTGGGCCGGGAAAGCGTGTTCAGCGGGGTCTCCGACTTCGTGTACGTACCGCGTGACGCCCATGCCCAGATCTCCTCCGGCGCCGGAGGCCGCTTCGCCCTGGCAGGAGCGAAGTGCGAGCGACGACTCCCCGCTCGCTACGGCCCCGCGCCGGAGGTACCCGTCGAGCTGCGCGGCGCCGGGAACTGCTCGCGCCAGGTCAACAACTTCGCCGCTGCCGACACATTCGACTGCGACCGGCTGATCGCCGTCGAGGTCCTCACCCCCGGCGGCAACTGGTCCTCGTACCCGCCGCACAAGCACGACGAGTACCGCCCCGGCGCCGAGTCCGTCCTCGAAGAGATCTACTACTTCGAGATCGAGGAGAACCGGGGCAGGCCCGGCCTCGGCTACCACCGCGTGTCCCCGTCCCGGCCCGGCGGTACGGACGTCCTCGCCGAAGTCCGCAGCGGCGACGCCGTGCTGATCCCCGACGGCTGGCACGGCCCGTCCATCGCCGCTCCCGGCCACACCCTGTACTACCTCAATGTGATGGCGGGGCCGGGAGAGCAGCGGGAGTGGCTGATCAGCGACCACCCCGACCACGGCTGGATCCGCGACACCTGGCCCGCCCAGCCGGTCGACCCCCGGCTGCCGCTCCACGGACTCCCCGGAACGTCCGGACTCTCCGGTCAGGAGGCACCTCGATGAGCACCCGCAGGCTCACCACCGCCCAGGCCCTGGTGTCCTTCCTCGCCCGCCAGTACACCGAGCGCGACGGCCGGCGGCAGCGTCTGATCAGCGCCACCTGGGGCATCTTCGGCCACGGCAACGTCGCCGGAATCGGCCAGGCGCTCCTGGAGACGGGGGCCGCCGCGCCCGGTTCCGTATCCGCCCGGCCCGCCATGCCCTACCTCCAGGGCCGCAACGAGCAGGCCATGGTGCACGCCGCCGTCGGCTACGCCCGCCAGTCCGGCCGCCTCTCCGCGCACGCCGTCACCACCTCCATCGGCCCCGGCGCCACCAACCTCGTCACCGGCGCCGCCCTCGCCACCATCAACCACCTCCCCGTCCTCCTCCTCCCCGGCGACATCTTCGCGACCCGCCCCGCCGACCCCGTGCTCCAGCAGCTCGAAGTCCCGTCCGCGGGCGACCTCTCCGTCAACGACTGCCTGCGCCCCGTCTCCCGCTACTTCGACCGGATCACCCGCCCCGAAGCGCTCGTTCCGGCCGCCCTGCAGGCCATGCGGACCCTCGCGGACCCGGCGGAGACCGGCGCCGTCACACTCGCGCTGCCGCAGGACGTGCAGGCGGAGGCGTACGACTGGCCGGAGGAGTTCTTCGCCGAGCGCGTCTGGTACGTACGCCGCCCCGCACCCGACGCCCACGAACTGGAACGGGCGGTACGGGCCGTGCGCACCGCCCGCCGGCCGCTGATCGTCGCAGGCGGCGGGGTCCATCACAGCGCCGCCGAGGAGACCCTCGCCGCACTGGCCGCCGCCACCCGGATCCCCGTCGCCTCCACCCAGTCCGGCAAGGGTTCGCTGCGCCACGACCACCCCGCCGACGTCGGCGGCATCGGCCACACCGGCACCGCGACCGCCGACGAACTGGCCCGTAGCGCCGACCTGATCATCGGCATCGGCACCCGCTACTCCGACTTCACCACCGCCTCCGCCACCCTCTTCTCGAACCCGGCGGTCCGCTTCCTCAACCTCAACATCACCGGATTCGACGCCCACAAGCTCGCCGCGCTGCCGCTCGTCGCCGATGCCCGCACCGCCCTCGAAGCGCTGACCGAGGCCCTGAACCAGCGCAACTACCGCGTCGACCCGGTCTACGAGACCGAGTACACCGACGCCAAGGAGCGCTGGGAGCAGCGCGTCGACACGGCGTTCGCCGCGGACGACCCGGCTGCGCGGCCCACCCAGGCCCAGGTCCTCGGTCTGCTCGACGCCCTGGTCGACGACGACGACATCCTGATCAACGCGGCGGGCTCGCTCCCCGGCGACCTGCACCAGCTGTGGCGGACCCGCTCCCGCAGCCAGTACCACGTCGAGTACGGCTACTCCTGCATGGGATACGAGATCCCGGCCGCGATCGGCGTACAGCTGGCCGCACCCGGCCGGCCCGTCTGGGCGCTCGTCGGCGACGGCACCTACCTCATGAACCCCACCGAGATCGTCACCGCCGTGCAGGAGAACCTGCCGGTCAAGGTCGTCGTCCTGCAGAACCACGGCTACGCCTCGATCGGCGGACTCTCCGAGTCGGTCGGCGCCGAACGCTTCGGTACCGCCTACCGGCAGCGCGCCGCCGACGGCAGCTTCACCGGCCCCCCGCTGCCCGTCGATCTCGCGGCCAACGCCGGCTCTCTCGGCATGCGGGTGCTGCGTGCCAAGACCGTGCGTGACCTGCGCGAAGCCCTCACCGCTGCGCGGACCTCGGACCGCCCCACTTGTGTCTACGTCGAGACCGAAACGGCAGACACAGTGTCGGGCCCCCCTCCGGCGCAGGCGTGGTGGGATGTTCCTGTAGCCGAAACGGCCACCCGCCCGTCGGCGGTCAAAGCCCGGGAAGACTACGACCGGCAAGTCGCAGCCCGACGCCGCCACCTCTGAAGGCCTGAAGGAGTACGTAATGAAGACTGTCAACCACTGGATCGGTGGCAAGACCGTCGAGGGCACGTCGGGCAACTACGGCCCGGTCACCGACCCGGCCACCGGCGCCGTCACCACCCAGGTCGCACTCGCCTCCCTCGAAGAGGTCGACGCCGCGGTCGCCGCCGCGAAGGACGCGTACGCGACGTGGGGCACGTCCTCGCTGGCCGCCCGCACCGCCGTCCTGTTCCGCTACCGCGCACTGCTCGACGCGCACCGCGACGACATCGCCGCGCTGATCACCGCCGAGCACGGCAAGGTGCACTCCGACGCGCTCGGTGAGGTCGCCCGCGGTCTGGAGATCGTCGAGCTGGCCTGCGGCATCACCACCCAGCTCAAGGGCGAGCTGTCCACCCAGGTCTCCAGCCGGGTCGACGTCTCCTCGATCCGCCAGTCGCTCGGTGTCGTCGCGGGCATCACGCCGTTCAACTTCCCGGCGATGGTGCCGATGTGGATGTTCCCGCTGGCCATCGCCTGCGGCAACACGTTCGTGCTGAAGCCGAGCGAGAAGGACCCGTCGGCCGCCAACCTGCTGGCCGAGCTGGCTGCCGAGGCCGGACTGCCGGACGGCGTGCTGAACGTGCTGCACGGCGACAAGGTCGCTGTCGACGGACTGCTGAACCACCCGGACGTCGCCGCGGTCTCGTTCGTCGGCTCCACCCCGATCGCCCGCTACATCCACACCACCGCTTCCGCCAACGGCAAGCGCGTCCAGGCGCTCGGCGGTGCGAAGAACCACATGCTGGTCCTGCCGGACGCGGACCTCGACGCCGCCGCCGACGCCGCGGTCTCCGCCGCGTACGGCTCCGCCGGTGAGCGCTGCATGGCCATCTCCGCGGTTGTCGCGGTGGGCGCGATCGGTGACGAGCTCGTCGCGAGGATCAAGGAGCGCGCCGAGAAGATCAAGATCGGTCCCGGCAACGACCCGGCGTCCGAGATGGGCCCGCTGATCACCGCGGCCCACCGCGACAAGGTCGCCTCGTACGTCACGGGCGCGGCGGCCCAGGGCGCCGACGTCGTCCTGGACGGCTCCGGCTACACCGTCGAAGGATTCGAGGACGGCCATTGGATCGGCCTCTCCCTCCTCGACCACGTGTCCACCGACTCGGACGCGTACAAGGACGAGATCTTCGGCCCGGTGCTGTGCGTCCTGCGCGCCGAGACGTACGAGGAGGGCGTCGCCCTCATGAACGCCTCGCCGTTCGGCAACGGCACCGCGATCTTCACCCGCGACGGCGGCGCCGCCCGCCGCTTCCAGCTGGAGATCGAGGCCGGCATGGTCGGCGTCAACGTGCCGATCCCGGTGCCGGTGGGCTACCACTCCTTCGGTGGCTGGAAGGACTCGCTCTTCGGCGACCACCACATCTACGGCAACGACGGCGTGCACTTCTACACCCGCGGCAAGGTCGTCACCACCCGCTGGCCGGACCCGGCCGACGCCCCCGCGGGCGTGGACCTGGGCTTCCCGCGCAACCACTGATCGCCACCGGTTCCGCTGCCCCTCGCACCGTCGGCCCGTACCAAGCTGTATGCGTACGGGCCGACGGCATGCGCGGAAGCCGTATCCGGCCGCTCGGCCCGCTCTCACATGCGCCGCAGGCCCACGTACTGGAGCGCACCCATGGCCGCCACCGTCAGGCCCTGGAACACGATCCACCCGTTGCCGGCGCCCGTCGCCGTCAGCGCGTCCACGAGCACGGTCACGACACTTGCCCCGGCCCAGGCCACGTTCAGGCCGATGACGACGGCGACCGCGCCGCGGCTGATGCGCTCCTGACGGGAGACGGCCAGCACCCACAGGGCGTACACGGTGAGGAACACGCCCACCACGTACTGCACCGACGGAGGCACGCCGAGGAACGAGTCCAGGACGGTGGCCAGCGCGAGGTAGCCGATGCCGTTCGCACCGGTGAGGACCACGTCCGCCACGAGGGCCAGGCGGAGAAGGCCATCGGAACGGGCGGCACCCGTAGACGGGACCGTACCCACGTTCTGGGACGACATCATGAGGTCTTCCTTTCGTTGTCATGCGGTCACGCGGGCAACGAGCCGCCGCCGGTCCGCGCGGCGGAGGCAGGAGCGGCCCCCGGACGGCGTCGTTCCGGTGGAACGCAGGCCCGTACACGGACGGTATGGACGGAGGGCGGAGGCGCTCAATTACCTCCCGGGTAATGGCCGGTCGTCCCATCGGCCGCTCAGTGACGCACCACCTGGGCCGGATCGGGGCCGCCCGGAAAGCCGAAAGGGGAGCCGCGCCGGCTCCCCCCTTCGGCTCACGGCGTCACCGTGCGGCGTCCGAGGCCCTCTCGGCAGGGGCCGCCTCGGCGATCATCCGCGCCATCGGAACGGCGCCCACCCGCGTACGGACTACGTCACTCAGCGCGCCCCGTAGCTTGCCGATAACGAACCGCAGCTCGTGACGTCCCGATGTGGTCAAGTGCTCGTCTCAGGAGTGGCGAACATGGCGCGGGAACGCGTCTGCCGGGTGAGATGGTGCTTGCCCGGGAATCCCATGGCCGAGTCCGAGACCGGGCCTGTGGCCGCCCCCCGCCTACTTCGACGAGTTCGCGTGCCACCAGTATGGACGGGCTCATTCGAACCGCTCCCTACCCGCATTCGCCCAATTGAGAGAAATCCCAGCAGGACCGATGAGTCTCCGCGTCCACGGGCGTCTACAGGTGGACAGTCCCGACCAGGCACGAAAACGAGGAGACGAAGCATGAGCACCGAGCAGACCACCCCGGCCAACGGCTTCTCCTACAAGCTGACCCGAACGCTCGACGCCTCCGCGGTGAAGGTGTGGCGGGCGTGGACCACTCCCGAGCAGTACGCCCGGTGGGCTTACGCCGTTGCCGGCTCCGTGGAGATGGACGTACGGCCGGGCGGAGCGTGGAAGGCCACGATGGCCACGCCCGACGGCGGACAGTTCCCGCTGACCGGCTCCTATCTTGAGGTCGCCGAGAACCGCCTCCTGGTGGTCGGCATGGACGTACCCGGCAAGCCCGCGCCCGCAGCCATGACCATGGAACTCGACGAGCAGAACGACCACCACACGCAGATCGTTCTTCATCAGACCTGCGACACCGTCGAGGAACGCGACATGGCCGAGCAGGGCAGCACCATGCTCCTCGACAGCCTGAGCGCCTTCCTGGCCGATGAGGCGAGGAACTGACCCCCGCTCAGAACTTCTGCCCCCGGAGGGCTGCCTGTGCAGTTCGATCTTCTCCGTGACCAGGACGGGTATTGCTGCTGAAGGGGGCCACCGAACCGACCAGGAATCTCTTTGTAAAAAGGGTTGTGAGCACGGCTTGACAAGGAATCTGCCGCGAGGTGGTCGAGCGGCTCGGTCTCACAGTCGCCGAGCACCAGGTCTTCGTGGACAACAACCGTTCGGCATGGCAGCGCAAGCGGCAACGCCCCGGATGGGATGCGTTGCCAACACCCACAAGTCGCCCGTATCGGTGATTCCGCTCGCCGCACCGATCAGACTCACGAGAGGCGCGAGTATCCCCCTGAGACAGGTGAATTGGCTCAAATCGTCCGAAAGCGACCCTTGAACAGCTGAGAACCTCCTGAGTGTCGGCAGCGATGTCGCAATTCACACCGAACCCAGAAGGCCCTCACCTGTTCAAGCCGGCACGCGTGTCACCAATGTGCCGGGACACCACGCCTAGCCGCAGTGGACCGCAACAGCGTGACCGTTCGCGTCATTTGTGTCGGACGGGTTCCAGATCGTCCCCCAGACGGAGATGCAGCGAGGAGCCGTACCTGTGACGGTGACGGGTCCCGCATACGAAGAGTAATAGCCGTTGTCGTTATCCTGCGTGTCGATGGGGCAAGTGCTGCCGCCGGGCGTGGTTCCAGCCTTGCACTTCCAAATGTTGGCGATCATGTTCTTGGTCGTACCTGTACCCCAGTAGGTGTCAACGACGACAGCACAGTTGGTGCCGCCGTTGGCCGTGCTGTAGTAGAGGTTGATGACGCCGTACTTGGTCCCGCCGCTGGTCCGGACGTCGTAAGTGTCGATCAAGCTCCCACTGCACCCATAGGCGGTAGCCGCAGCGCTGGCGGTGGGGGCAAAGGCGATGCCGCTGACAAGCATGACGAATGCCGCAAAAAGCGTGGATAGTGCTCTACGCATGATTCCCTCTCGAGACGGTCGCAATGAAGATCATCAGTGTTCTGCGCGGAGAGCGTACCGACCTCAAGGTGGCCGGGCGATTGATCAATTCGGTGAAAATGAAACAAAGTTGACGGTCCGTCATGTGAGGTCTGTCACCATGGTGCGCCGAATTCGATCGATCAACTACCGGTCACGGAAACGGCGTTGTTCTCCTCTGTCCGGTTTGGTGATGTCTGGTCGGATGCCGTAGGTGGTGGAGGCGTCTTCGTGGTGGTGCAGGTCGCCGCGGGCGCGTGTGATGTTGGCGCGTCCGGCCAGGCGGATGGCGCTGATGGCGAGGTTGCGGAAGTCGGCCAGTGCCCCGCGGCCCGGCGCAGTTCCGGTTTGATGCTGTAAGCCCGGGTTGTTGTGCGGGTACCGAGTCGATGTACCCAGAGGGCACACGGCCTCTGATGACCTTTCAGTTCTCAACGCTGAAGGATCGCCACGAGGGTCGCCCCCCGTGTCTGCAACATCGCTGACCCGGCGCTGTGGGAGGCAGAGCTCGTAGCCGACCCGGTTGCGGTGGAGTCGGCACTGATGGCCAGGCTTCGCAGCGTGCCGGATCGCCGCGCTCAGCGAGGGCTTCGGCACCCGCTGCTGCTGATCCTGGTGTTGGCGACGTGCGCGACGCTGGCTGACGGCCGGCGCATTCGTTTGGGCTCTGCCCTCTCTCGTGGTCCCCTTCGGGACAGTGGTCGCCCTGGTTGCCGCAGTGAGGCCCACCGCCGGCGGTTCCTTCCTCCCCGGCCAGTATCCGCGTACGTCTGGGACGAACAGGGCAACCCATGGTCCCTGCCCCGACTGTTCGTCGCAGCTTTGGACTGCGAGAGCCAGAAGGGCGTCCCGGGGAAGCTGCGTTCCAGTCATCCGCCTCGAAGGCGCCACTGAAGCAGCCTGTACCGGCCGTCGAGGTTACGTACGGGCTGCTTCAGTAAGAACGCATCCCGGCTGCGGACCGGCAACGCGCCCCGCGCGGTGGCCACCTGGCACATCCTCGCCATCGGCGCTCTCCGCCTCGCCAGGGCCGAGAACATCGCCGTGGGCCTGCGACACAACGCCCTCGGCCCGAGCGCCCGCTCACCCTCCTCGGCCTCACATGATCACGAAACGGGCATCAGCAGACTTCGCCGAAGCCCTGATGCTGTCCCTATGAGGTCATTTGAACCTACCGGGCACCTCGCCCGACAAGTGGAGCTAACTGCAATGGAGTTGACGCCTTCTCATGATCGACTTCTCATAGTACGATCCGCCGGGGCGGAGTCCCTGATGGATCAAAGTCACGAGGAGGAAACAGGGATGCGTGTCAGGAAAGTCCTTGCCGCAGGTTTCGTTGCCCTTGCTGCAGTAGTGGGGACGGCCGGTACGGCGTCGGCGGCTCCCGCCTATGACTGCCTTTTTGACGAGGTGTGCCTTTACTACAACTCCAGTTCGTACGGGTATGGAGCCTACTTCGCGCAGAGTGGGAACATTCCGGACTACTCGGGCCGCTACTTCAAGGCCGGCGATAATGGCAGCTCCGGCGCCGGCGTCTCGGTGAAGAACAACGCTGGCGCGGTGGACAACCGTGGAACGCCGCGAAATTTCTACCTCTACTACAACAGCAACTACGACTGCAGTGTCGCATGCGTCACGGTCTCGCCGGGTAGTTTGGTCAACCTGTCTGAGCCGATGAAGAATGACAATGCATCGGGCAAGCTCGGTGCGTCCCAAGTCGGCTGACATCTTGTGAACCCCCGCGGTGGGCCCTGGTCGGATCGCACTGGCCAGGGCCCACCGCGGCACACTCCACTCAGTAATCCTTTATCGCATTGCCGCACCGAAAGAGATCGTCCAGGTGTCTCGCCGCTCGTGTCGTATAGCCGCCTCCCTGATCGCCCTGCCGCTGCTGCTGATTGGTTGCACAAGTGCCGGCGGAGAGCACCCCGAGATCAACAGTGCGATGGCGCGGGAAAGTGCGCAGACTCCACCCCCTGTCTCCGCCATCCCGAAAATCGATTCTGCAAACGACAAACCGCTGCCCCTCGATCCGTACCTGGTGAATCCGAGACAGCTGTCAACGATCAACAAGGCGTATACGAAGTCCATCTCCCTCTGCATGGCACGTTTCGGGTTCGCCTATAAGCCCCCGGTGGAATCCCCTGGGCCGCGTGACAGTGACGCTCCCGTCACCCGGATCGACGGCCGATATGGACACCAGAACGCCCGATTGATGATGAAATGGGGCTATCATCCCGAGGGGGGAGTTCTGGCGAGCCAGTCCAGTTCTGAAGCATCCACGCGGAAAATAAGTCCGGACATGGTGGTCGCCGGGCGCGGTTCGTCCGATCCCGGGAAGGCTTTTGGCCCGGGCGGTCAAATCATCAATGGAAAGACTGTGCCGTATCACGGCTGCATGGGCGAGGCTGTCAAGGAATTGACCGGCAGCGTGGATGGTGCGCTGTACGACCCGCAAATCGCTATTGATGTAAAACTGAAGACTCTGAACGAAGCCCAACAAGACGATCGAACCAAAGCCGCATTCGCCAAGTGGTCGCAGTGCATGAAAATCAGGGGCTTCACCTACAAGGATCCCTTGGCGGCGGGAGGCGACCCGGAGTGGCGGAAGACCTCCAAGCCCACTGCGCATGAACTGAAGGTGGCGACAGCGGACGCGGCATGTCGGCACAAAAATAACGTGGTGGGTATTTGGTACGCAGTGGATTCCTCCTACCAGGAGAAAGTCATCGCATCGAACGCCGCGGCCATGGCTCGCGTAAAAACCGACCTGGAATCCAAAATGAGGACCGCGATGCGAGTGCTGGCAAATTGAAGGATTTCCTCCGGTCGGCAGCCGTAGTCGTGGACTCCCCTGATGGACGGCTATTGCAATGAGTTTTTCCCGGTAAGTGCTCGTCGTCCTCTGTGGTCGCGAAGCTGGTGCTGCGGCCTGTGACATCCCCAAGTCCGGGCAGTCGTAAGGCCCCTGGCGGGAACGATCTTGCGAAGGAAAGATCCGGCCGAGGGGCCTCATGCGTCGACCGGTGTCGCATACGCCGTCGTGCTTGATGAGACGCCAGATCATTTCGCACCCACCCGGTCGCATGCCCGTCGGCATCGCCGCCCGCCCGGGCCATCCGTAGTGCCTGAATGAAGTGCCTTTGAGTGATGTCGTGTTGGTTCGCTTCGAATGCCGTTCAGCGATCAGCCGTGAGGGCTTCGATCGGGCGCTGAACAACGTCGAATTCTCGCACTACGTCGCAGGAGTTCACCCGGACCGGGCGACCTGGCGGCGCAACCTGCGCCGGTCCCCGGCCCGCGTCCAATGGGATTCCGAACGCGACCTCCGCCTCAACCCGCTCCCGCACCGATCTCTCCAACTCGGGCTCGGCGGCGAAGCGGCACGGCGGTACGCGGACGAGTGGACGGTGTCGATCCGCGACGTCACCCCGCTCGCCCGGGAGATCCACGCCCACGTGCGGGCCGGTCGGCCCGGCGAGGCGGCCGCGCTGCTCCCGACCGAGTCGCCCTACCGCCCGGACCGACGGGCTGAACCACCGTTCCTAGCCAGTGCACATAAGTGAGTCCTGGGCCCACTGCTGCGTGCTGGGTGCATCCCGAACGGTGTTGGATGCACTGGTCCCCCGCTTTCGCTTCCCGCTCGGCGACGGCCCTCCAGGGGGCCGGTCCGTGGTGGGTAGGCGGGTTCCCTCACGCCCCCGGTCACCTGGTCCGGTCTGGGCGGTCCGATGCCCCGCACGATCACTCCGGTCGTGTGGGGGCGGTGCCGTCCTTCCCCAAGCTCTCAACTCCGTTCGAGCAGGGGATACCCCATCCCGGACCGGGTGTCCGAGGGCGCGTCTCCCGATCGCGATACCGGCGGCATCGTGACGGGACATCTTTCGGCGTGGGGTGGTCAGCGGTTTCTGCCAGTGCTGAGCACCCCACAGGCTGGTGTAGGCCGGGTCGACCGCGACAACGCTCAGGCCGTGCTCGGCGGCCATGGAGACCAGCCGGGCCTTGAGCTTCCCGGTCGGGATACCGGAGATGAGCTGCCGGAACCGCTTGCGGCGGCCGTGCTTCTCCCGGGTCTTCTCGGTGGTGAAGTCGAGGTCTTCGATGCCGATCGCGGCGACACCGACCCGCCCCGCCCAGTTGATCAACCGAGTCAGCGCGTGCCGGATCTGTGCGTCACGGTGACCGGCCGAACCGGACAGGTCGTAGCCGAAGCGGTGCGGGGCACCGACCGGGTTGCCATGCCGGTCGAGCCGGTAGGCGGCGAAGTGGTCGGCGTTGGTGTCGACGCCGATCATGCCCCGGGCGCGGGCGGTCTCCAACGGGATGGTCTGCACGACGGGGCGCTGCCAGGATGCGGTCAGGTACCAGCGGCCGCGCTCCACGTCGAGGTGGATGCGGTAGGCCACCGCCCGGTTCGCGGCGATGCGGTCGGCCCACCCCGCACCCCGGTGCGCGAACGCCACGGTGGCGGTGAGGATGTACCGGCCGTGCCGGGCGTTGGCCAGGTGCGCAAGCGGAACGGGCAGCTTGATGGACACTTCGCCGTCCGGGGTGACGCGGATCGTCTCGTTCCCGAACCGCTTCCCCGACTCGCCATCGGCAGCGAGAAACCAGCGTTCCGCCTCCCACCGTTCCCGCCACTCGTCTTCGGTGAGACGGGCCTCGGTGAGGTGGTGGCGGGTGTTCAGGAGACGCTTGCCACCCCGTACCACCCGCACCCGTCCGGCCTGCCGGTCGGCAACAGCAGCAGCGTGCCGCGCCTCCAGCATCGCGAGGCGGCGGGACTTGCGGAACCACTCGTTCTTCGACCGGTAGCCACCCGCCGCGCGCTTGGTGCCCTTCTCCCCGAGCGGGAGAGACAGCCGGTGCCGCAGCATCTCGATCCCGGCTGCCAGGCTCTGGATATACGCCGCCTGGCAACGGCGCGAGAGCGCCCACTGATCGTGCGTGGCCTTGGTGATGGTCCCGGCGATCCTGGACGACGACACCTTCGTCAGTTGCCGCTTACGCGCAGCCCAGGTCTCCGCACCGTGCTCCAGACCATCCGCACAGCGGGCCTTGAGATCACCGGACGCCAGCGCCCCCTGATGCGCACCGACCGCACGCAGCACCCTCTCGTCCTCGACAGTCAGGTGCTTGAGACGGTCCCGGACCGCCACCCCGCAAGGCCCGGGCGCCACGAAGGACACGGCCAGCTCCCGCACACCACCCACCACATCACCCCCTCACTCAAGGCCGCACCCCTGCCACCCAGCCCAACGAGCCACAACCATCGAGGTCACCCATTCGGCCCCAGAACCCCCGTCCCCCCCACAAACCCACCCACAGGACTCACTCCCGCTCACCATCACTCACTTCAATGCAGTAAACCGACAGCAGCTCGCAACCCCCGGACTCCCCGGATCGCTGCCCCGGTGGCTGCTCTCACGGACGCGGCCTGGCATCCTGCACGGATCCGCCGGACCTTCGACCATGGAGGCCGGCTCATGGCAGCGGGACAGAGGAGACAGCCGTGGAACCAACGCCTGCCCGGGAGCGGCGAGACGCGCTTCCCGAGGGACTCGCCGAGGCGATACACGACACCGCCGAGGAGATAGCGGCGTTGCTGCGCGGCCGGACGGACACGGGCATCCCGGTCCCCGGATCCACCTGGACCCTCGGCGAGGCGGCAGCCCACCTGGCGCAGGCCAATGAGCTGATGGCCGATATCGCGGCCGGTCAGGAACGCCCGTACGGGGACGGTACGCCGCAGAGCCTGGCGGCGGCCAACGAGCGCTCCCTCGCCGGGTTCGGCGAGCGTGGAGCCGACCCGCTCGCCGAGATGATCGTGGCGCAGGCCGACGCCTTCCTCACGGCGGCGGAGCAGCGCCCGTTGGACGAGACCGTGAGCACCCCTCTGGGCTCGATGGATGTGGCCACCCTCGGCTCGTACCTGCTCACGCACATGCTCGGCCACGGCTACGATCTCGCCCGCGTGGTGGGCCGTCCGCACATGCTCGACGGCGCCCGGGTCGAGCTGTCCATGCCCTTCATGATCACAAGCATGCCGCGGGTGGTCGCCGCCTCCGCTGCCGGGCTGAACGCACGCTTCGCGATCCGCCTGCGGGGTGGACAGCGCTTCGGTGCGACCTTCACCGACGGAGCGCTGACCGTCAGCCCGGGGCCGTTGAGCCGCGCGGACTGCACCATCCTCATCGAACCGGTCACCTTCCTGCTGATCGCACTCGGCCGCTGCGATCCGTGGGGCGCCATGGCCCGCGGCCGCGTGCTCGCCTGGGGCCGCAAGCCCTGGATGGCCCCTCGTTTCCCGGCCTTGTTCACGGCGCCCTGAGAAACACGCGTCCGGCATACCGCGTACGGAGTACGGCGGGGGAGGAGCGTACGTCTCAAGGAGGCTCGGCAGTTCCCCCTTCCGGCAGCCCGGGAGCGCGGAACGGGCGCTTAGGGTCGAGACATGCATACCCCTGACTCCCGATGGCGCCGATGGTCCCGCGGACGCGGCCGGTGGGCGGCGGCCGTGGCCGCGCTCGTCGTGCTGGCGGGCGCCGGCATCTGGACCGCGGCGGCCGACGACAGCGCGCCCGCGGTGCACCGCGAGGACCGGATGATGCGGGTGGACGGGGTGTCGATCGACACCTCGTACTTCACGTCCGGGGGTTCGCAGCGCCGGCCCGCCGTGCTGATCGGGCACGGCTTCGGCGGCTCCAAGAACGACGTGCGCGCGCAGGCCGAGAAGTTGGCCGGTGCCGGTTACGCCGTCCTGACCTGGTCGGCCCGCGGGTTCGGGAAGTCCGGCGGGGAGATCTCGCTCAACGCACCCGGCCGCGAGGTCAAGGACGTGTCCGGGCTGATCGACTGGCTGGCCCGCAGGCCCGAGGTGCAGCTGGACGGCAAGGGCGACCCGCGCGTCGGCGTCACCGGTGCCTCGTACGGTGGCGCGGTCTCGCTCCTCGCCGCCGGGCACGACAAGCGCGTCGACGCCATCGCACCGGTGATCACATACTGGAACCTCGCCGACGCGCTGTTCCCCGACGGGGTCTTCAAGAAGCTCTGGGCGGGGATCTTCATCACCTCGGGCGGCGGCTGCGACAGGTTCGAGAAGCAGCTGTGCGACATGTACGAACGGGTCGCCGTCTCCGGGAAGCCGGACGCCGCCGCCCGTGCCCTGCTGACCGACCGCTCCCCGTCCGCCGTCGGCGACCGCATCAAGGTGCCCGCGCTCATCGTGCAGGGACAGACCGACTCCCTCTTCCCGCTCGGTCAGGCCGATGCCATGGCACGCACCATCAGCGGGAACGGTGCACCCGTATCCGTCGACTGGATCGCGGGCGGGCACGACGGCGGGGACCTGGAGAGCGGTCGGGTCGAGAGCCGGATCGGGTCATGGTTCGACCGGTACCTGAAGGAGGACAAGGGCGTCGACACCGGGCCCGGCTTCCGCGTCACCCGTACCGGAGGCATCGACTCCACCGATGGGGCCGCCCTCCAGCGCGGCGCGAGCAGCGACCACTACCCGGGGTTGTCGAGCGGCGGCCGGCAGATCGCGCTCACGGGCACGGGAGGCCGACAGGAGATCACGGGCCTGGGCGGGAGCAGCGGCCGGGGCGGCACACAGGACGACGCGAACGGCGACGCACAGGACAGCGCCTCCGCCGGTCGGCGGACGCAGGCCTTCCGGAACCCGGCCGGCGCCAACCCGCCCGCCATCTCCGCCGTCCCGGGCGTCGGCGGCGGACTCGCCCAGCTCTCCACCCTCGGCGTCGGACTCTCGCTCGACTTCCCCGGCCAGTACGCCCGCTTCGACTCCGCACCCCTCGGCACATCGATGCGTATCACCGGATCACCCACCGTCCGCGTGAAGGTGACGGCCGGGCAGGGTGATGCGGTGCTGTTCGGCAAGGTGTACGACGTGGCGCCGGACGGGCGGCAGCAGGTGCTGCCCGCCCAGCTCGTCGCCCCCTACCGGATCGCGCCCGCGCAGCAGAACAAGACCGTCGAGCTGACCCTGCCCGCCATCGACCACGCGCTCGATGCCGGACATCGGCTCCGTCTGGTCCTCTCCGCCACCGACCTCGGCTACGCCTCACCGGCCGAGCCGACCACGTACACCGTCTCCCTCGACGGCCCGCTGACCGTTCCCACCGCACCCGCGGTGAAGACCGCGTCGGCCGGACTGCCGTGGTGGACCTGGGGACTTCCCGCCGCAGCCGCCGTCATCGCTCTCGCGCTGCTGCTCACCGCACGCCGCCGCACCGCGACCCCGGCCCCGGACCCGGTGCTCGCCGATGTCCCCCTCCAGATCACCGGCCTGTCCAAGAAGTACGCCAGGTCCGCCGACCGGTACGCCGTCAAGGACCTGTCCTTCCGGGTCGAGAAGGGCCAGGTCCTCGGGCTCCTCGGACCGAACGGGGCGGGAAAGACCACCACCCTGCGGATGCTGATGGGGCTCATCGGCCCCGACGGCGGCGAGATCCGCGTCTTCGGGCACGCCATCCGGCCGGGCGCGCCCGTGCTGTCCCGGGTCGGGGCGTTCGTCGAAGGGGCGGGATTCCTGCCGCATCTGTCCGGGCGGGCCAACCTGGAGCTGTACTGGCAGGCCACCGGACGCCCCGCCGAGGACTCGCACATCGAGGAGACCCTGGAGATCGCCGGACTCGGCGACGCGCTGGCCCGCGCGGTGCGGACGTACTCGCAAGGCATGCGGCAGCGGCTCGCCATCGCCCAGGCGATGCTGGGCATGCCGGACCTCCTCATCCTCGACGAGCCGACCAACGGCCTCGACCCGCCCCAGATCCGCGAGATGCGGGACGTGATGATCCGGTACGCGGCCGGGGGCCGGACCGTCATCGTCTCCAGCCATCTCCTCTCCGAGGTCGAACAGTCCTGCACCCACCTGGTGGTCATGGACCGTGGCCGGCTTGTCCAGGCGGGCCCGGTCGCCGAGATCACCGGCTCCGGCGACACGCTGCTGATCACCACCGCGGCCGAGGTCGCCGAACCGCTGGTGGACAAGGTCGCCGCGTTGCCGGGCATCGACTCCGCGGTCCGTACCGACGACGGGCGCGGGCTGCTCGTACGGCTCGACGGAGCCACCTCGTCCTCCGCGCTGATCGCCGAACTCGTCCGGCTCGACGTGCCGTTGACCGGTGTCGGACCGCACCGCCGCCTGGAGGACGCGTTCCTCACCCTGATCTCCGGAGGCTCCGAATGAGTGCCGCAGTCGATGTCACCGACGCCGAAGCCCGCGGATACCGGGCGCGGCACACCCTGCCGCTGCGCGTCGAGGCCGTACGGCAGCTGCGCAGGCGTCGCACCCTGCTGATGGGCGGGGTACTGGCGGCCCTCCCGTTCATCCTGATCACCGCGTTCGCGATCGGCGGCACCCCGGACTCCCGGGGCGGCGGCGACCGGATCACGCTGATGGACACGGCGACCGCGTCCGCTGCGAACTTTGCCGCGACCTGCCTGTTCGTCTCCGCCGGGTTCCTGCTCGTCGTGCCGGTGGCGCTGTTCTGCGGGGATACCGTCGCCTCGGAGGCCGGCTGGTCGTCGCTGCGCTATCTGCTGGCGGCGCCCGTCCCCCGGGCCAGGCTGCTGTGGAGCAAACTCGTCGTGGCACTCGGCTTCAGCCTGGCCGCGATGGTGCTGCTGCCACTCGTCGCTCTGGCCGCGGGAGCCGCCGCGTACGGCTGGGGGCCGCTCCAGCTCCCTACCGGCGGCGCGCTGGCGACCGGCGACACCGTGCCTCGGCTCGCGCTCGTCGTCGCGTTCATCTTTGTGTCCCAACTGGTCACCGCCGGGCTGGCGTTCTGGCTGTCGACGAAGACCGACGCCCCGCTGGGCGCGGTCGGCGGCGCGGTCGGGCTGACCATCGTCGGCAATGTGCTCGACGCCGTCACCGCACTCGGTTCCTGGCGCGAATTCCTGCCCGCGCACTGGCAGTTCGCCTGGGCGGACGCACTCCAGCCCGACCTGGAGTGGGGTGGCATGGCAAAGGGCGCGGCGATCTCGGTGACGTACGCCCTGATCCTGTTCGCGTTCGCCTTCCGGGGGTTCAGTCGTAAGGACATCGTGTCCTGACCTTGATGTTCCGAGGCGATTCGCCGCCTTCGCGCCTGCCGTTGCCGCATCGAGATTCATCCGCAACGTCTTCGTCTGCTCCTTGACGCCGTCCCGAACGTCACATTCACAAGTGCTGACACGACGTTGGGGGCAGGGAATGGAACGCCGGACGTACAGAGGGACATACACAAGGACGTTGGGTCTGCTTCTGGTGGGCGGGGTGCTGCTCACCGGCTGCGGGGGCGGGGGGAGCACCAACGACTCGGCGGTCGACCGCGCGAGCGGTAAGCGAGGGACGAGCGAGGGCGGCCAGGTCGTGCCCGCGCCGGCCCCCGGTGCGTCGGACGACGGTGCGCAGAACGCGGAGGACGGGCGGCAGAAGCCCGTGGCGCCGGACTATCTGTCCACGTTCGCACTGGACGTGGACACTGCCAGTTACGGGTACGCGCGGCGCAAGCTCACCGACGGCGAACTGCCGGGAGCGGAGACCGTACGGCCCGAGGAGTTCGTCAACAGCTTCCGCCAGGGGTACCGGCGGCCGGCCGGCAACGGCTTCTCGGTGACGGTCGACGGAGCCCTGACGGACCCCGGCGGGGGAGACGGTGCGCGGGCCGGCGACTGGTCGCTCGTACGCGTCGGTCTGGCCACCCGCGTCGCGGAGGAGCACGGCGAACGCCCGGCCGCCGCGCTCACCTTCGTGGTCGACATCTCCGGCTCGATGGCCGAACCCGGCCGTCTCGACCTGGTGAAGAAGTCCCTCTCCCTCCTCACCGACGAACTCCGCGACGACGACTCCGTCTCGCTGGTCACCTTCAGCGACGAGGCGAAGACCCTGCTGCCGATGACCCGGCTGCGGGACCACCGCGGAAGGATCCACGACGCCGTCGACTCCATGGAACCCACCGACTCCACCAACGTGGAAGCGGGCATCCGGCGCGGCTACGAGGAGGCGGTCGACGGCCACCGCGAGGGCGCCAACAACCGGGTCGTCCTGCTCTCCGACGCCCTCGCCAACACCGGCGAGACCGACGCCGACGCCATCCTCGAACGCATCGACGCCGCCCGTCGCGACTACGGCATCACCCTCTTCGGCGTCGGCGTCGGCAGCGACTACGGCGATGAGCTGATGGAACGCCTCACCAACAAGGGCGACGGCCACACCACGTACATCGCCGACGAGACCCAGGCGCGAAAGGTCTTCGTCGACCAGCTGCCCGCCCACATCGAACTGCGGGCGCGCGACGCCAAGGCCCAGGTCGCCTTCGACCCGAAGACCGTCCAGCAGTTCAAGCTCATCGGCTACGAGGACCGGAAGGTCGCCGACGACGACTTCCGCGACGACAGCGTGGACGGCGGCGAGATCGGCCCCGGCCACACGGTGACGGCGCTCTACGCCGTACGGCTCCGCGACGGCGCCGCCGGACATGTGGCGACCGCGACGGTGCGCTGGCTGGACCCGAAGACGCGGGCGCCGCACGAGCAGTCCGGATCGGTCGAGACCGGCGCGATCGACGGCAGGCTGTGGGGCGGCGACAGCGGCAGGCGGCTCCAGGTGGCCGCGGTGGCTGCGTACTTCGCGGAGGATCTGCGCGGCGGCAAGCTGCCGGGTCAGCCGGGCCTCGGTGAACTCGCCGATCGAGCGTCCGAGTTGGCGACCGACACGGAGGACAGTTCGGTCCGGAAGCTGGCGACCGCGATCGCCCGGGCGGACGGACTCAAGGGCGGCAGCGGATCGGACGGCGGGGGACAGCAGGAGGGCGAGATGGACTGACCGCGGGAGAGCCCGGAGGGCAGCGAGCCGGGGCGGCCAGGTGGCGGACAAGAGGCGGGCCGAGCGGCGGCCTTGCGGAAATGGCACCGCAGAACCCACCGCACCACGCCATGATGTGGGCCATGGCCTCCCTGCTGCTCGCGCTCGCCGCCCTCACCACCGGCCTCTACGCCGGCTTCCTGGTGTGCTTCATGATCGGGATCATGCCCGGTCTCAAGCCGCTGCCGGACGACCAGTTCGCCGCCGCGATGCGCCGCTTCAACGAGAAGGTGCCGGGGCCGGCGTTCCTCGTCCTCTTCCTCGGGGTGATCGCCTTCCCGGTCGCCGCCCTCGTCGTACCGGTCGACGGCCGGACCTCCGCCGAGGGCGGTCTCGTCGCGGGCGCTCTGGCCTGCGCGGTGCTCAGTCATCTCGTCACCGTGAGCGGCAACATCCCGCTCAACTCGGCCCTCGCGGCATCCGAGGGCGGCGACGACGGGGCGGCCCGCCGGGCCTTCGAGTTCCGCTGGAACACCCTCCACCGGATCCGCACCGTGCTGTCGACGGGTGCGTTCGCGCTGTTGGTCGCCGCGGCCGTGTAGGGCAGGCCCAGGGGGTGTCCGGTGGATCACGGCCGGGGCCGCGACGTCCGGCACCTCCCCAACTCCTCGGCTTCCCCCGGCAGCGAGTCCCGGAGGTAGGGCCGGCCCTACCTCCGGGACTCCGGCAACACGGATGGTCCGGGCGGATCGGCGTCTTCTACGGTGAGGTCATGCGCCCCCGGAATGTGTGGCAGGCCCTGGCGAGCCCCTGCTATCTGCTGTCGTCCTGGCCCTGGCGGTCGGCCGGATACCTGCTGAGCGGAGCCCTCGCAGGCATCCTCCTCCTCGTCGTGATCACGCTGGGCGTGGTGCTCGGCGGCGCGCTCTCCCTCGTGGCGGTCGGGCTGCCGCTGCTCGCCCTGACGGCCCTCTGCGGCCTCCCGGTGGGAGCCATGGAGCGGGGCAGGCTCCGCCTGATCGACCGGTTCCCCGCGCCCGATCCGCACCGCCGGCCTGCCGAACCGGGCCTGTGGAGCTGGCTGACGTACCGCTACCGGGAGCAGGCCACCTGGCGGGAACTCGGGTACGCGCTGCTGCTCGCCGTGGTCCTCTGGCCGCTCGACGCCCTCGCGCTGGCCGTCTGTGCGGCCGTCCCGCTGTCGCTGATGTCCACCCCCGCGGTGATGCAGCTGTACGGGAACGGCGAAGAGGCCCGCGTGGTGAAGCAGTGGACGGTCACCGGCTGGCCCGAAGCCTTCGCCACCGCGGCCGCCGGTCTCGTACTCCTCGCGCTCGGCTGCTGCGTCCTGGGTCTGCTGGCCGGAGCGCAGGCCGAACTGACCCGACTTCTGGTCGGCGACCGCAGAGGCGAGTTGGGGGACAGGGTCACCGAACTCACCCGCTCCCGCGTCCGGTTGGTCGACGCCTTCGAGGCGGAACGCCGCCGTATCGAACGCGACCTCCACGACGGGGCCCAGCAGCGCATCGTCGCACTCACCATGACCCTCGGACTCGCCCGCCTCGACGCCCCGCCCGGCCCCCTCGCCGACCAGCTGGCCAAGGCTCACCAGGAGGCGGGCCGGGCGCTCGCCGAACTGCGCGAGCTGATCCACGGCATCCACCCCAAGGTGCTGGCCGACTACGGCCTGGAGGCGGCCGTCGCCGACGCGGCCGACCGGTCGTCGACACCCGTCGACCTGGACCTGGCACTGCCCGACCGGTACCCGGAAGCCGTCGAGGCGGCCGCGTACTTCGTGGTCTGCGAGGCGCTGGCGAACGTCTCCAGGCACAGCGGAGCGAGCCGCGCCGAAGTGACGGGCGGTCACGCGGCGGGCCGGCTGTTCCTGGAGATCCGCGACGACGGCCGCGGCGGTGCTCGCACGGGTGGCGGAGGAACGGGACTGACCGGCCTCGCCGACCGGGTGTCCGTACTGGATGGCAGACTTGCGCTGTCCAGTCCGCCCGGCGGCCCGACCCTCTTGCGCGTGGAGATTCCTTGCGTTCCCTGTCTTCCCTGCGAACGGACCGATCGCTCCGGGTAGTGCTGGCCGAGGACAGCGTGCTGCTGCGCGAGGGCCTCATCGGGCTGCTCACCCGCTGCGGCCATGAGGTCGTCGCCGCCGTCGGTGACGCGGAAGGACTCCTCGCGGCGGTCGCCGCGCACGCGCCGGACATTGTCGTGACCGATGTCCGGATGCCGCCCGGCTTCCAGGACGAGGGACTGCGCGCGGCGGTGGAGCTCCGAACCGAGCAGCCCGCTCTGCCGGTGCTGGTGCTCAGCCAGTATGTGCAGCGTACGTACGCCGCCGACCTCCTCGACTCGGGCGACGGTTCCGGCGTCGGCTATCTGCTCAAGGACCGGGTCGGCCAGATCGAGGAGTTCGTCGACGCCCTGCGGGAGGTCGCCGACGGCGGCACGGTCGTCGACCCGGAGGTCGTACGCCAACTCCTGCGCCGCCGCCGCGATCCGCTGGAGCAGCTCACCGCCCGCGAGCGGGAAGTGCTGGCCCTGGTCGCCCAGGGCAGGTCGAACGGGGCGATCGCCGCAGAGCTGGTGGTCTCCGAGGCCGCAGTGGGCAAACACATCGGCAACATCCTCGCCAAGCTGGACCTGCCACCGGCCGACGAGACGCACCGCAGGGTCCTGGCGGTGCTGGCGTTCCTGCGCGCGTAACCCGGCCCATGGCCGGACCGGTTCGCCCTTCGACCGGGAAAGCGTGGTCACCCGGCCAAACCGGCTTGTGCGTACAGCAGTTGTGAAGCCCATCGGCTTCCCGTTCGCCAACTCCCGCGTCCGCCACGGCTTCGGCTATCGCGATTGCGCAGCGCCCGGCACGTTCGGCGCCGACAAGGCCCGCGTCGAGAGCGCCTTCCGCGCCGGCCTCGAACGGGGCTGCGCGGTGCACTCGGGCGCCGAGAAGACTGCTGCGACGCGACGGGCTGTACCTGCTACCCGGCCGTCGTCGAGCTCGGCTGCACGACAGCGGCCGACTCTGCGTAACACTCCCGGAGGTCGTCCCGGTGAGGGGCGGCAAGGCCTGGGAGCAGGCGTGCCGCTCTTTGGCGTCTTCGGCCGGGCGATGTCTCAGCGTTACGCATGGGCGACTCGTCAGTACACTGAATAAGGAAATACCACTCAATCCGGGTGTCCTGCCCTACGCGGGTTCGCGGAGGGAAGTGAGCGATGGCTGAACAGCTCCTCATGGACGAGGCCGGCGCGGCGCGACTTCGGATGATCATTGAAGCAGGTGCGGAACTCAGGGGTGCCGATCTGCTCAATTTCGCGCTGGAGCACGCGGTGACGGAGGCGGGTGGCCTGGGCGGAATGGTGCATGTGCGGGGCCCCGGAGGCCGGGGGCTGCTGCTGATGGCAAGCAGCGGGCTGGTCCGCACCGTGGCCCAGGACTGGGAAGAGATCGAGGAGCACAGCGAGACCGCGCCCGCCCGGGCGGTGAGCGGCGGCGTATCGGTATGGATGCCCGCAGCCGATGACGACCGGGCCCGTGCCGCGGAGGTCTCCGCGGAGCCCGGCACGCAGGGTGACTCACCGGGCAGCACTCACGAATCGGCCCCCGGAGACACTGTCGGTCACCACCCCCACGGTTCCGCCCCGTGGTCGCCCACCTCCGCGCTGCCCGACGGCAGTGGACTGCTGGCCGTACCGCTGCTCACCCCGGGCGGGACGGCCGGCGCGCTGTCGGTGCTCACTGTCGGTGACGGGCAGCCGACGCCGTGGCAGCGCGGGGCCGTCGAGGTGCTGGCCGCCTGGGCCGCCCTGCGGCTGCGGGACCAGTGGACGGGGCCGGACCGGACCGAAGCCGGTCGGCTGCGGGAGAAGCCGCCCGACTCCCGGCTGCCGAAGGAGCCGTCCGCTACCCTGCTGCGGCAGGCGCTGGAAGCTCTCAAGATGGGTTCCTGGGAGTGGGATCTGGCCACCGGGGAGCAAGTGTGGGACGAGTCGACCCTCGCCATCCTCGGGATGGCGGGGGAGTCCTCGAAGCAGACTTTCGAGACGTGGACCCAACTGGTCCACGCCGACGACCTGCCCTGGCTGCTCGTCGAGATCGAGCAGGCGATCCGCAACCGCCGGGTATCCGCTGTGGAGTACCGGATCTGCCGCCCGGACGGGACCAAGGGCTGGGTCAGCGCGCGGGGCCGGGTCCTGCCGGGGGAGGACGGTCGGCCCGCCCGCATGGTCGGCACGGTGTGGGACACCACTGAGAGCCGGATCGCCCGGGACTCGGTGAGCCGCGCGCTGCTGCACATGAGTGAAGCGTTCTTCGCGGTCGACAGCGGGTGGCGGATCACCTTCGTCAATGTGGAGGCGGAGCGGTTCCTCGGCGCCTCGCACGACCTCCTCGGCCGGATCCTGTGGGACGCCCTCGCCGAGATCGGCGTCGACGCCGTGGAACTCGGCCTGGAGGGGGCCTACCGGCGGGCCGCCGAAAGCGGCACACCGGGCGGGTTCGACGTGCGGTGGCCGACCAATCGGCGCTGGTACCACATGCGGCTGGTCCCGGTGCCGGACGGCCTGACGGTGTACGCCGGCGATGTCACCGAGATCCGGTCGCAGGAGGCGGAGATCGCCACCGCGGAACGCGTCACGGCCGACCGCACCGCCCGTATCACCGAGCTGACCAGCGCGCTCGCCGAGGCCCTGACCATGGAGGACGTCGTGAACGCCACCGCCGAGCGGGTCATGGCACCGTTCGGCGCCTCAGGCCTCGTCTTCCATCTCATCGAGGACGAGACGGTACGGGTCGCCGGGGCGGTCGGATACCCGCAATCGTTTCTCGACCGGGTCGACGGGGTGCCGGTCAACGACATCACCCCGGTCGAGGAGGTGCACCGCACCAGGAAGCCGACCTTCATCGACTCGGCGGAGGACTACGTCGAGCGCTATCCCGACAGGGTCGACTCCCCCGCGGCGATCAACAAGTCCGCCTGGGCCTTCCTGCCGCTGATCGTCTCCGGACGTTTCACCGGGTGCTGCGTCATCTCCTTCACCGAACCACGCCACCTCAGCGGGGAGGAGCGGGCCCTGCTCATCACGCTCAGCGGGCTGATGGCACAGGCCATCGAACGCGCCCGGCTGTTCGACGCCGAGCACACCAGGGCCCAGGAGCTCCAGCGCGGTCTGCTGCCGGAAGTTCTGCCCACGCTGCCGGCCGTCGCCGCCGCCGCCCGCTATCTGCCCGCCAACGAGGGCGTCGAGGTCGGCGGCGACTGGTACGACGTGATCCCTTTGTCCGGCGCCCGGGTGGCGCTGGTCATCGGCGATGTGATGGGACACGGTCTGTCCCAGGCGGCCACCATGGGCCGGCTGCGCACCGCCGTACACACGCTCGCCGATCTCGACTTCGCGCCCGACGAGCTCCTCAACCGCCTCAACGACGTGGTCAACGACCTCGGTGACGACTTCTACGCCACCTGCCTGTACGCCGTGTACGACCCCGTCACCCGCACGTGCACGTTCGGCTCCGCCGGGCACCCCCCGCCGGCGGTCGTGCACCCGGACGGCACCACCGAGTTCCTCACCCGCCCACCGGACCCGCCGCTGGGCGCCGCTCTGCCGCCGTTCGAGACCACCGAAGCGGTCCTGGAGGAGGGCAGTCTGCTCGTGCTCTACACGGACGGGCTGATCGAATCCGCAACCCGGGACATCGACCGGGGCATGTCCCACCTGACGAAGGCGCTGGCCACCGCCGCTGCCGCCGTACAGGACCAGGACGAGGCGGCGTCACTGGAGCGGCTCTGCGACGACATCCTGGCCGAGCTGCTGCCGGGCCAGCAGCTCACGGACGACGCCGCGCTGCTCGTCGCCCGCACCCGCGCGATACCCGCCGAGTCGATCGCCGGCTGGGTCCTCTCCGACGGCCCGATCGCCGCACAGGAGGCCCGCAACCACGTCCGGGACCAGCTGGCCGACTGGCAGCTCGACGAGCTCGCCATGACCGCGGAACTCCTGGTCAGCGAGCTGGTCGGGAACGCCGTGCGGTACGGCCGAAGCCCCATCGGACTCCGGCTGCTGCGCGCGGAGGGCCTGATCTGCGAGGTCTCCGACGGCAGCCTGACCACGCCTCGCATCCGGCACGCCACCGAGACCGACGAGGGCGGCCGCGGACTGCAACTGGTCGCCGCCCTCGCCCAACGCTGGGGCGCTCGCTACACGGCCACCGGCAAGTGCATCTGGACCGAACAGCCGGTGCCCTGATCGAGCTTCAGCCGGGCGCCGGCCGGCAGCGGTCCGTCCTTCGAACGCAAAATGCCTTCGAACGCAAGAAACGCCCCTGAGGGGGCCCATGCAGTGGCCCCTCAGGGGTGCGCCGACACTGCGGTCTCCGGGTGGCGGTCGACCGCTGGAGATCAGTTGTGGCCGAACTTTCGCTGCTTCCTGTGGGACACCGGCTCCGATATCGAGCGCACCGTGTCGGGCGCGGCCGTCGTCTGCGGCTGCTGCTCCTTCGTCTCCGTGGCAGCGCTGCGTTCATGGCCGCCAGTGCGGGCACCACGGTTCTGCCGGCTCTGTTTCTTGCTCACGATCGTGCCTCCTGTTAGCGGCTGTCGATCTCGAAAAATGGGCCACTATCAGATTCGCATGTGAGTACGAACGTCGCATTTCGGGCACCGCTGTGCGCTATGTCGCCGGGCCGGTCCGGATTGCCATCGGATGTCGTCGGGCGGCCCCATCGGGGCCTGCGCTGTGGTCAGGCGGGATAGGCGTGCGTCTGGGTCGCTTTGACCGTTGCCCAGACCGTGGCGCCCGGGTGGAGGTCGAGCTCGGCCGCGGCGACCGTGGTCAGGTCGGCGGCGAGGGGGAGTTCGCCGGCGAGGTCCGCGCGGATCTGATCGCCGTGGGTTTCCAGGCCGGCCACCTCGCACCGCCACAGGTTGCGCGCGCTGGAGCCGGTGGGGCGGTCGCGGTACAGGGTCACGGCGCCCGGCGGGAAGGCGACGAAGGCGGGGCCGGTGAGGTCCTCGGTGGTGGTGATCGCGGGTCCCGCGTCGAGTCGCACGGTGTGGCCTTCGGCGCGCCCCTTGTAGAGGTTCAGGCCGACCAGCTGGGCGATGTAGTCCGTACGCGGATGACGGGCGATGTCGGAGGGAGCGCCCTCCTGGACGATGCGGCCGTGCTCGATGACGACGAGCCGGTCTGCGAGGACCATGGCATCCAGGGGGTCGTGCGTGACCAGCACGGCGACTGCTTCGAACTCGGCGAGGTGGCGACGCAGTTGAGCGCGCACATCCAGACGGGTGCGGGCGTCCAGTGCGGCGAGTGGTTCGTCGAGCAGCAGCAGCCGGGGGCGGGTGGCCAGGGCGCGAGCCAGGGCGACGCGCTGGGCCTGGCCGCCGGAGAGGCGGCGGGGTCTGGCGCCGGCGTGGCCGGCGAGGCCCATGCGGTCCAGCCACTGTGCGGCCTGCGCGCGGGCCTCGGCCTTGGACGCGCCCTGGCAGCGGGGGCCGAAGGCGACGTTGTCCAGGGCGGAGAGGTGCGGGAAGAGCAGATAGTCCTGGAAGACCACGCCGACCGGACGGGACTCGGGCGGCGTACGGTCCAACGAGGCCCCGTCGAGGCGCAGATGACCGCCGGTGAGCGGGGTGAGCCCGGCCAGCGCGCGCAGCGCGGTGGTCTTTCCGGCACCGTTGGGCCCGAGCAGCGCGACGACGTCACCGGGTGCGGCGGTCAACGTCACGTCGAGTCGGAAGGAACTGCGCTCCACGACGAGACGGGCGTCGAGGCCGTCGCGGTGTACGGCGTCGGAGACGGGGCCGGCGGTGGCGCTGTCGATGTGGGTCATGACGTTGTCATCCAACGGTCCCGCAGCCCGGCCAGCACCGCGATCGACACGGCCAGCAGCACCAGACTGAGCGCGATCGCCGCGGCCGGGTCGCTCTGCAACGCCAGGTAGACGGCCAGCGGCATCGTCTGTGTGCGGCCCGGGAAGTTGCCCGCGAAGGTGATCGTCGCGCCGAACTCGCCCAGCGCGCGCGCCCATGCCAGCACGGAGCCGGCCGCGATGCCGGGGGCGATCAGCGGCAGGGTGACCCGGCGGAACGCGGTGAAGCGGGAGGCGCCCAGGGTCGTGGCGGCCTCCTCGTAGCGAGGGTCCGCCGCCCGCAGTGTGCCCTCCACGCTGATGACGAGGAACGGCATCGCGACGAACGCCTCCGCGACCACGACCCCGGCCGTGGTGAACGGCAGAGTGATCCCGAACCAGGAGTCCAGCCACTGGCCCACGACGCCGTTGCGGCCGAGAGCCATCAGCAGTGCCACACCGCCCACCACCGGGGGCAGGACGAGCGGCAGGGTCACCAGGGCGCGCACGAGGCCGCGTCCGGGGAAGTCCGTACGGGCCAGCAACCAGGCCAGCGGCACACCGATGACCAGGCTCACCGCCGTGGCCGCGGTGGCGCAGACCAGGGACAGCTGCAGCGACTGCCAGACCTCCGTACTGGTGAGCTGGTCGGGCAGGCTGCGCCACGGCGCCCGTACGAGCAGCGCGACCAGGGGCAGCAGCAGGAACGCCAGGCCGATCAGCGCAGGCACCAGCAGCGGGAGCGGAACCCCCGCGCGGCGGCGCCGGACGCGCCCGCGCCGCGGCCCGCCCGGGACGGGCTCGACCGCGGCGTCGGACTTGTCGAACGAGGTCACGGCTTGAGGAACCCGGCCTCGGTCAGGACCTTCTGGCCCTCGGCGGACTGCACCAGTTCGATGAATGCCTTTGCCGCGTCCGCGTTGGGCGCGTCCTTGAGCAGGGCGATCGGGTAGTCGTTGACTGCGTCGGCCGACTCGGGGAACTCCACGCCTTCCACCTTGTCACCTGCCGCCTTCACGTCCGTCTTGTAGACGACCGCGGCGTCGGCCTCCTTCAGCTCGACCTTGGTCAGGGCGCTCTTGACGTCCTGCTCGTACGAGACGGGGGTGAGCTTCAGATTGCCGGCGTCGAGGGCCTTCTGCGCGGCGGCGCCGCACGGCACGGTCTTGTCGCACAGGACGACCTTGAGACCGGCCTTGGTGAGGTCCTTGAGGGAGGAGACCTTGTCGGGGTTGCCCGGCAGGGTGGCGATCTCCAGCTGGTTGCGCACGAAGGTGGACGGGGTGCCGGACGCGTCCTTCGCGTCGGTGACGATCGCCATGGTCTTGGGGCTGGCGGCGGCGAAGACGTCGGCCGGGGCCCCACCCGTGATACCGGCGGCGAGGGTGTCGCTGCCACCGAAGTTGAAGGTGACCTTCGTACCGGGGTGTTCCTTCTCGAACTCCTCGCCGAGGGTCGTGAAGCTTTCCTTGAGCGAGGCGGCGGCGAACACCGTCACCGTGCCGGAAAGCTTCTTCGACGAGTCCGTGGGGGCCGAGGCGGACGAGTCCGGCTTGGCCGACGAGTCGTCGGACGAGGAGCAGGCGCTCAGTGCCAGCAGCGCAGCGGTACCGGCAGCGGCCACCTGCAGGGTCCGGCGGGTCCGGCGTGCGGAACGGGTCATCACGGGTCCACTCCCTCTGATTCTTCTCTGTCCGGCCCGAGGATGATCCGGCGGCCCGGCTCGTCGTGCTCGGCGTGCAGCCTGCCGCCGTCGACCCGGCGCCCGAGCACGTCGACACCGACGCCCGTCAAGGCAGCCGCCTCCCCGATCCGGTGGGCATGCACATGGGGATGATACTGCCGCAGATGCAAGGGGGAAGTCTCCTGTTGCATTGCATGAGCTGGACGGTTTGTGGACAGGGTGGGCATGTGCGTTTGTACGGGACTGCGGTCCGGGTACCGTCATCCGGGGAGGTGGTGGCCAGTGAGCCGGGCCTTGACGGAACGGGTTGCCGATCCGGTGGCGGAGCTCGCCCTGACCGGGGACCTCGCGCGCCCGGCCCGGCTGACCGTGTCCGACCTGCTCGCCTGGCCCCAGCATCGCGTGCGGGTCAGCTTCGAGTGCGCCACCAGCGGCATCCAGCATCACGGCTTCACGGGACCGCTGCTGCACGACGTCCTGTCCGCCGCCGGTCCCGTCTTCGACCCGGCTCGGCGCAAGGACCGCCTTCGCTTCCTGATCGCCGTGACGGGCGCGGACGGCCACCACGCCCTGCTCTCCTGGGCGGAGATCGACCCGGACTTCGGCCGTGCCGCCGTCCTGCTCGCGGTCAGCATCGACGACACCCCGCTCGACCGTGCCGGACCTCAGCTCGTGCTGCCTCAGGACCGCTGCGGGGCCCGGCACATCAGCGGCATCAACGCGATACACGTGGACGGTGGTTACACCTCGTGGACGTGACACCGGCGAGCGAGAGGAGTTCGGCGAGCCCGGCCGATCCGGTGGGCGTCCTGGTCGCGGAGCACGTACCGCAGGAGACAGGCGGGGCAGGCGGCGCATGCTGCTGCGTCGGCCGGAGCATCTGGTCGCGCACGCCCCGGGAGCGGCACTTCGTCCGGGCGGCGGCCGCCCGTTACGTCTGCGGGGCATGCTCCTGCTTCGTAAACGCGTGATCCACGGGGGCCGTCGCCCGTGAGCTCCGCGTCAGGCGCGGTCGATGTGCACGTTCGTCGACTTCACACGGGCGGTGGCCTCCATGCCGACCTCCAGGCCCAGCTCCTCCACGGCCTCCCGGGTGAGCAGCGAGACCAGTCGGTGCGGACCGGCCTGGATCTCCACCTGGGCCGCGATATCGCCGAGCTTCACGGCGGTGACGATGCCGGGGAAGGCGTTGCGGACCGAGGTGTACGAGGCGTCCTCCTCACCACTCCCGGTCCTGGCGAGCTCCACGGAGAAGGCGGCCAGATCCTTGCCGTCGATGAGCCGCCGCCCACCCTCGTCCCGGTGGGTCGCCACCCGGCCGGCATCCGCCCACCGCCGTGCGGTGTCGGGACTCACGCCCAGCAGCCGGGCGGCCTGGCCGATTGTGTAGGACTGCATGTGCGCCAACATAGGTGCACTCACCCGCGGGACCCAAACAGGCCCCGGGACGCGTCGATCGCGCGCCGGATCTGCGACGTTGTCGCCGAGCAGTGATCCGCCCCGTCAGCCGCCCCGGAAACCGGCTCCCTCCGTGGTGGCCGCGCCGGGTTCATCAGGCCCCCGGCGCCGTGCGGGCGACCGACGGGCTGGTGGTCGGGCCCGGGACGAGGGTTTCCGTGGGGTCGGTGCCGAGGTGGACCACGTGGTTGTGCTCGTCCACGTGGACCACACTGGTGCGCAGCGCCAGTGCCTTCGTCGCCCAGGTGCTGATCAATCGCGAGGGCATCACCTGGGGCGAGTCGCAGCTGTACGACCGCGAGCGCACCCCGATCTTCCGGACCACGCTGCTCGAGCCGCTCGAGTCGATCGTCATCGACGACCGTCGGGTCTTCCACGGCGTCTCCGACGTCACCCCTACCCGGGGTTGACGTCGATACGCGTTGCTAGTTCGGCCAGTGAGGACTCAACGTGAGCACTGGCGATCGGGTCGAAGTCGGCTACTTCGGGTGCTGTGGAGAGGTAGTTGGAGGGCTCGATCCCCCAGGCCTCGATCAAGCTCCATCCAGCCTGGATCTCGGCGGTCTGTCCGTCTGTGGACGACACTCGCAGCCATGCCGTGCACTGGTCGGAGAAGTCGTACGGCAGGTAGACGGGGTCGCCACCATCCCTGTGCCTGAGGATCTGCGCGCCCCACTGCACCAGCGGACCCGCGAGCCTCGCGCCCAGGCCGCCTGGAGCAGTCGGGGCTCATCGATCGCGAGGTAGTACGAATCGCATTTGCGATGGTGGGAGCCGGCGCGCGGCCGATGCGCAATCGGAGAACGTTGTGAGCCCCCGTCTGGAGAGGCGATCAGGGTGCAGAGCAACGTCCGCCGGCATGAGCGTTCTCTTTGAGTGCGCGCTTGTGATGAGGTGCTTGCCGTCGTGGCTCCTGACATGGGACCGGCCCCGTTCAGCGCGTCGAGCAGGCGGATCGCGTAGACCCCGGGCATCCGCTCGGTGATCTGTTCCGGGGTGAGCCAGTCGACGGCCGTTGATTCGGCGGAGGTCCCCGTCCACCTCGCCACCTACGCCCGATGCATCTCCGGTCAGCTCAAGGGGGAGGCGGTCACGGAGGGTTGGCCGCCATCCGGCAGGCACCGTTCGCGGCGCCGCCCGGCACGCCGGCCCCGGTCAGGGCACTCGCACAGCCTTGCAGGTCACCGTGCACACCCTGGGTGCACGCCGTTCTGACGGTGTCCGAGACTTCGACGCCCGCCTGCTGAACCATGTTTGTGCAGGCCGGGATGTCCGCGTGGGCGGCGGAGGCCACGCCGCCGAGTGCGAGGGTCAGAACGGTGAGGACTCCGGCTGTACGGGCCGACGTGCGCATGGGAGCCACCTGCTCTCAAGGATTGGTCGGGGACTCGCGGATACAAGGTGCCGAGCAGCGGACGCGGCCTGTGTACAACTGTGGTCCCGGGCCCCCGCACCCGTCGGCTCGGCAGGACCGCCCCTTCTCCATTCGACGCTAGAACAGTCCGCCGCCGCGCGCACTCCGGCCCGGTGGCGGGACACTTTCTAGTGCGTTGTCCGTGATGGTGGGCCGGGTCGGTTTGACGATCTCGGGCCTACCGAGCTGAGCCCCTGGCCGAGCTGCGCCAGGCCGGCAATACCCGCCGCTGATCACACAAGCATCGTCTCTCGCGTGACCCGGTGAATGTTCCTCGGTGGCCGCGAAGGTGACGGGCAGCACCGGCTGGGTCCGGTCCTCTCTGAACTTGGGAATCACCGAGCATCAGCGACACGGCATGTCGCTGACCTGCGGTGATACGCGCAGGGGGTCGTCCAGGCCGCCAAAATGGCGACGGCTACCGCGACTTCGTCATGCTCGGCGGGGCGCATGGCAAGGACGGCAGGGTCACCGTCGTCTACGGCACGTCGACCGGCCCCGGCACGCGAGTCCAGACCATCCATCAGGACTCGCCCGGCATACCCGGCGCGGTGGAGCAGGGTGACGATTGGGGATTCGCCGCCACCAGCGCCGACCTCGACCGGGACGGCTACGCCGACCTGGCCGTCGCCTCACCGGGCGAGGACGTCGGCGACATTCAGGGCCGCGGGGGGCTGACCGTCGTCTGGGGCGGTGCCAAGGGCCTCGGTTCCGGCACCGTCTTCCACTCGCCCGTCGCGCCGGAGTACCCGGGCCAGGGCGACCAGTTCGGGCTGGACGTCGTGGCCGGCGACTTCGACGGCGACGGTGACCAGGACCTCACCGCTCTCAGCGGCAGCCGGGCTGGTGTCGTCCTGCTCAAGGGCCCCTTCACCCGCACCGGTGGACGCGGCGGCTGGCAGTCCCTCGGCAGCGGCTACGGCTATTTGGACGCCTCCCAGCTGGTGGCAGGCCGGGTCACCGCCGATGCCGCCACTGACCTGTACATCCTTGGCCGCGATCTCCAAGGCGGCTACGACGACGTGGACCTGCGGGCCTACTTCCACCGCGGAGGCAGCGATTTCACCCGGCGCGCGGGCGAGATGCGCGTGCCCGACGACGGCGGCCACCAGATCGGCGGCGGCCCCATAACCACCATCGGCGACTTCGACAAGGATGGCTACGGCGACCTCGCCATCGGCCGCGGCTATGAGCGGCCGGACGGGGAACGGGGTTACGTCACAGTCCAGTACGGCGGCTCCGCCGGGCCGAACACGGCACGCAAACCGCTGAAGTTCACTCAGGACACGGCGGGCGTACCCGGCTCTTCGGAGAACGAGGACTACTTCGGCGCCGCCGTCGCCGCCGGCGACGTCAACGGCGACGGATACGCGGACCTCGCCATCGGGGCCCCCGGCGAGGACTTGGCGGGCAAGCGCCAGGCCGGCATGGTCACGGTGCTGCTCGGCCGTGCAGGGGGTTTGTCCGGCAGCGGAGCCAAGGCGTACGACCAGAACACCTCCGGTATCGCGGACGCCGTCGAGAACGACGACTACTTCGGACGGAACCTCAAGCTCACCGACTACACCCGGGATGGCCGCGCCGACCTCATGGTGGACACGAACGACTGGCTGGACAACACCCGGTCGGGCCTTGTCCACATGCTGAAGGGCTCGACGTCCGGGACTATCGGCACCGGCTCGAAGTCGTACACCGCGATCTCGCTCAAGCTGTCGTACACCACGCTCGGCGGCCCCTTCACCCACTGACCAGGGGAGTGCATCCCTGCGGACGACAGCCGGTCCCTGCCTGGTCGGCGAGACCGGCCGCTCATGTGACACCCGAACTGTTCTCCATAGGCCTCAGAGCGTGATCGGTCCGGGCCCTTTGCGCTGGGGCCCCGGCAGGATCCGAACCTGCGACATCCGCTTTAGGAGCGAGGTGGGGTGAGTTGGGGGCTGACCTGCGAGATATCGACTGCGGCGGCTGCTGGTTGTCGCCTCCGCCAGCAGCCGCAGTTCCCCGTGAGTCCCCGCCCGATCTGGCGCGGTTGTGGCACGGGGAACTTCTGATCCGTAGCTCGATAGAGATCGGCCATTAAAGGTCATACAGGTTGCCTGGAGGCCCATGGGAGTCAGCGTTGGGCGCTGCGATCGCTGGGGGTTGCTGTAATCCGCTGCTGTACGGCAATCAGCGTTACAAGCCGACGACCACGGGGCCCGTTCAGTCCAAGAAGGAAGTAGGGCCAGAACGGGATGGAGGCGTACTGGTGGTTTCAGGGAGTCGGCACGGGACGACCGAACTCGTGGTGTTTCGCAACCGTCACCCCGCGATCCAGACTCCGAACTCCGGCCACTCGCTGGTCGGCAGACCGGTTGTCCCCGCGCCGAAGCTCACCGCACCGGTCGTGGTCAGCCCAGAAGTACGTCCCTTGAGAGACCACACAGCGCCATCCATGTTGTTCTCTCCAGAGGCGCCGACGGCGAGGTCTGCCATGCCGTCACCGTTGGTGTCCGTCAGCGCCACGGCCTTCCCGAAATAGTCACCATCCTCTGCCGCGCCCGGGACCCCGGTAGATCCTTGGTTGTACGCGTATGCCGCGGTTGTGGCGAGACCACTGGCGGAGCCAGGAATTACTGTGACGGAGCCCGTGGCCTCCGCTGCGCCGATTGACTCGTACGGAGCGCCGACAACGAGGTCAGCCCTGCCGTCCCCATTGATGTCGTTGAGCGCCACCGCGTGCCCGAAGTTGTCGTTCGTTTCCGACGCGCCGGGAATTCCGTCGGTGTTCTGGGTGATGGTCACGATGGGACGCGAGGTGTCACGGCCGCTAGCCGAACCGTAGGTGAGTGAGACGTTGCCCCCCAGGCTCGTGCCCACCATCGACGACCGCTGATCCCACGGGTGGCCGGTCACGATGTCGGCGTACCCGTCGCCGTCCACATCTCCGACTGCTGCTGTCTGGCCGTGTGCCACATCGCCCGCGTACTGCGGCCGGGAGGAGCCGAGTCCGAGATACAGGGACTGCTTGTAGAGCTCCCTGCTGTCGCTGTCGTGGCCGCCCACCACGATGTCGTCGATGCCGTCAGCGTTGACGTCACCTGCGGCCAGCGAGATGACTTCGGTCAGAGATGTCGCGGGGAAACCCGTCCGTCCCCCGAGAGTGCTGCTTTTGGTGGTTCCGCCCTTGTAGAAGAAGACAGAGTTGTCCCAGTTCGAGCTGACCGCAACGTCGTCGTCGAAGCCGTCTCCATCGAAGTCACCACTGGTGAGGACTTGGCCGTAGCCTGTCACGTAGCCAAGCGGAGGGATCTCCAAAGCGGTGCCGCCGACCAGTCCCGCGCTGCTGCCCCACAGCACGGTGACCGCTCCGCTGTCTGAGCCTGCGGTGGTGTCTTCGAGGGGAGCTCCTACAGCGAGGTCTGCGTAGCCGTCATTGTTGAAATCACCGGACGCGGTGGCTTCACCGAAACGGTCAGCATCTTCGGATGCGCCGGGCACCCCGCTGGAGCTCTGCGAGACGACCTGGGTTCTGCTGCTCTGCAGGCCACTGGACGAGCCGTAGGTGATGACCACTGCTCCAGCCTGGTCATGACCTCCGACGACTGTGCCCGGTGCGGAGACCGCGAGATCGCGATAGCCATCACCGTTGAAGTCATCCGCGTATTTGGCGGACGCGGCGGTGGACGGCGCGGCTGTGGCCACCAGCAGGCCGCCAGTCAGCGCGGCGACCGATGCCGCGGCCAGGGCGGTGCGGAGGTTCTTATGCATCGACACTCTCCTGCAACATGCGGGATGCCAGGACGGCATCCCTCGTACCGGGGGGACCGGATCTCCCGTATTTGCCCGGAGTTGCCCATGGGGCCACGGGATGATCGGCGCCCCCAAGACCAACAAGCTGGTACAAGGGTTGTATGGGAATTCCAAAAAACTTGGGTAAGTGACCTAAGGCGCCGGAGCAGTCTTCTGCATACAGTGGCCGCTGCGCGGGCGTATGAGGTTTTGCGATCCACTGTGTTCCTGGTTGTGGGGGTCATAGCCATTGCGCGCGAGACCTCAACCTCAACCCACCACACTGCCCAGCTCCCATCCCGGAGTCTGAGCGCCCCCGCCGGAGGCATGCTTTGGCCGTGGCCGCGCTATGCGGTGATCGACTCACGGCCTCCGGACCTATCCAGATGTGGGCGCGCGTCGGCGCAGCGCGGGCGGAGCGGGCCGAAGGCAGGAGCGTCGCCCGCAGCGGAGCCGGGAAGCGCGCCCGGCGGAGCGGAGCGCAGCCGGGTGCCTTGATGAAGTAGAGAAACTCTTACCGCGCTACTGCCTGGGGGCCGTGAAGGTCTCAGCGTTCGTGGCGATGCACCGGGACAGGTCGTCCAAGGAGCACTCGATCCGGGCGTTCGCCTCGGGATCGAAGTCCGTGATCTCGGGAGCTGTAACGAGGTAGCCGGAGGGCATGAAACTCCAGCCTGACACCAGGCTCCATCCCGCTTGTACGTCGGCGTTGCATCCGTCTGTGGACGATACGCGGAGCCAGCCCGTGCACTCGTCGGAGAGGTCGTAGGGCAGGTAGGCAGTGCCTCCTGTCCCCTTCAGTCCATCGACCTGGCTCCTCCATTGTTCCAAGAAGCGTGCGAGGTTCCCCTTGAGATCCGGTGATGCTGTGGGGGAGTTGTCGATGTCGAGGTAGTACGAATCGCAGGTGTGGCGGTATGGCCCGAGACGCAAGCGAAGGTTGTCGTGAGCGTTCTTCTCTGTCAGAAGCTCGAAGTTGAGGGCTACGGGGGTCGTCATGCTGACCTGCCCAGCAGGTGCTTGCCGTCGTGGCTCCGTACGTGGGGGCCGGCCCCGTCCAGGGCATCGAGCAGGCGGATCGCGTGCGCTCGGCGCCGCCGGAGGGCTTGCAGCGGAAGACCAGGGTGACGATTCCGCGCGAGGAGTTCCTGTAGACCCCCGTGAGCTCGTCGACCTGGGAGCGCCACCGTGTATCCACCGCAGCCACCCGCAGAACGCCGGTGTCAGCCGGACAGCGCCGGACCCTCCCCACTGTGACCTGGGGCCGGTCCGGCGCTTATGCGTTCTCTACGCGCCCCTCGCTACGGTGCGGTGACCTGCTGAAAAGGCCCTCCCGAGGGAGGGCCTGGCTTGGTGCGGACTGTGTGCCCCCGGCAGGACTCGAACCTGCGGCCAAGCGCTTAGAAGGCGCTCTGTGGCTGCGTCGCGTCCTCCTCTTGACCTGTGGCTCTTTCTCAGCTGAGCGGCTTGCCGGTAGAACCTCGACACGGATTCGACACGCAGTGTCCTGGTGGCTCTGTACGGTGCCAACGACACACGCGCTAGGGACGAACTGTTGGGGGCGGGGCATGACGGCGTATCTGACTGAGGCTGATCCACGATGGGCTAAGCACTCTGGCGAAGCGGGGCACTACGGAGCCTCGGAATGGGGTCCGGAGGACTTGGAGCGCGCCGCGATGTTCTTGGCCGAACTCGCGCCGCAGGCCCGGTGGGTGTTCCAGTACCTGCTGCGCAACCCTGGCCGGAGGGTCCACTGCACGGAGCTGGTGGATAAGGCCCTGGGTGGGCCGAACGAGAGTGATCCGGCGCGGCGCGTGGCAGGGGTGCTGTCCGGGATGAGCAAGGGACACAGCAACAGTGAGCGGCGGCTTCCGTTCTACTGGTGGGAGGCTCCCGAGGGGAACGCGGGCGCAACGTACGCAGTCCGCCCCTCGGTGGCAGCGGTGTTCCTGGCCGCTCAGCTCGGCGCTGCGTGATCTGCACAGCCACAACTGATCACGGGCGGCCGTGACCTGCGGCCACGTACTGGATCAACGCTCTGACCTGCTGCCGAGCTGTCAGCACCTGTCGACGTTGGTCACCATTGAGCGCCCTTCCACGGCCCGAGGACGGCCCGGGAGGGCGCTCGTTCGTGAGCACCGAATTAGGAGTTCGATCAATGGCGCCTCGCGCGCCTCGGACGCCTGGGAAACAAGGGTGACTCAAACCGCTCGTAGCTGCGGCTTTCTGCCGCCGTTGATGTCAGATGTGGATGTCAGGCGCGGGCTTGATCCACGTACCCGTCAACTTTTCGCGCTTACAGCACGGTTGGCATGCCGGGCATGCCGCTGCGGCTGCTCAGCGTGATATCCGTCACTCAAAAAATGGTTGAAGGTGGGGCAACTATGCAGGCATGTCCCGCTTTGCGGTAGATGGCTCGACCTCTCCCTCGGCCCGAGTTACGGCGTGGCTTCTTACGGCAACTGCGCGTGACAGTACGATTTGTCGGGCGTCGCGTGTAGATCACGTGAAGCTTTCATGGGGAATGCGGGCGGGGGTGATCTGGTCGACCGGTTGGTACGACCGTGATCTTCGCCGTCCGCAATGGAGTAAGAGGGGACATCATGTACGGACTTGCGGGTATCGGTCTGTCCACCGTTGTGTACGGGGTGCCCTGTACGTCGCTCTGACGCGCTGCACTCAGTCACTCCGGATCGTCCACCATGCCGCGCTGCCCACGCCCTTGACCGGGGGCGAATCACTCTCACCGTCGACCAACACAGCCCCTGTGCCTGAGGAGACGACTCCCGCCGTGATCTCGGAACCGGCCACCGTACCCATTTCCGAGACCCCGCCGATTCCATCTCAGAACGACTCCACAGGAAGCACCCATGGGGAAGCATCGAAGATCGAGCCTGAGGCCCGCCGAGATCCGCAACGTGATCGCCCTGATACCGGCCCACAACGAGGCCGACGCCATCGCGGACTCCATCCAGGGGCTGTACGGGCAGATCGTGCCCCCGCGGCGGGTCATCGTGGTCGCGGATAACTGCACCGACACCACCGTGGCCATCGCGGACTCCCTGGGGGCCGAGGTCTTCGAGACCCAGGGCAACCGGCACAAGAAAGCCGGAGGGCTGAACCAGGCCCTGGCCCGCCTGCTGCCCTATCTGCACGACGACGACGTGGTCCTCGTGACGGACGCGGACAGCGCCCTGGACCCCGGCTTCGTGGCCTGTGGGGTGGAGCACCTCGCGAAGGGCTACGGGGGAGTGGGCGGCACCTTCCGGGGAGGACCCGGCGGGGGCTTCGTGGGCCACCTCCAGCGCAACGAGTACGCCCGCTACTCGCGGGATGTGAAGCGCCTGGGCGGCAAGTGCCTGGTGCTCACCGGCACAGCGGCCATGTTCCGGGTGCAGGTGCTGCGGCAGATCTCCCAGGCCCGTCTGGAGGGCCGTCTCCCGGCCGGGGACGGGCTCGGGGGCATCTACGACACCTCGGTGCTCACCGAGGACAACGAGCTGACCTTCGCGGTGCTGCACCTGGGCTATCGAGTGCTCTCGCCGGAGGGCTGCACGCTCACCACCGAGGTCATGCTGACCTGGAAGGCCCTGTGGGACCAGCGACTGCGCTGGAAGCGGGGAGCGGTGGAGAACTGCGTCCAGTACGGCCTGACGCGCATCACGTGGCGCTACTGGGGCCGTCAGCTCCTGAGCATGGTTGGCGTCCTCGTGACCGCCGTATACCTGGCGACCCTCGCCTACGCCCTGGCCTCGCACTCGTTCCACGTCAACGAGTTCTGGCTCTGGGTCTCGCTCGTCTTCGTGATCGAGCGGGTTGTGACCGTACGGGAGCTCGGCTGGAAGCGGATGCTCCTCGCCGCGTCCATGTACGAGCTGCTCTTCGACTTCCTGCTCCAGGCCTGCCACGCCAAGGCGTACCTGGACTCCGTGTTCCGCCGTGAGCGCGCCTGGTAGCAGGTCGCTTCAGAAACTGTCAGAGATCATTTGGGAGGGACCCTTGTACAACAACCCTGCAACAACTGTGGGCGGTGGGGCGTTGGCCTCTACCGGTATCGGACTGACGACCAGCGTGTGGCTGGGCCTGACGGCCTTCGCCCTGGTGGCCCTGGGAACCGCTGTGATGCGGATCGTTCCCCGGGGCCGGAGCCGCGCCTGATCGTGATCCGCAAGACGGCCGTGGTGGCCCTCCTGCTCCTGGGAGTGGCCACCCTGGCCGCCTGCCACGGCTCCGAGCACGCGCCGGACCCGAAGGACACGGTGGCCGTCCAGAGCCTGGAGGGGCGATGAACAGCCGAGCACTACCTGCAAGTCCGTTGGTGGCGGCGAGGGGTGCGCCCACGGCCGTTCACCTGCGTTCATGGGCGGACGAGTGCCGGGGCGGTCTCCGCCGATGATCCCGCCTGTACGGCGATGAACGTAGCTGAATGAGACGGAAACTGAGACGGCCTGGCACCGAGCCAGACCGTCTCTACCTGGTGCAACCTTCTGATCCGTAGCTCTATGCGGATCGGCCGGTGACGGTCATACCGGCCGTGTTATGGCCCCGGAAGGCGGCTACCGGACGGTGCCGGCTGCTGTGGTTGCTGTACTTCGCTGCTGTACCGCAGTCCCATCGTGCGCGCGGATGACATGGCTTTCGCGTTTCAGGTCCACGTTGGTCAGCGGCGGCGGCCGAGTGTAGGCAGCCCACCCTGCAACGTGTGGATGCTCTCCGACCTAGTTCGGTCATCCGCGCCACGAACGCGGTCTCCGGCAAGCCAGTTGTCAGCCTCCGCAGCAGCCTCTGCGCTTTGTTGCTGCTCTTGAGTAACCAGAACGGCGATTACTTCACGCATCCTTCGGATGAGCGTGGCTGCAACCTCCGGATAGCGGCTGCCGTCGATAAGCACCCCGTGATCCTGCTGGCGCGTGGTGATGAGCCTCCCCTGCTGCCCTTCTGGCTGGGCAATGCGTAGGCCCTTACCGTCCTCCAGCAGATCAATGATCAGCTCAAGGGCATCAATCTTCTTCGGCACCGCTACGTCGCGCTTTCGCCGTGCCCAACTCGTTGGCTCAAGCGAAGCACCGTTGAGCTTGCCGTTCTCGGCGAAGCACACCCAGACTTGCATTGACTTCCAACTAGCCAAGATCCTTCTCCCCCTCTTGGTCGAGCTCGTACGCGCTCGACCTGGGCACGCACCGCGCCCCCACCCGCTGCGGCGCCGGACCTGCGGCACCGTATGTGCCTATCGCGCTAAGGGACATCGTAGGAAGTGACAGAACTGCGCGTGTAGGTAAACCAGAGGACCAGTAGCCGAAGAAGTGACGCGCGGGGTCTCTGACCTGCATTCACATCTTCGATTAAGGCTGTGACCTGCTGCTGAGCTGTCGGCAGTTGTCAGCGTTGGTCATCGTTGAGCGCCCTCCCACGGCCCCGAGACGGCCCACGGAGGGCGCTCTATTGGTTCAGTTGATCACGTGGCGCCTTCGTAGCTATTGAGTTCCTTCTGGGCTTTGGCGACGAAGTGGCCCGTTGAGGTGCTGGCGGCCCCGCCTGCCGAGGCTGCTTCACCCCAGTGCGTGTTGCCTCTCACGACGTCGCGTACCTGATTCACCATCTCGGTATGGCTCGCTTCAAGGGCAGTCAACGTCTCGTCGAGAGTCGGGGCTTCCAAATCGGCCACGATGCGCGCAGTCTGCAGGACGGCCAAGCGTTGTTCCACAGCCGCCATGTGCTGGGCCACGGCTTCATCGTCTCGCGGGGTTTCCAGGGTGGCAGCAACGGTCTCCTTGCAAAAGTGCTGCAAGTCCCCGCACGCGCGTATGACGTCAGCGAACGCAGTACGTCGTGACTCCCTTCGCCATTGCAGGTGCTGGCCGCGCATCTGAGTCTTGGTCTGCCACTTTGACTGGTGGCCCGCCCAGACTGCGGCGAAGGTAGCCCCGATGGCGCCCACGCCTGCTCCGACTATGGCCGCGAGTGCCTCATCCATACCAGCATTGTGAGGGGGCGCGTGGTCGTTCGTAGCGCGTTTCGACCACTTCAGCACCACCCTCAACCCACCACTCACCTCAGCTCCCATCCCGTCCGCCTTCGACCCACACGTCGTGGAGCGGGCGTGGTTCATGGCGTCCAGGTGGAGCGCGCCACTGTACGAACGACTGTGAGGATTGGTCATGGCACCGCTCGGCGGCCTGACCCACCGAACGATTGACGCTTCGGGCTGTCCTTTCAAGGAATCGTCGGCGGTCTGGGCGGTGCCGCTATGCACGCGGCCGGTCGAGCGCCTGTGACCTCATAGGAGTCCGGCCAAAGGTCCCATCACAGTCTTGTCCTGACGCCCGACCGGCCCGTGTGATCCCTCGCGCATCGCACGGAAGGAAAGCAGTACCCACCATGGCAGATCAGATCGCGGTGGTCGGCGGCGTGGACACCCACACCGACTTCCACCAGGCAGCCGTGATTGACACCATTGGCCGGCACCTGGCCACCGCTCCGTTCCCCACCACCCCCGACGGCTACCGCCGCCTCCTGGAGTGGATGCGCTTGCACGGTGACGTGCTCGCCGTCGGGGTTGAGGGGACCGGTGCCTACGCTCACCGCCCCGTTCTTCGGCCCAGTCCACAACCGTCCCGACTCCGGCCGCTGCCGCTGCGGCACCGTCCACGGCCCTGACGACGATGCCCTCGGCACCCCGCTCGACCCCGACTCGTACGACTACGCGGGCGCGGTCCTCTTCAACAACCACGCCGGGGACCTGTGGCAGCGCTTCACCAACCGCCTCCGCCGCGAGATCGCCGCCCGCGCCGGCCTCACCCAACGCGAACTCAAAGAAACGGCACGGGTTTCGTACGGCAAGGTCGCCGAGTTCCAAAAGCGCGGGGCCGTCCACTTCCATGCCGTCGTACGCCTCGACGGCCCGGACGGCCCGGACGGCCCCGACAGCCCACCGCCCTCCTGGGCCTCCGTGCAGCTGCTCACCGACGCCATCCGCGCCGCTGTTGCCCACTCGTACACGACCATCACCGTCCCGGCCGCCGCCGGCCAACCCGCCCGCCCGCTCCGCTGGGGCACCCAGCTCGACATCCGCCCCATCCGCGCCTTCGACGCCGGGACCGACATCACCGAACAGGCCGTCGCCTCCTACGTCGCCAAGTACGCAACCAAGGCCGCCGAGACGACAGGCATCATCGACCGCCGCATAGGCAACCGCGAGGCCCTGGTCCTCCTCGACGTACCCGACCACCCACGCCGACTCATCGAAGCCTGCTTCGACCTCGATCCGCTCTACCCGGACCGGCGGCTACGGGCCTGGGCACACATGCTCGGCTTCCGCGGCCACTTCTCCTCCAAGTCCCGCCGCTACTCCACCACCCTCGGCGCCCTCCGCCAGATCCGCGCCGACTACCGCGCCGCCCAGCAACGCGAAGAACTCGGCCTGCCCGACCCGGACCAGGACCCGACCGTCCTCGTCCTCACCGACTGGCAGTACGCCGGACAAGGCCACAGCCCCGGCGAATCCGTCCTCGCCGCCTCGATCGCCAGAGACCTGCAACTCAACCGAGAAACCGCCCGCGAAGCACTGCTGACAGAGGAGGGGATGTGAGGTGACGGCGACCCTTCGCACGCGAGGAATGCTGACCCTCGCTGAGGTCTGCGAGGAACTTCAGATCTCGCGCTCGACCTTCTACGACTGGCGACAGAAGCACCGTGCGCCGCGCTGTATCAAGCTCCCAAACGGTGACTTGCGTGTCCGTCGGGGCGATCTGGACAACTGGCTCGACGACCGCGAGGACGGTGCCTGATGGAGACCAGCTATGACGTCAGGATCTACAAGATCCTCACCTATAGAGGGAGCCGTAAGACCTCGTACACCGTGCGCTGGATGGTGGCGGGCAAACCGTTCCGAGAGCCCTTCGGGACCTCGGCCCTGGCAGACTCCTTCCGCTCCGAGCTGGTGTCTGCGGCCCGTCGTGGTGAGGCCTTCAGCCTGACTACTGGTCGGCCCATCTCCCACCAGTCCGGTGCCGGCGCCGTCAGCTGGTACGACTTCGCGATTCAGTTCACAGACGCTCAATGGCGACGGACCTCCGGCAACAACCGTAAGAACGTGGCCAAGGCACTCATGACGACGACGATCGCACTGTTGCGCGCACCGTTGTCGAGCAGGTTCGCGGCGATCGATGTCCGGACCGCCTTGCGGGAGTTTGCCTTCAATACTCGGCGTCGGAAGGAGGCTCCGCAGGAGGTGACGGCAATCCTGAGGTGGGTGGAGCGCAACACGTTGACGATGGCGGCCTGGGAGGATCCGCAACAGGTGGAAGAGGTGCTGCATGCCTTGGACTCCAGACTGGATGGCACAGCCGCTGCAGCCTCCTCGTCGAAGCGCCACCGCAGGATTCTGAACGTCGCCATGGAGTACGCGGTGAAGAACCGCGTTCTCCGTTCCAACCCTCTGCCGAAGGGGCGAGGGACCACCCCCAAGACCTCGTCCGCAGTGGACAAGCGGTCCCTCATCAACTCGACCCATGCCGCGGGCCTGCTCGGGTGGATATGGCGTCGTCCTCGTGGTGGCCGGCGGCTGCACGCATTCTTCGCCACCATCTACTACGCCGGCCCGCGGCCCGAAGAGGTCGTCGCCATGCGGGTCCTGGAGGCGCGGTTGCCGGGAGAGCACGACGATGACCAGTGGGGCGAGCTGCTCTTCCATACGGCTCAGCCGGAGGTCGGCAAGCAGTGGACCGACACCGGGGAGGTCCACGAAAAGCGCGGACTGAAGGGAAGGGCCACGGACGACACCCGCGTCGTGCCGTGTCGACCGGCACTCACGAAGATCCTTCGCGAACACATTGCGACGGAGAAACTCAAGCCTGGTGATCTGCTCTTCCCGGGGAGAACGGTGGCCTGCTCTCCGGGTCGGTCTTCCGGCGGGCCTGGCGGACCGCGCGCAAGGAAGTCCTCGCCCCGGAGGAGTTCGCCTCGCCGCTCGGCAAGCGGGTCTACGACCTGCGACACACCTGCCTGACGACATGGCTCAACAACGGGGTCCCGCCGGCACAGGTGGCCGAATGGGCGGGCAACAGTGTGCCGGTGCTGCTCGCCACATACGCCCGGTCCATCTCCGGACAGCTCAAGGATCACCAGAGGCGCATCGAGTCGAGCGGTGACCTCCCCGACCTGACGGCAGAGGGCTGAGCCCACCGGGAAAACTTCGACACGTATTCGACAGAGCCACCCGCAGAAACCCGGTGACAGCCGGACAGCGCCGGACCCTCCCCGCCGTGACCTGGGGTCGGTCCGGCGCTTATGCGTTCGCTACGCGGCCCTCGCTACGGTGCGGTGACCTGCTGAAAAGGCCCTCCCGAGGGAGGGCCTGGCGGGGTATGGACTGTGTGCCCCCGGCAGGACTCGAACCTGCGGCCAAGCGCTTAGAAGGCGCCTGCTCTATCCACTGAGCTACGGGGGCCGGGTGGTGGCCTCGGCGGCCTGGAGCCCTGGGACCGGGCCGGTCCGTGACCTTGCCGGGACAAGGATAGGGCTCCGATCGCCTCGACCTGGTTGCTTCACCTGCGTGGCACGATGTGGAGGTTCGGTGAAGCGAACCGATAATCGCAGGTGGGTGCGGATCTTGCACTGCTTTTGACGCCTGGCGCCCCGGGTGTTGTGCACTCGTTATGCCTGCGCCCCACTCGTCCCCTCTGTCCCGACGGCGTAACCGGCGCGCAGAGGCGGCTATACGCTTCAAAATGGCGCCAAAATTGGGCATTCTTCGCATGTGGTGACCATGGACGTACGGCCTCAGCTCATCGACGCACTTTCCGCCCTCCGCGACCGTGTCGCTGCCGTGCGTCTGCCACTCCCGCTTCCTGGGGCGGCACGTGCCCGTCAGACCAGGGTCGAGCTGCTCGCGCAGCTCGACGACTACCTGCTTCCCCGACTGAAGGATCCTGAAGCGCCGCTGCTCGCGGTCGTCGGTGGATCCACCGGGGCCGGGAAGTCGACGCTCGTCAACTCGCTCGTGGGGCGACGGGTCAGCGAGGCCGGGGTGCTGCGGCCCACCACCCGGACCCCCGTCCTTGTCTGCCATCCGGATGATCATCACTGGTTCGCGGGGGTACGCGTACTGCCGCAACTGACCCGGGTCTGGCGGCCCCCGGAGGAGTCCGCGGATCCCGGCCTCTGCGACGACCGCGACGGGCTCGGCGGGGGCGAGCAGGAGGACGGGACCGCGCTGCGGGTCGAGACCGCCGCGAGTCTGCCGCGCGGACTCGCGCTGCTCGACGCCCCGGACATCGACTCGCTCGTCGTACGGAACCGGGTGCTGGCAGCCGAACTCGTCTGCGCTGCCGACGTCTGGGTCATGGTCACCACCGCTTCCCGGTACGCCGACGCGGTGCCGTGGCAGATGCTGCGTACGGCAAAGGAGTACGACGCCTCCCTCGTCATCGTGCTCGACCGGGTGCCGCACCAGGTGATCGCCGAAGTGTCGCGGCAGTACGGAGCGCTGCTCACCAGGGCGGGTCTCGGTGAGGTGCCCCGCTTCACGATCCCGGAACTGCCCGAGTCGGCGGGCGGCGGCAGCGGGCTGCTGCCCACCACCGCGGTCGCACCGCTGCGCGCCTGGCTCGGCCACCGCGTGCACGATCCGGCGGCCCGTCAGCAGGCCGTGGGGCGTACGGCGACCGGGGTCATCGACTCGCTGGACGTACGCATGCCGGAACTGGCCGGGGCCGCCGCCGCGCAGTACGCGGCGGCCATGCGGCTCACCGGCGTGGTCGAGGACGCTTACCGGAAGGAGGGCGCCCGGGTGCAGCGGCGGCTGCAGAACGGCGGTGTGCTCGCCGGGGACGCCCGCACCCGGTGGCGCGGATACCCGCTCTACAGCTCCTCCGAGGAGCTTCTCGACGCACTGGTGGAGAGCTTGGCCGCGCTCCTGCAGTGCGCTGTCGCCGCAGCCGACGAGCAGATCCGCACGACCTGGCGGCACGAGCCGGCAGCCGGTGTGCTCAGGTCCGAGGCCGTCGGCCGGCAGGCCGGGGGCAGGGGGCCGGCCGAGGACATCCGGGGCCGGATCGCCATGGCCGTACGACGGTGGCGGCGGGTGCTGGAGGAGCTGGCCGAGGAAGAGGTGCGCCGGCTGGAACGCAACGCCGCGCCCGACGTCGAGACGGTGGCCGCACTGCTGGCCGCCGCTCTGCTCGGCGGACGCCGTGCCCGCAGCGCCGGGGAGCAGCTCGCCGAACGCATCGGCGTGCAGGGGGCGCTGCGACTGCGCGACAAGGGCGGCGCGCTGCTGACCGCCTATCTCGACCAGGTGCTGAACGGCGAGCGTGATCGGCGGCTCGCGCCGCTCGACGCGCTCGATGTGACCCCGGAGCCGCAGGCAGAACTGATTGCCGCGCTGTCCGTACTGCAGAAGGAGAGGTGGCAGCGTTGACTGTCGTCACTGACCAGGACCACAGCCAGGAGCAGGGCCGGGTGCGGGACACGGACCGGGAGCCGGGGCGGGGCCGGACTGCGGATGTCGTGATCCGCAACGCCCCCGAGCCCGTCGGGCGCTGGGACGACGGGCTCATTGCCCGGCGTGCCGCTGCCGCCTCCGTGAAATCCGGACCCGATCCCGATTCCGGCCGCGAGGCCGCCTCCGACGACGAACGGCCCCAGGTCGAGGCGTACGTACCGTCCGGCAGCCCGCTCGGGCCGCGGCTCGACGCGCTGCGTGAGCTCGTCGGCCTGTCCAGGGCTCGGCTCGACCGGGCCACCCTCGCCGAGGCGGGGCGCGTACTCGACGAGGCTGCCGCCCGGCAGCGGCTCTCCTCCCGGCACACCGTCGTCGCCATTGCCGGTGCGTCGGGCAGCGGCAAGTCGACCCTTTTCAATTCCCTCGCGGGCGCGCAGATCTCAGACACCGGGCTGCGACGGCCGACCACCGCCGCGCCCATCGCCTGCTCCTGGACCGACGGCGCCGCCGGGCTGCTGGACCGGCTCGCCATTCCCGGGCGGCTCAGGCGCAGGCCGTACCAGGGCGGTACGGAAGCGGACGAGGCGCTTCAGGGGCTCGTTCTCGTCGATCTGCCCGACCATGACTCGGCGGCGAGCGGGCACCGCGAGCAGGTGGACCGGGTGCTTGCGCTGGTCGATGCGGTGATCTGGGTCGTGGATCCGGAGAAGTACGCGGACGCGGCTCTGCACGAGCGCTATTTGCGGCCGCTGGCCGGGCACGCGGAGGTCACATTCGTCGTTCTGAACCAGGTGGACCGGCTGCCCGGCGACGCCGCCGACCAGGTCCTCGACGACCTGCGCCGGCTGCTCGACGAGGACGGCATGGCGCTCGGCGAACACGGCGAACCGGGCGCCACCGTGTTGTCCCTGTCGGCTCTCACCGGCGATGGGGTGGGCGAACTGCGCGAGTTGCTCGGCCGGTTCGTCCAGGAGCGCATGGCCGCGGCGCGCCGGCTCTCCGCCGATGTGGACGCCGTCGCGGCCAGACTGCGGCCGGCGTACGTCGCCGAGGGGCGGCCGGGGCTCGGGGAACGTGCCCGTGAGGAGTTCGCCGACCGGCTCGCCGAGGCCGTCGGCGCGGCCGCGGCAGGTCAGGCCGCCGAGCGCGAGTGGCGCAGGAACGCCGGGCGGGCCTGCGGGACGCCCTGGCTGCGGCTGTGGCGCTGGTACGAGTCCACCAGGCAGCCGCGAACCATGGACTGGGCAGCAGCGCTGCCCGCGCCGCCGGAGGAGCAGCTCACCGCTCGGCAGCGCGTCGAGCAGGCGGTACGCACGGTGGCGGACGCTGCCGCCGACGGGCTGCCCGGCCCCTGGGCGCAGGCGGTCCGCGAGGCCGCGACGAACGGGGCGGAGGGGTTGCCGGAGGTGCTGGACGAGCTGGGGAAGAAGAGCGGCACGGCGGCGGAGGGTCAGGGCAGGGCGGTGGGGGAGGGTGAGCGTGCAGGCGAGGATGCGGGGCGTGACGGGGCGCCCGTCGACGCCGACGGCGGGGCTGCGGTCGCTGCCGCGACGGCCGGTGGATCCGGTGGGGCACACAGCGGGCGGGTGGCCGGCAGGCCGCCGCGGCCCGCATGGTGGCCCGCCGCCGTACTGGCGCAGGTCTCCATGACGCTGCTGCAGATCTTCGGCGGCCTCTGGCTGATCGGCCAGATCGTCGGCCTGGTCGAACCGGGGCTGCTCACAGCCGCATCGGTGATGATGGCCGGGGTCGTCGGCGGGCCGCTGGTCGAGTGGTCGTGTGCGGCCGCCGCGCGTGGGCCCGCACGGCGGTACGGGCAGGAGGCCGAGCGGCGGCTCCGCGTGGCGGCGGCGGCCTGCGGCCGGGCGCGGGTACTCGATCCGGTGGCGGCCGAACTGGTGCGGTACCGCGAGGTGCGGGAGCGGTTCGTGGCGGTGACGGAGTTTTCCACAACCGGGCGGTAGTCCACAGCTCCCAGCAGGATCCCCGCCTCCCCTTCAGCATGAGATCAGTGACCGCGCGGCAGCGGTCACGGGCGACGAAGGGGAGGCGGAGGCATGAACGAGACCGTGGTGACACTGGTGGGCAACGCGGCGACCGGGGTGGAATTCCGGGAGACCGCGACCGGCGGAATGGCGCGATTCCGCTTCGCCGTGACGGCCCGCCGTTGGGACCGGGAGAAGCAGTTCTGGACGGACGGGCACACCAGCTTCTACACCGTGTGGGCGTGGCGCACGCTGGCCTCGAATCTCGCGGGTTCGGTCGCTGTGGGAGAACCACTGGTCGTGCACGGTCGGTTGAAGGTGCGCGAGGAGGAACGGGACGGGCAGCGCCGGACGTTCGTGGACATCGAGGCGCTGGCGGTCGGACACGATCTGACACGGGGGACGGCGGCGTTCCGGCGGGTGGTGCGGGGTGATCCGGCACTGACGGCCGGGCCGGGCAGGCGGGGCGGGTCGGCGCAGGAAGGGGGAGAAGGGAAGGCCGACGGGTTCGGGGGGCCGGTCGAACGGGGGGAGCCTGTTGCGCGGTCCGCGAAGCGGACGCAGGGCGCGCAGGGGGCGCTGGCGGAGCGGAGGGCGCAGAGCGAGCGGGGCGCGCGGCGTGGGGGGCGTGGACCGACGGTGCGTCAGGAACAGATCCCGGAGCTGGCGCCGGCACTGTGATCGGGCCTGTGGGCACGGAAGTTACCGGCGATAACGATTCTGAGTCGGAATGGTTGTACGACGGTATGACGGGGCAATGCGCATCGCCGCTTCCTTAGGATCTCCCAGTACTCACAGGGCACTTGAGTCGGCTGGCGGGACAAACCCCACACGCGCACCAAGCGCGAGGATCCCGCCCGGAGGGGACATCTGTGTTTTCTGCTTCTTCAGCGACTGCTTCAGCATCCATGGCGGGGACGAATCCCCCACGGAGACCGGGCATCTCCCGGCTGGCCGCATCAGCGGTGGCATCCGGGCTCGTCATGGCCGCCGCCCTCGTCGGCGCGGGCAGCGCGGCCGCCGACGAGGCGCCCCAGCACCAGGGTGGCGCGACCGCCGTCCTGGACGGGTTGAAGACCTACGACCGGGCCGTGCTCCACACGGACGGCAAGAAGCAGGAGCTGGCCGCCGGGCTCTTCGAGATGACCGTCGACGGCGGCGGCAAGCTCAAGACGTACTGCATCGACATTCACAACCCCACCCAGGACCAGGCGAAGTACCTGGAGACCCCCTGGGACCAGACGTCGCTCGGCGCCAACAAGAACGCGGGCAGGATCCGCTGGATCCTGCAGCACTCCTACCCGCAGATCGACGACCTCGCGGCGCTCGCCGAACGGGCAGGCACCGGGCCGCTGACCGAGCAGACCGCGGCGGCGGGCACCCAGGTCGCCATCTGGCGCTACTCGGACAACGCCGATGTCGACGCCTCCGACCAGCAGGCCGAGAAGCTCGCCGACTGGCTGGGAGAGCACGCAGAGGACGTCGCCGAGCCCAAGGCGTCCCTCGCGCTGGACCCGGCAGCGGTCTCCGGCCTGTCCGGTGAGCGGCTCGGGCCGGTCACCGTGCACACCGACGCCGGCCAGGTCTCGGTGACCCCGCCCGCCGACTCCGCCAGCGGCGTCAAGGTCACCGACAAGAGCGGCAAGCCTGTCACCGCCGCCGCCAACGGCGCCGAGCTCTACTTCGACGTCCCGGCGGGTGCCGCCGACGGCACCGCGTCGCTGACCGTGCAGGCCACCACCTCGGTGCCGGTCGGCCGTGCCTTCGCCGGGGTGACCAAGAGCCAGACCCAGATCCTGGCCGGCTCCAGCGAGTCCACGGTCTCCGCGACCGCCACCGCGACCTGGGCCAAGAAGGGCGCAATCCCCGCGATCACCGCGAAGAAGAACTGCGCCAAGGGCGGCGTGGACGTCACCGCGAGCAACGAGGGCGACGAGGCGTTCACCTTCGAGCTGGCCGGTGCCGAGCACACCGTCGAGGCCGGACAGTCCGAGACGGTGACCGTCCCGGTCGCCGAGGACCAGGCGTACGACTTCACGATCACCGGTCCCGGCGGGTTCACCAAGACGTTCAAGGGCGTCCTGGACTGCAAGACCACCGGCAGCGGCACCGGCGGCCTCGACACCCAGACCGCGGACCAGCCCGCCCCGGCCACGGCCGGCGGCAGCTCGACCGGCACCGGGGGCGACCTCGCCGAGACCGGCAGCTCCAGCGCCACGCCGATCATCGCGGGCATCGCCATCGCACTCGTCGTCATCGGCGGCGGCGCGGTCTTCCTCCTCCGCAAGCGGAAGACGTCGTCCGCTGGTCGGTCCGCGGGTCAGTCGACCGAGGAGTAAGCGGAACGTGACATCCGAGCGGCACATTGTCACGATGTGCTGCTGACAGCCCCGGTACGCCCACGCGTACCGGGGCTGTCGCGTAACAGAAGACACCCGACCTCACTGCGGCACCGAGCGCCACCGAATGCGGGTCAGGCCCTCGCGGGTGCCGTCGGTGTCCCCGAACTCGGCGTTGATGGGGAGGGTATCCCCGTCCTGGCGGGGGCCGGGCTTCCGGGCGTACCAGATCTCCCGTTCCTGCAGCGGTCCCGTCACCAGCTTCCCGCTGGTGAGGTCGCTGTCCTGGACCTGGCTGCGCACATGGACGAACTGGTCGTCGCGGACCGGTCCGGTGTTGCTCTTTGCCGCCGCGTCCGAGATCCGGTGCAGCACCAGTGCGACCGGCTGGGCGTTCCCGGCGCGCGCCGCCCTGCGGCCGTTGCGTGACCCGGACGCCGCCGAACTCGACGATGACGAGGACGGCGGGGAAGGGTGAATGCGCAGGCCGCGCCTCTTGTCCTGGGTGCTTCGGCCGCGTAGGCGCTAGTGCCGGTCGACGTAGGATCGGATACCGATATCGGAATCGTCACTGCCGGAGGTGTCCAGGTGCGGGAGTTCCAGCGGGGTGCGGTGCGGCTGCACATCCTGCATCACGCAGCCGAGGAGGAGATTCACGGCGCGTGGATGACCGAGGAACTGGCCCGGCACGGCCATCAGATCAGCCCCGGCACCCTGTATCCGACGCTGCACCGGCTGGAGGCCGACGGGCTGCTGGTGTCCGAGCAGCGAGTGGTCGACGGGCGCACCCGTCGCGTCTACAAGGCGACCAAGGCCGGAAGACAGGCCCTGGCGGAGGATCGGCGCGCGTTGAAGGAGCTGGCCCGCGAGGTGCTCGGCAACGACGCGCCCTGATCGGCCTCGTACCGCCGCTGTCCCGGCCAGGGATCAGCAGGCCGCAGACGATCTCGACCGGCCCATGGATGTCAGGAGGTGCGCGGAGTCACCAGGCCGGATTCGTAGGCGAGTACCACGAGTTGGGCACGGTCGCGGGCGTGGAGTTTGGTCATGGCCCGGTTGATGTGGGTCTTCGCTGTCACTGGACTGATCACCATGCGGTCGGCGATCTGGTCGTTGGACAGACCCTGCGCGACCAAGGTGACGGCCTCGCGTTCGCGGCTGGTCAGCTCGTCCAGCCCGGCGTCGGCGGCAGCGGGCAGCGGCTGGGTGACGTACTGGTTGATCAGCTTGCGGGTGATGGACGGCGCGAGCAGCGCGTCACCGCGGGCGGCGACACGCACAGCGTGCACAAAGTCGTCCGGCACGATGTCCTTGACGAGGAAACCGGCGGCGCCGGCGCGCAGCGCGTCCAGGACGTACTCGTCCATGCCGTAGTTGGTGAGGATAACGACGTGCACCGGGGCCAGAGCCGGGTCCGCGGCGATGCGCCGGGTGGCCTCGATGCCGTCGACGACCGGCATCTGGATGTCGATCAGCGCAACATCGGGCAGGTGCTGTCTGGCCAGCGCCAGGCCCTGCTCGCCGTCGGCTGCCTCGGCCACCACCTCGATGTCGTCTTCGAGGTCGAGGAGTGCACGGAATCCGCTGCGAATGAGCGGCTGGTCGTCGACGAGCAGGACACGGATCATGACGCTCGTTCCACGGGGAGTTCGGCCTGGACGGTGAAGCCCCGCTCGCTGCGCGGCTTCGCGCGCAGCCGACCGCCGAGGGCAGTGACGCGTTCCTGCATGCCCAATAGCCCCAGCCCGAGCTTCGGCACCGCGGCCGGCGTGGCCTTGCCGTCGTCATCGACCTGAATGGCCAGTGAGTCGGCACGGTAGACGATGCGGACCGACGCGGTCGCGGCGGAGGCGTGCCGGGTGATGTTGGTCAGCGCCTCCTGAACGATCCGGTAGCTGGTCCGGCTCACCGCGGCCGGCACGTCGGTCCGCTGCCCCTCGATCGTCAGCGTCGCCTCCAGGCCGGCCCTGCTTGCCTGCTCCACCAGCTCCGGGATGTGGTCGAGCCCGCGGGGCGGGGTGGTGTCGTCATCACGCAGCGCCTCCAGGGTGGCGCGTAGTTCCCGGGTCGCCTCACGTCCGGCCTCCTGGATCGCGAGCAGGGCCTCGGGTACCTGTTCACCCCGCCTGCGGGCCACGTGGACGGCGACTTCCGACTGGACCTTGATGATCGAGATTTGGTGGGTGAGCGAATCATGCAGTTCCCGCGCGATGTGCAGCCGCTCCTCATCCGCACGGCGCCGCGCGGTCTCCTCCCGGGTGCGCTCGGCTTCGTCCGCCCGTTGCTCGGCCTGCCGCAGCGCCTCCCCCGCGGCGAACGCGGCGATCAACCAGGCAACCTCGAGGACGTGGCGGGCCTGCGCCAACGCCTCGCCCGCAGGCCCATCGTGGAAGACCAGGGCAGTGAGGTGAAGAACGACCAGCATGGTCACGGACGCCGCCACCGTGACGGCCCGGTGCCCGGCCCGCACCGCGCCGTACACCGCGACCAGGTACGAGACGGCGAGCACGTCGAAACCCGCCGCCTGATACCCCACCGCACACAGCCCGGTGACGGCCAGGACGGTCAGCGGAGCGCGGCGACGCGCGGCCAGTGCGAGGCCGCCGGCTGCCAGCAGCGTGTAGCCGAGCAAGTCGGGGCCCGTGCCGGGGTGCTCCCCGGACAGCCCGGTGCCCAGCAGCAGTGCCGCCACACCGAGGGCGATCGCCCCGTCTCCGACACCGGCCGGGACGCCGAACCGACCTTTGTCCATGCGCGCACCTTAACCGGGTGCCGCTACGGGCACGTCCCGCTCGTGGACGAGCGGCCGGCTACCGCGCCTGCAGTATCCGGGCGGCTCCTGCCGCATCCGCAGCAGGCATCTGCGGCATCGGCGGCAGCGCAAAGTGCCTGCGCCTGAGGGACGACCGGCACTGCGGTCGGCAGACATGCTCAAGGCACAGCGAAACCTTGGAATTGCTCCACGCGGAGAAGAGGAGAGGCATGAACGCACCAGACGTTTTGATGGCGGCTGCCGAGGGCGGAGTCATCGGCGACGGGCGGACCGGGGCCAACCTGGCCCTCGCGGTAGGGGCGGTCGGCGTGGCCATCGGCTGGCTGACGCTGGCCCGCCTCGCCGGCCGTATCCGCACCGGCAACGCGCGCACCGGCTCCATCTCGGCCATGACGATGGGGCTGGCCGGTACGGTCCTCGCGGTGCTGCACCTGGCCACCTCCAGCGGCGGTCCCGGCACCGGCAACGGGCTCGTCGGAGCCATCGCGGCCATCCCGTTGGGAGCGATCGCCATCGTCCTCGGCCGCCGGGCGCTGATCCGCTCCCGCCGCACTGTGCCGGCTGGCTGACCGCAGCGAATCCGCGCGCGGCCGGACACGGTCAGCTGCGGGCCGCGAGACCGCGCCTGATGCCGTAGGCAACGGCACCGAGGGCCAGCACCGCGGCCCCGGAGATCACCGAGGAAATGGGCAAGGCGAAGGCCAGGATCAGGCAGCCGACCAGCCCGAGGACGGGAATGACCCGTGCGGGGCGGCCTTCTTCCGGGGTCAGGGTCCAGGCGGAGGCGTTGGCGATCGCGTAGTACGTCAGGACGCCGAAGGAGGAGAACCCGATCGCCCCGCGCACGTCCGTCGTCGCGGCGACCACCGCCACCACCGCGCCCACCAGGAGCTCGGCCCGGTGCGGCACCTTGAACTTCTGGTGGACCACGGCCAGGCCGTGGGGCAGGTGCCGGTCGCGGGCCATGGCCAGAGTGGTGCGCGAGACGCCGAGGATCAGGGCGAGGAGGGAGCCGAGCGCGGCCACCGCCGCACCGACGCGCACAACCGGCACCAGCCAGTCGGCGCCCGCCGCCCGGGCCGCATCCGACAGGGGCGTGGTGGCCCGCGCCAGCCCCTCCGGGCCGAGGACGGTCAACACGGAGATGGCGACGACGGCGTAGACGACCAGGGTGATGCCGAGCGCGATCGAGATACCCCGGGGAATCGTGCGCTGCGGGTCGCGGACCTCCTCGCCGAGGGTGGCGATGCGCGCGTATCCGGCGAAGGCGAAGAACAGAAGGCCCGCCGCCTGGAGCACCCCGCTGAAGGTTGCGTCATCCCCGACATCGAGCCGGGCCGCGCTCGACGCGGAAGAGGTGACGGTGGTGACCACCACGGCGGCAAGCACCGCCAGAACCACGGCCACGATCACCCGGGTCAGCAGCGCCGACTTCTGCACCCCGGCATAGTTCACCGCGGTCAGCGCCACCACCGCCGCGACCGCGACCGCGTGCGCCTGGCCTGGCCACACGTACGAGCCCACCGTGAGGGCCATGGCCGCGCAGGAAGCGGTCTTGCCCACCACGAACCCCCACCCGGCGAGGTAGCCCCAGAAGTCGCCGAGCCGCTCGCGGCCGTAGATGTAGGTGCCACCCGAAGCCGGGTACCGGGCGGCGAGCCGGGCGGAGGAGGTGGCGTTGCAGTACGCGACCACGGCGGCCAGGGCCAGGCTGATCAGGAGCCCGGAGCCGGCCGCGTGCGCGGCCGGCGCGAGTGCGGCGAAGATTCCCGCGCCGATCATCGACCCGAGGCCGATCACCACGGCGTCGGACACCCCAAGCCGCCGCTGCAGCTCTTCCGGCCCGGCGGCCGTCGATGGCTTGCTCATGGACTCACTCCTCGGCGACAAAGCGCACCTCTTACGGGCTCCGATATCGGCTGACGATATATGAGCCTTCGCGCCTCCGTCACCACACCTCAGGCCATAGCCGCACGCACGGCGATTCTCGTAAATGACCATCTGCGAGAGTCCTGCGGGAGGCCCGGGAGCCGACCCGTTTCCACAGGTGGCCGCTTGCAGAAGTCCCTCAAAACCCGCACGTTGTGCAACGGGGTTCCGAGAGGCTGCCGCCATGGATCTCGCGCCCGATCAGGCCGCATTGGCGGTAGAACATCACGGCTGCCCGAACTGTGACGCACCCGCCGGCAGCGCCTGCCGCACCCGGGGCGGCCAGACAGCCGCGAAGTACCACACCCCGCGGTTTGTCCTCGTCCCCGCGCTCCGCGAGGAACTGGAGATCCCCGTCCCCGCCGACCGCGGCCCCGGCCGCGCGTGGAAGCAGGGCCCCACGCTCGCCGTCGTGCCCGCGCCCAGCGCAGAACGGCCGATCCGGATCGGATACGCCCGCACCTCGACCGCCCGCCAGGAGCTGGCGAGCCAGCTCGAAGCCCTCCACCGGGCCCAGTGCCACAAGGTCTTCAAAGAGCAGATCGGCACCCGCATCAAGGTCCGGCCCGAACTGGAGAAGGCGCCCAATGGGCCCAGTCCCCACCGCGGATCAGCTCGACCCGTTGGCTCGCTGGTGCAGCGGCCGCAGACGGGCGGGAAGGTGGTCCGAGTCCGGGAAGAGGGTTCGTCTTACTGCTACCCCGTGTTGGCGCGGTGCGCCGTGCTGAAGCGGCGCTGATAGGCAGCGGGGCTGATCGACATTTTCCTCACGAAAACTCTGCGCATACTCTCGTAACTCGGGAATCCGGCAAGGGATGCCACCTGCGTTGCGGTGTGCCCTTGGTCGAGCAGAGCTTTTGCCATGTCGAACCGGATCATCTCTACGTACCGGGCCGGCGTGGTGGACAGTTCATTGCGAAAGAGTCGCGTGAGATGTCGAGAACTCACATTCAGGTGCTTGGCGAGCTCGCCGATTGAGTGATTTCCCGCGGGATGAGCCGTCACCAAGTCGGTGATCCTACGGATGGCCGGAGATCGGGGTGGCGGTCCTTGCAGTGGGGCGGAGAACTGCGACTGACCGCCTGAACGCTGCAAATAGACCACCAGGGCGCGGGCGACATCGCGGGTCAGATCAGGGCCGTGATCCTCCTCGACGAGTGCCAGCGCGAGGTCGATGCCGGCGGTCACGCCCGCCGAGGTGTACGTGGCGCCGTCACGAACATAGATCGCATCAGGTTCGACGCGGCTGGCCCGGCACCGGGCGGCGAGTTCTTGCGTGACCTTCCAATGCGTGGTCGCACGCTTGCCGTCCAGGAGACCGGCGGCGCCGAGGACGAATGCTCCGGTGCAGATGGACGCGACCCGGTCGGCCCGGAGCGCCAGGGTCCGCGCGGCCTCGACCAGATCAGGGGCGACAGGGCTTCGCGGTTACCCATCCCACCCGCCGACCTGCATCGCCGCGAGTTCCAAGCCTCTATTGATGGCGGAGGACCTTCACGACGAAACCGCAGAATAATCTTCTGCGGTCCGTCAAAGGCTTTCCGTGTCCAACGGTCATGACGAAAGCGGTCGCGGCTTCTATCGCATGAACTGGACTTTCGCGCATGATGGCGCGAATATCTTCGGTGTGGTTCAAGAGCGGGCCGGAAAATGCCCGATTCTTTCTGTGCTTGCGAAACTCTGATTCGAAAATTTCTTCCAGAAAGGACCATCATGCAAGCCATCACCGTGCGAGACCGTGACGCCGGTGTCGGTGGGCTCTCCCTCACGGACATGTCCTACCCCCACGCCGCTGAGAACGATGTCATCGTGCGGGTGCATGCCGCGGGGTTCACCCCTGGAGAGCTCGACTGGCCGGGAACCTGGTCCGACCGCGCCGGCCGCGACCGAACGCCGAGCGTGCCCGGGCACGAACTCTCCGGCGTTGTCGCCGAACTGGGCTACGGAACCACGGGCCTGACCGTCGGCCAGCGGGTGTTCGGACTGGCCGACTGGACCCGAAACGGGTCACTGGCCGAGTACGTCGCGGTAGAGGCCCGCAATCTCGCTCCGCTTCCGGCGGACGTCGGCCACACGGTGGCCGCCGCCCTGCCGATCTCCGGGCTGACCGCATGGCAGGGCCTGTTCGACCACGGCCGCCTCACGACAGGCCAGACCGTCCTCATCCACGGTGCCGCCGGCGGTGTCGGGTCGATCGCCGTGCAGCTCGCACGTGAGGCGGGCGCCCGAGTGATCGGCACCGGACGGGCCGCCGACAGGGAAACAGCACTCGGTCTCGGCGCGGGTACCTTCGTGGACCTGCAGAACGACCGGCTCGAAGACATCGGCGAGGTCGACCTCGTATTCGATGTGCTCGGCGGCGACATCCTCGAACGCTCGACCGCCCTGGTACGCGCCGGTGGCACCCTCGTCACCATCGTCATGCCGCCCAGAATCCAGCCCGAGAACGGTCGGGCCGTCTTCTTCGTCGTCGAAGCCGACCGGGTCCGCCTCGCGGACCTCGTCCAGCGTGTCCGGGACGGACGACTCAAGCCGGTCGTCGGGGATGTGCCACCACTGTCCGAAGCGCCCGCAGCATTCGCCCACAAAGGGCGCCGCACACGCGGCAAAACGATCATCCAGATCGCGGAAGACTGAATGCGAGCGCCCGCCAGGGATTACGGGACGGCCCTTGGCCCAACGCCTGATGGCCAAGGCTGCTCACGTCGTTACGTGCTCGCCGACCAGGCCCCGAGTCGGTGCTGGTCCAGTACGCCCAGCTCGCTGTCCGGGCGGCGGGACGCGCACGGTCCGATGTTCGGATCCGTGAGGGCGACGCGGGCCTCGTGATCTCCGATCGGGTGCGTGCTGCCCACGATCGAGGGGCAACGTCGACCAACGGCGACCGACAGTGACCGCCCCTTCGGGCTTGATCGTCCGTGCCGCCCTGATCAGGGGGCTCCGAGGTTCCCGTTTCCGTCCTGGGGTGGACGTCAGGCAAGATGGGGTGTATCTGCCCACACCTCTATTGCTGCCGGACGGTTTCTCTTGGCTGAGTTCATCTACACCATGCGCAAGACGCGCAAGGCGCACGGCGACAAGGTGATCCTCGATGACGTCACCCTGAACTTCCTGCCCGGCGCGAAGATCGGTGTCGTTGGCCCCAACGGTGCCGGTAAGTCCACGGTGCTGAAGATCATGGCGGGCCTGGAGCAGCCGTCCAACGGTGACGCGTTCCTGTCGCCCGGCTTCAGCGTCGGCATCCTCATGCAGGAGCCGCTGCTCGACGAGTCGAAGACCGTGCTGGAGAACGTCCAGGCCGGCGCCGCCGAGATCATGGGCAAGCTCACGCGCTTCAACGAGGTCGCCGAGCTCATGGCGACGGACTACTCGGACGCGCTGATGGAGGAGATGGGCAAGCTCCAGGAGGACCTGGACCACGCCAACGCGTGGGACCTGGACGCCCAGCTGGAGCAGGCCATGGACGCCCTGGGCTGCCCGCCCGGTGACTGGCCGGTCGTCAACCTCTCCGGTGGCGAGAAGCGCCGTGTCGCGCTCTGCAAGCTGCTGATCGAGGCCCCGGACCTGCTCCTCCTCGACGAGCCCACCAACCACCTCGACGCCGAGTCGGTGAACTGGCTGGAGCAGCACCTCTCGAAGTACGCGGGCGCCGTCGTCGCCGTCACGCACGACCGGTACTTCCTGAACAACGTCGCCGAGTGGATCCTCGAGCTGGACCGCGGCCGCGCGCTCCCGTACGAGGGCAACTACTCCACGTACCTCGACAAGAAGTCCACCCGACTCAAGGTCGAGGGCCGCAAGGACGAGAAGCGCGCCAAGCGGCTCAAGGAAGAGCTGGAGTGGGTCCGCTCCAACGCCAAGGGTCGGCAGACGAAGTCCAAGGCACGTCTCGCCCGGTACGAGGAGATGGCGGCCGAGGCGGACAAGATGCGGAAGCTGGACTTCGAGGAGATCCAGATTCCGCCGGGCCCGCGGCTCGGTTCCATCGTCGTCGAGGTCAACAACCTCTCGAAGGCCTTCGGCGACAAGGTCCTCATCGACGACCTGTCGTTCACGCTGCCGCGCAACGGCATCGTCGGCGTCATCGGTCCGAACGGTGCGGGCAAGACCACGCTGTTCAAGATGATCCAGGGCCTGGAGGCGCCGGACACCGGCGCCATCAAGGTCGGCGAGACCGTCAAGATCTCCTACGTCGACCAGAGCCGCGCCAACATCGACCCCAAGAAGACCCTCTGGGCGGTCGTGTCGGACGAGCTCGACTACATCAACGTCGGCCAGGTCGAGATGCCGTCGCGGGCGTACGTCTCCGCGTTCGGCTTCAAGGGTCCGGACCAGCAGAAGCCGGCCGGTGTCCTCTCCGGTGGTGAGCGCAACCGCCTCAACCTGGCGCTGACGCTCAAGGAGGGCGGCAACCTGCTGCTTCTCGACGAGCCCACCAACGACCTCGACGTCGAGACCCTGTCCTCGCTGGAGAACGCACTCCTGGAGTTCCCGGGCGCCGCAGTGGTCATCTCCCACGACCGCTGGTTCCTGGACCGCGTCGCCACGCACATCCTGGCGTACGAGGGCGACTCCAAGTGGTACTGGTTCGAGGGCAACTTCGAGTCGTACGAGAAGAACAAGGTCGAGCGTCTCGGTGCGGACGCGGCCCGCCCGCACCGCGCCACGTACAAGAAGCTCACGCGAGGCTGATCGTCTTGGCTCGTCATATCTACAGCTGCCCGCTGCGCTGGTCGGACATGGATGCCTTCGGCCACGTCAACAACGTGGTCTTCCTCCGCTACCTGGAGGAGGCGCGCATCGACTTCATGTTCCGGCTGGCGCCGGGGGACGGCTCGCCGTCCTTCGCGGGCGGGTCCGTCGTGGCCCGGCACGAGATCGACTACGTGCGCCCGCTGGTCCACCGGCACGCGCCGGTGACCGTCGAGTCGTGGGTCACGAAGATAGGTGCCGCGTCACTGACGATCTGCTACGAGATCAAGGACCCGGACCAGGTGTACGTGCGGGCCTCGACCGTCGTCGTGCCGTACAACCTGGCCGAGGAGCGGCCGCGGCGGATCTCCGCGGAGGAGAAGCACTTCCTCCAGGAGTTCCTGGCCGAGGAGCCCGCCGCCGCATGACGGTTCCCGTGCAGCTGTTGGAGTTCGCGGACGCGAGGGAGGCGGCGGATCTTGCCGCCTTCCTCGGCCGGCTGCTCCACTACGACCGGGCGGCCGCCGTCCGGCTGCAGGCGGGCGGCGGCGCGCTGGCCGTGTTCGGCAGGCCGCCGTCGTTCGAGGTGCTCGCCATCCGGACGGCGCGGCTGCGCGGCACGCACGACTTCGACATCACCGTGTCCGCCGGTGAGCTCCTCGAATCGCTGGACATCGATGGCGGCACCCACGAGGCACACGGTGCGGGCACCCTGCCCGCGCCCGTCACCGGGCCGCCGTGGACCGGAGTCCTCCCGCCGCGGGGCGGCTGGCACGAGCAGCCGGGACTGCCCGACCCCGTCTCCCTGCGCGTCGAGCTGAGCGCCGCGGTGGCGGAGTTCCGCTCCCGCGACGAGGCGCTGCCCGCGGACCGCCGCACCAGGGCGGAACGGGACCTGATCGGCCGCGAGATCTGGTCGCGCACGGTCGGGGACACGGAACTCCCGCTGCGCGCCGTCCACGCCGCCCAGTCCCTCGGCTTCCTCCGCCCGGCCCCGGACTTCCCGGTCGCCCTGCTCGCGTCGGGCCCCTGGCTGCGGCTGCGTACCCCGTTCGGCTCGATCGCCCTGCGCGGTGCGGGCGGCGGCCTCGGCGATCTCGGGGTGTCGGTCGGCGTCCGCTGACACCGCGTCCGGAGCGGACCTGCGGGAGAGGCGCCCGCTATCCGCGCTGCTGGTCGTCGTCCGGCCACACCCCGATGTGGTCCTGCTCCAGTTCCAGCATCACGCGGTGCTCCATCCCGAGCGTCTTCGTGTACTCGGCGGGCAGTTGCAGCCGCCCCGCGCGGTCGAGCATCGCGTACTCGCGGGCCACCTGGGACTCCTTGCCCGTCGCCGCGTCCACCTCCGTACGGCGCAGCACCTCGGACGACGTACGGCCGTCGCGGATGGCGACCGTACGGCGGACCTCGCCCGCCACCGCCTGGTCGTGGGTGACGATCACGATCGTCGTGCCCAGCTCCTCGTTGGCCCGGCGGAACGCGGCGAAGACCTGCTCGCCCGTCGCCGAGTCCAGCTCGCCGGTTGGTTCGTCGGCGAGCAGCACCGAGGGATTGTTGGCGAGCGCGACCGCGATCGCGACCCGTTGCTGCTGGCCGCCGGACATCTGCGCGGGCCGCCGGTCGCGGCAGTCCGCGACCTCCAGCATCTGCAGCAGGGAGTCCGCGCGCGCGGCGCGTTCGCGGCTCCGGCCGCGGCCGTGCAGTTGCATGGGCAGCGTGACGTTCTGGACGGCGCTGAGGTAGGGGAGCAGGTTGCGGGCGGTCTGCTGCCATACGAACCCGACGACGTCCCGGCGGTAGCGGAGCCGCTCCTTCGGGCCCATCGACAGCAGATCGCAGCCCGCGACCTTCGCCGACCCGGCCGTCGGTACGTCGAGGCCCGCCAGGATGTTCATCAGGGTCGACTTGCCGCTGCCGGACGCCCCGACGAGCGCCATCAACTCGCCCTCGGTGACGAGCAGATCGAGGCCCTGGAGGGCCTGCACCTCCACCCCGTCCGCGCTGAAGATGCGGACCAGCCGATCGCAGGCGATCAGCGCGTCGTGCCCGTACGAGGGCCGGTCGCGGCGTGCGGCGGCCCGCTGTTCGAGCTCCGCCAGAGTGGTCTCGGTCGTCGACGACGTCATCGGGTGTCTCCTGCCCTGAGTTCGGTGATCGATCCACGGCGCCCGGCCCACCAGGCCTGTACGGCTGCCACGGTGGCGGCGAGGGCGACCACGCCGAGGGCCGGCAGCGCCAGCGACCACGGGTCGGCCCGCAGCGGAGCGGTGTCGAGTACGTCGGAGCCGGGCCCGCTGGACAGCGCCAGCTGTACCAGGTCGACGCCGGGTGCCAGCAGGGCGATCGTCGACCAGCCGACGAGCAGTCCGCCGGCGGCGGCCAGCAGCGCCTGTGGCATCGCCTCGAGGCCGAGGAGCCGTCGGCCCTGCCGGAGGGTGAGGCCCATGGTCCGCAGCCGGGCCAGCAGCGCGGTGCGTTCCGGTGCGGTCTGCAGCAGCGACAGCAGTACGGCGAGCAGCGCGTAGCCCGCGCCGGCCGCGATCGCCGCCGCGTAGATCCGCTCGGCGCCCGACTGCATGGGGGTGTCGACGAACGCCGCGCGCTCCTCGGACCGCAGCTGTACGGAGAATGTCGAGCCCGCCCGGTGCGCGGCCGCGCGCAGCGCCTTCGCGTCCGGGGAGCCGCCGGTGACCAGCAGGGTGGTGGTCTGCCGGTGGGTGAGGGACGCGGCGTCGACGATCAGGAAGCCGGCGCTGTCGACGGCCGGTGTGCGCGTCACCGTTCCGACGACGCGCACCTTGAAGTCCCCGGCCTGCGAGTGGATGTCCCGCGGCCGTTCGCCGAGGCGCTCGGCCACAACCGGTGAGGCGAGGACGGGCAGCACCCGGTCCTTCGACGGCAGCGTGCCCTTCCTGGGCGCCGCCCCGGTGGCCTTCAGCCGGTCTGCGGGGAACGGTCCGAAACCGGTTGCACGCGCCAGCTTCGCGTACGTCCCCGGATCGACACCGACCAGCGTGGCGCCCTTCGCGTCCTCGACGCCGGCGTCGTTGGACGGCAGCGGTACGCCGTACTCGATCTGGAGCGGCGCCACATCCCGTACACCGCCCGCTTTCCGTACGTCCCGGACCAGCCGGTCCGGCAGCGGCATCGCACCGCCCTCGCCGCTGATCCGGGCGTCCGCACCGGTGGCCCGCACCGCCGCATCGTCCCGGGCGTCCGCGACGCCCGCCAGCACCGAGCCGCCGAACGCCGCCGTCGTGAGCGCGACGAGCAGCGCCAGCAGGGCCGGTGCGCCGCTCACCGACGCGCGCCCGGCGCGGGCCAGTGCGAGGAAGCCGACCGCGCCGCGCAGCCGTGCGACGGTGCGGGAGGCGAGCCGGAGCGGCAGCGGGTACAGGCGGGCGAGGACCAGCGCTGCGATCAGCCCGACCAGCACCGGAGCGGCGCTGACCAGGAAGTCCGTACCGCCGCCCGCGGCGGTGCCGCGGCGGCGCAGCGCGGCGACCGCGCCGACGGCCAGCACCAGCACGGTGAGTTCGGCAACCGTGCGCCGCCGCGACGGGCGAGCGGTCATCATGTCGTCGCGGGCGCCGTGCAGCTGCGGTCTGCGGTGAAGGAGCGTCGTACCCAGCGGCAGGGCAACACAGACCAGTACGGCGACGGCTGCTGCCCCGACGACCGCGGGCCACAGCCGGGCCCCGCCGATGGCGGCAACGGCGAGCAGCAGACCGACAGCCGCCGCGGGCACCGCCGTCACCGCGGTCTCCGCGAGCAGCCGCCCGCCGATGCCGCGCAACGAACCGCCGCGTGAGCGCAGCAGGGCCAGTTCGCTGCGGCGGCGGGCGGCGAGCAGGCCGCCCGTCATCAGCAGCACGACGGCGGCGACGGCGCCGATTCCGACGGCGGCGACCGTGACGACCGGGCTGATCGCCGAACGCAATGCGTCGTACCGGGTGAGGACCACGTCCAGATCGGTCGTCAGTGTCGCCGCCGGACCGGCCAGCGCACGGAGCTTCAGCAGCTCCGGGCCGCTCTCCAGAGAAGCCACCCGGGAGCGGAGCCGGTCCACCTCGAGCGCGGTGAGCCGGGAGGCGTCCGGCGCGATCCGCCAGTACGGCTCGGGCGCACCGGTCGTGGAGAGCAGCGCGGGCGCTGCGTCCGGCGGCAGCAACAGGGCCGCTATCCAGTAGTAGAGGGGGGGACCTTTGGTGTTCGTCGGGACCAGCGCAGGGGTACGCAGCAGGCGCTCGAACGACCAGTAGGCGGCACCCGGAAGCTTCGGGGCGACAATGCCGGTGATCCGTACGGTCAGCGGCTCCTCGCCCCGGGTCGGTACCGCGATCGTCGAACCCACCTTGAGCCCCAGGGCCTTCGCGGTCTCTTCGGTGACCGCGGCCTCGACCTCCGTGGCGGTAGTGGTGACCTCGCCGTGGACGGTGGGCCAGGCGCCGTCGCGCAGCGTGGCGTGGGCCGGCAGGGCCGAGGGGGTGGCGTACGTCAGTTCGGGGTCGAGGCCATAGGGCCGGGGCAGCCATTTCTCCCCGGCGGCGATCGGCTCCGTCGTGCGGATGCCGTACGAGGACTGGAAGGCGTCGGCGCGCACCGGTTCGGGCAGCCCGGCCAGCACCTTGCGGTGGACCGCGCCCAGCGTCGCCTTGCGCACCGCGGCCGCGCGCTCCGCCTCGACACCCAGGGCAGGCGGCGGAGCGGTCAGCTCCAGAACGCTGCGCCTGGGGTCCTCGACAACCAGGTCGTGGCGCAGCCCCTTGCTCTCGTACGCGTCGACGGCCCGTGGGAACGCGGCGGCGAGGAATGCTGTGACCAGCACCAGCAACCCGAGCGTGCAGGCGGCCGCGGGCGCGGTACGCAGCCGGGTACGGACCCACGGGGCACAGGCCGCGGCCCGGGCGTCGCCTGCGGAACGACCGCTGTCGGAACGTGGGCTCATATCAGTTGTCCCCCTGGTGGCGCAGCGAAGTCACCGGGTCGGCGCGGCGCAGGGCGATCGCCGCCACGATCAGCAGCGGCAGCGCGGCGACGCCCGCCAGCAGCGCGGCGACCTGCCCGGCCGGCAGCTGCACCAGCACGGGCGGCACCGGCTGGGCGGCCTGCCCGGTCAGCACGATGAGTGGCACGACGGCCCTGGTCAGTACGGCCCCGAGCGCGAACCCGACCAGCAGCGCGATGGCGATCAGCACGCCCTGCTCGGCGGCGATCATCCGGGCCGGCCCGCGGCGCGGCGCCCCCAGGGCCCGCAGCACGGCGAATTCGGCGGACCGTTCGCGCTGCGATCCGGCAGCGCTCACCGCGAAGCCGACCGCTGCCAGCGCGGCGGCGACGACCGCCACCGCGAGCAGTGCGGACTGCGGCCCTGCGCCCAGCGGATCGCCCAGCAGATCCCGGGCCACCTCGTCGCGGACCAGGACCTGCGCCGGGTCGGTGTCGGGCTGCTCACGGAGTGCGGCGGCGACCTTCCCGGCCTGGCCGGGGTCGGTGCTCAGCCACCATTCGTTGGCGGTGAGGACCGCGTTCGGGCGGTCCGCGAAGACCTGGCCGAGGGCCCTGAGGTCGAGCAGCAGCGCACCGCCGTCCCGGCTCCGGGACGTCTCGGCGGCAGCGGCGGTGGCGACACCCGGCCCGGTGGTGGGCAGCTGACGGGCCGTCCGCACGATCTTCACCCGGACCGTTTCGCCGGCCAGCGTGACATCGACGTCCTGCCCCAGCTTCGCCCCGGACGCCTTCAGATAGGCGTCGGTGGCGACCCCGCGGAGCGGCGGGGCCTCGGCGTGGGGCGCAGTGGCCCGCAGGTTGAGGGACGGTACCCCGTAGCCCGTGTCCTCGACCGGAACGGACCCGGTGTCGTATCGGAGCGTCAGCGGGTCCCGGTCGGACGCGGCCGCGTGGACGGGGGCGCCCGGCCCCGTCTCGTTGAGCAGAGTGGTGGTCAGGGCACCCTGCCAGCCGAACCCGGCCGGGACGGGGACCGGCTGCTCGGTGCCGTCCGTGGTCACGGTCCGCAGCCGGCTCACGGTGACCCGGTGCGTCTCGGCACGGTCGACGGGCTGTCTGCTGTCCAGCTCGAACCCGGTCACGGCCAGCTCACCGGCGGCCGCCACCGCGAGCGACAGGGGATGCGCCCGGCCATCCGCCGGCACGGGTCCGACGAGCACCTGGTACGGCAGGCCGTAACGGTCCTCCAGCTCCACGGTGACCAGCGGGGCCATGCCGGACGGCGACGCCCGGTGCGGTGCGGAGGGCACGGTGATCCGCAGGTCGAACCGGATCTCCCTGCTGCCCTTCGGCAGCAGCAGCCCGGTCCGCGCGGTCTTCGGCGGTTCGAGCGCGCCGAGCAGGCGGTCCACCTGTTCGCCGGCGAGATCGTCGCGCATCAGCATCCGCTCGCCGGCGTGCGCGGTGTCCAGGGCGACCACGTCCGCCGTGCGGTCGCCGGACAGATCCACCTTCGTCCGGAACGCGGGCGCCGCCTCCCGTACCCCCGGCAGCTGTGCGTACGCCCCGGCCTTCGTGGGATCGCCGTTGATTCCGCCGACCATGCGCACCGACGCGCCCGTCCTGAAGTCGGCCTGGTCGCCCTGCGAACGGTCCCAGGACGCACTTTGCCCGATCGCCAGCATCCCCATCGCGGCAGCCAGGACCAGTAGCAGCACCGGTCCGGCGCCGCGCAGCGGACGGCGACTGAACTGCCATCCGGCCAGCGCGGTGGACAGCCCCCGACCGCCCGCCGCACGACGTTCCGCCAGTCTGGCCGCGGGCGGCAGCAGCCGCAGCGTCAGCACGGTGCCCGCGAGCAGCAGCAGCGCGGGCGCGGCGACGAGCAGCGGATCGACCCCGAGATCGCCCTCCCGGTCACCGCTGAGCGCACCGCTGCCGGAGCTGCCGGTCTGCCGGTCGAGCTGCCAGTACGCCACCGCCGCGATCAGCAGCAGTCCGATGTCGGCGCCCGCGCGCACCGGCCCGGGCAGCGCGGCGGTCCGGGTACGGCTGCGCACCCCCGCGCTGGCGGCCAGCGCGGGCGCGACGACGGCCAGTGCACAGGCCAGCGCGACGGCGGCGGCCACCAGCCACACGGTGCCGGTCGCGCCCGCGTCGAGCCGCAGCCCGAGCCGGGTCAGCTCGCTGCGGTCCGCCAGCAACCGGGTCAGCGGCCCGGCCAGCAGCGGGGCGATGACGGCGGCGGGCAGCGCCAGCAGCAGCGCCTCGATCGCGGCGAGCGAGGTGATCCGGCCGCGCGAACCGCCGCGGGCCCGCAGCAGTTCCGTCTCCCCGCCGCGCTCACTGCTCAGCAGCCGGGCCACGAGCAGCAGTGCGTAACCGGCGAGCAGCACCAGCTGCACGGCGACGATCATCAGGGTCGAGCGGGACACCAGCAGCGCCCGGTCGATCTGGTCGAGGACGGTGGGCAGCGAGGTCTGTGCGAGGGCCCCGTCCTTGAACTCCGGGGCGGCGAGGAGCGCCTTCGGGCCCTTGGTCGATGCGGTGTGCAGCGCGTCGATGCGGTCCGTGGTGACGGTACGGAAGTCGGCGACGGCCAGCCACGACATCTCACCCGAGCTGATCCGCCCGGAGTCGAGCACGGCGGGATCGGCGAGCAGCGGACCGTACGTGGTGAAGACGACCTTGCGGATGCCGCGCCCGCCGAGCTCGTCCAACTGCCAGTACGGGTCGGCCTGGTCGGCCGCCTCGTAGAGGCCGGTGATCAGGACCGGCAGTCTGGTGCCGTCGCCGAGCCGGTCGGTGAGCGTGAGTCGCGCGCCGGGCTTCAGCTTGAGGACATCGGCGGCGACGGAGGGCAGGGCCACCTCGACGGGGGCGCCGCTCTTCCCGCTCCCGGCGCCGGGCATGCGGCCGGCGGTGAGACGGACGCGGCTGCGGTCGAGCGAGGCGAACCGGGTGAGATCGGGATCGCCGCGCCGGGCCGCCGGAGCCTGCAGGCTGCGCGGCAGGGCGTACGGCCCCGAGGCCTCCAGCGTCCGTACGGTCACCGCCAGGCCGTCGAACGTCTCATGGGCGGCCTGGCGCGCGGTCGCGTCGGCCGCCTCCCGCTGCTCGCGCTCCACCTGTGCGGAGATGACGAGCGAGGCGGACGCGGCGGAGCGGTGGGTGAGCGTGTGGCGCAGGGCCGCGTCGCCGATGGAGCCGGAGAAGGCGGTGAGTGCCGCCAGCACCGATGTGGTGAGCAGGACGGCCAGGACGGCTGCGGCGAGAAGGAGCCGATGCGCCCTCACCCGCAGAAAGACGAACCCCGTCACCTGGCCCCCTCGACACTGTCACCCCACGCGCCCCCCGACGCTCCCAAGATGCTTTCAGAGCGCACCCACCTCTGGAAACCGCTTGCACGTGCACCTTGATGGGATCGTGATCGTTATGCGGCGGCGGAGCACCGCATTCCGCACAGTGCGTGGGTGCGAGAAGGGGAGGAAGGTGCTGGAAAGGGAGAAAGGGGAGAAAAGGGCTGAGCCATCAGCCCTCGGTGTTCACCATCGAGGCGGCGGCGTACGTGAGGTAGTCCCACAGCTGCCGCTCATGTTCCGGGGACAGCCCGAGCTCGTCGAGAGCCACCCGCATCCGGCTCAGCCAGGCATCGTGCGCGGCCCGGTCCACCCGGAACGGGACGTGCCGCATCCGCAGCCGCGGGTGACCGCGCTGCTCGCTGTACGTCCTGGGGCCACCCCAGTACTGGATCAGGAACAGCGTGAACCGCTCCTCGGCCGGCCCCAGATCCTCCTCCGGATACATCGGCCGCAGCAGCGGGTCCTCGGCAACCCCCTGGTAGAAGCGGTGGACCAGGCGCCGGAAGGTCTCCTCGCCGCCGACCTGCTCGTAGAAGGTCTGCTCCTGAAGCGTGTCGTGCGGATTCTCTGTCACCCGTCCATGGTCGCAGACGCACCGGCCGAGGACCTGGGTCCTAGGACCCGGGCCGGGACGGCCACTGTGCGCCTCGTCGCTTCCGGGGGGTGCGAGCGGGAGAGTGGAGGTATGGGGCCACACCTGGATCAGTTCTCGGAGGCCGGCGCCGGGGCCCGGTGGGCGATGGCGCGGGAAATGGTCGCGCGTGGTGCGTTGAAGGACCCCGCCTGGCGTGCCGCGTTCGAGGAGGTGCCGCGCCATCTGTTCGTGCCGTACTACTTCGTGACCGGGACCGGCGGGCCCGCGCGGCTCTGGTGCGAGGACCCCGACCCGGCCCGGCGGGCCCGGTGGCTGTACGGGGCGTACGCGGACGAGGCGCTGGCCACCCGGATCCGGGACGGTGAGCTCGTCTCGTCGAGCAGCCAGCCGTCGATGATGGCCCGGATGCTGGAGGAGCTGGAGATGGCGGACGGCATGACCGTCCTGGAGATCGGTGCGGGCACCGGCTACAACGCCGCGCTGCTCGCTCACCGCCTCGGCGACGACGCGGTGACCACCATCGACCTCGACCCGGAGATCACGGAGTCGGCCCGCAGGCATCTCGCGGCGGCCGGCCACCACCCGGCGGTGATCACCGGGGACGGGGCGCGGGGCTGCCCGGAGCGGGGCCCGTACGACCGGATCATCGCGACCTGCACCCTGCCGTCCGTACCGCAGGCATGGCTGGCGCAGTGCAGGCCGGGGGCGCGGATCCTGGCGCCGTTCGCCACCGGTCTGATCATGCTGGAGGTGCGGGAGACGCTGCACGGAAGGTCCGCCGAGGGGCGGTTCCTGCACACGCCCGCGTACTTCGTGCCGCTGCGCGGGGCGGTGCCACCGCCGGTGCGCCACCCGCACACCGCGGGACTGCCGAGGCGGGTGGCCGACGACGAGTTGTTCCTGTTCCTGCTGACGCTGACCGAGTCCACTCTCGACCCGCGCGAGGCCCTCTCACTCTGGCAGCGCGAGAGACGCCCCGAGCGGGCGAGGTTCGGCATCACGGTCCGGGACGGGCGGCAGTGGGCCTGGCTGGACGACCCGGAGGGGCCGTACGCCTGGCCACTGCCCGCCGACCTCGCGGACTGAGCGTTCCGGTCAGCCGCGCCGGATGGTGATCGTCGTCCACGCCCCGACGTGCACCTGGTCGCCGTCCTGGAGCGGAACGGGGACGTAGGGCTGGATCGGGTCCTGGGCGCCGTTGAGCGTGGTGCCGTTCGTGGAGTTCTGGTCGACCACGGCCCAGCTGCCGTCGGGCTGCTGCACCAGCACCGCGTGCTGGTGCGAGACCCCCGGGTCCTCCGGCGGCACGGACAGATCGACATCGGGCGACTCGCCGGTGCTGTGCCGACGACGGCCGATGGTGACCTGGTTGCCGGTGAGCGGAAGGCGCTGCTCCGGGGAGTACGCGGGCAGGTTGAGCCCGGTCGCCTCGGGGCCGCTGCGCTGCATCATCGCCAGGAAGTACTCACGGTCCGGGGCGATGACCGCCGTCCAGTTCGCGGGCGCCTGGTTCGGGACCTGGCTCTGGAACGGCGACGACTGCTGCTGCCTCGGGGGCTGCGGAGCCTGCGGTGCCTGCGGCTGCGAGGGCGGCGGCAGCATCCAGTCGTCACCACCCGGCTGCTGAACCTGCGGCTGCGGCGGCGCGGTCTGCTGCCGGAAGGACGGCGGAGGCGGCGGGCCCTGCTGCTGGAACGGGGTCGGCGGCTGCGGCGGGCCCTGCTGCTGGAACGGGTTCGGCGGCTGCTGCGGACCCGGTCCCGGAGGACCCGGGTGGCTGCCGGGACCGGACAGCGGCTCGGCCGGACGGTTCACCTGCGAGGGCCGCGAGCTCTGGTATTCGAAGGGATCGCGCTGCTGTTGCGGCGGCGGGGGCGGCGGACCCTGCTGCGCCTGGAAGCCGGGCGGCAGGTTCAGACCGGGCACCGGTCCGCCGGCACCCGGGCCACCGTGCTGCGGGGCCAGCGGGGTGTACGACGTCGCCGTGTTCGTGAGGAAGTTCCACCGGCACTCCTCGCAGAACGGCGCCATCGCCTCACGCGGGGTGCGGCACTGCGGGCAGAGCTCCGCTTGCTGCGTCGCATCGGGGCCGGGGCCCTGCGGGTAGCCGTAACCGGGAGCGGGCGGCGGGGGAGGCGGCGGTGGGACTGCACCCGCAGGCGCGCCCGCGCCGGCCATGCGATGGCCGCAGACCTCGCACCAGTCGTCGGAACCCGACTGGTGTCCGTTCGGGCAGGTCGGCATGTCGGCGCTTCCCCCTCTCCTCGTCCGGCCCCGGGGGCCGTCATCTCTGTTGCTTCGCCAGGTCGCCGAGCCGGCCGGCTGCCGGTCGGCCATCAGGTCATTTCTTCACGCGAACGGTCTTGGTGGAGCGCGTTTCGAGGGTCATCTCGTCGGCCTCCGCCACCTTCGCCTTCAGTCGCACAGTACCTGTCGCCGCATCGACGACGTCCACCACCTTCGAAAGCAGTTTCGCAGTGTCAGCGTTCCCGGAGGCCGATGCCAGCTGCACCGCACGGCCCAATTTCGCCGTCGCGCCGTCGAAGTCTCCCGACTTGCGCGCTTCGAGCCCCTGTTGGATGACTTGTGCCAGTTCCGCCTGGCCCGTGTAGTGCGCGACCTGGGGGTTGATCGAGGTGGACGCCACCATGTCGTCGGTCCACACCGCCCGCACCAATCCCTGCGAAAGTGTCTGCGGAGCCGCCGTCCCCGACGGGTCGGGGAGGATCAACGAGACGCGGGCCGCGAGCATTTCCTGCCCGATCCCGGCCTCCGGCACCTGTACACACACGTGGTAGTCGCGGGACTCGTCGCCCCAGGACCCGGTCGGGTAATCCCCGGCGCGCGGGCCCGCGTCGGTGCGGCGGTCGGTCAGCTCGGCGACCGTCGGCGCGACCTGCTTCACGAACTTGATCTCGACTCCGACGGGCGTCCAGAGCCGCAGCACCACGTCGGCGACCTCCTTGCCCATCGCGTTCTCCATCATCTGCGTGAAGTCTGCGGCGAGCCCCGCCGGATCGGCGACGATGTCCACGGTGCCGAGCAGCGCGGAGGCTATGGCTGTGACTTCTTTCACCTCCCAGTCGGTGCCGACGCCGCGGGCGTCACAGGTGAAGCGGCCCGCGCACGCTTCGAGCGCGTCCCGCAGGTCCTGGGGCGACTCGTGCTCGTTGCGGCCGTCGGTGAGAAGGATCCCGTGCCGGATGTCCACATCGGCGGCGCCGAGCAGCCGGTCGGCCAGCCGCAGCCAGGTGCCGATCGCCGTACCGCCGCCCGCGCTGAGCCGACGCAACGCCTCCTTCGCCTGGGTCCTGGTCTGTGTGTCGGCGGTGGCGAGGCGGCCGTTGCCCGGGTAGACCTCCTTGGCGACGTGCGTACCGCCGACCACGGCGAACGACGTGCCGTCGCGCAGGGTGTCGATGGCCGCGGCCGTCGCGTCGCGGGCGTTGCGCATCTTCGTCGGCGGATAGTCCATCGAACCGGAACAGTCCACCATGATCACCACGGCGGCGTTCGGCCCCTGCCCCGGCACATGGGCGGGCGAGGCGGTCGCACCGGTCAGCGGAATACCACCGGTGGTGCCGCCGCCGGTCGACGTGACCGTGACGATCGCGTTGACCTCGCGGCCGTCCTCCGGCAGATATTCGTTCTGGTACACCTCGACGGAGAACTGCGGCACGTGGGACTTGGAGAAGTTGGCCATCTGATCGGCTCCTGGCGAAGGTGGCAGAGCTGGCAAAAGGTCGCAGTGGGCGAACGGACGAACGGAACCGGACTGAACAGGACTCAAGCGGTGCTGTAGGCCGATCCTGCCCCTTGCGGCGGTACGGCGAACGGCAGCAGAGCCACTGTTACGTTGTCGTGGCCCCCACCGTCGAGCGCGTGACCCACCAGCACCTGGGCGCCGTGCAACGGTCGTTCGTGCGCGTCCGGGGGGACGGCGGCGGCCATTTCGGCGGCCGACTCCGCGTAGTTCCACAGCCCGTCCGTGCACACCACCACCAGACCCGGCCGGTCCGGTTTGAACGAAGCGGTGTGCGGCTCCAGTTCGTACGCATCGGCGCCGAGCCAGCCCGTGATGGCGTGGGCGCGCTCGTCCGCGTAGGCCTCGGCCTCGTTCATCAGGCCCGTCGCCACCATCTGCGCGGCCCAGGAGTCGTCCTCGGTGAGCCGGGCGGGCGGGGTGGTGCGGTCGTCCGGCACCCAGTAGACGCGGCTGTCGCCGACCCAGCCGACGACCAGCAGGCCGGCCGCCATGACCGCGCCGACCAGGGTGCAGGCCGGGGCGTTCCGGTGGTGGTGCGGATCGTGCTCCTGGGCCCGGCCGTCGTCGTGGGCCAGCGAGTTGACCGACTCGGCGGCGGCGACGATCGCCTCGTGCATCGCCTGCTGCGGGTGGGCGCCGCGCGGCAGCGACTCCAGCAGTGACTCGTTGGCGGCGATCGCGGCGGCGGCGGAGGCCTCGTCGGGGCGGCTCGCGGAGGAGACGCCGTCGCAGACGATCGCGACGACGGCCGGTGAGCCGTCCGGCAGGGCGGTGGTCGACACGGCGAACGAGTCCTCGTTGCGGTGATGGCGCAGCCCCCGGTCGCTGACGGCGGCCACCGAACCGAGCTCCTGCTCCATGTGGTCGCGCTCGCGGGGCTGGGCGTGACCGCAGTTCTCGCAGTAGCCGTCGGGGTCGACATGACCGGCGCGGCAGGCGACGCACAGCTTGGTGCCGTCCGGCGGGGTGAGGGCCGCCTCCGGGAAGGCGGCGCCCTCGAAGGTACGGGGGTCGGGGGCGACGGGCGCCGCCGGCTCGAAGTCATCCGAGTCGGAGCCCGAGGTGTTCGGACGGTCGAAGCGGACCCCTGCGGGAGCATGTACCGGTGCACCGCCCGGCGCGGGCGGTTCGGACCGGTCGACCACCGGGGCGGCCGACCACTCGACCGAACCCGGGGCCGCCGCTGTGGGCGCGCCCGGCCCGGAAGCCGCCGGGCCCCCCGGCGCACCGCCCTCCACGGGCGCGGCCATCGCGATCGTCGGGTGATCCTCCGGCGGCGCCGGTACGACCGACAGGTCGTACCCGCACGCACCGCAGAACAGGTCGCCCGATTCCAGCGGCTCCTCGCAGTTGGGACACCTCGACAAGGCGGTCTCCTGGTGCATCTGCGACATCTTCACACCCACGTCCGGGGGCGGAAGCGGTTGGCCCGCTCCACCAGTTCGATCCTCTCGTCGCCACGCTGCGCAAGCCGGGCGAGCATCCGGTACGAACGCTCAAGACCGAAACGCAGCCCGCGTTCGTCCACCTCGCTGCCGAGCAGCATCCTCGGTCCGGCAGGAGCACGGGACTGCGGGGAGTCCGGCCGGTCCGTGGGGCTTCCGGAGAGTACCCAGTCCAGCGCCGTCCCCAGCACCTCGGTCGACAGCTGCTCGCGGCGCACCGCGTCCAGTCCGAAACTCTGCAGCCCGGACACCTGGTCGGCGGCGGCCGTCAGGTCGGCGATCAGCGGCTCGTGCGGGGCGCGTTCACGCAGCCGGGCCCGTACGGCGGCGACCCGGGCGGCCGTGTAGTGGATCGACGCCTCGGGCACGGACTCCAGCGTCCGTACGGCCCCGGCCCGGTCCCCGGCCGCTATCTGCACCCGGGCCAGGCCGAACGCGGCGCTGACGAAGCTCGGATCGGTCGTCCACACCAGGCGGTAGTACTCGGCGGCGTTGTCCAGCTGGTCGAGGAGCTCCGCGCAGATGCCCAGCGCCAGCTTGGGAGCGGGCTCACCCGGGAACGCGTCGTAGACCGCGTCGAACGACAGCGCGGCGGTCTCGTTGTCACCCGTCACCAGCGAGGCGATCCCGCGGTACCAGACGACCCGCCAGTCGTCCGGGTGCTGCGCCTCCAGACCGGTCAGGGTCTGTCCGGCGGCGCCCGGTTCGTTCATCTCCAGGCGGGCGCGCAGCTCCCGAAGCCGGGTCTCCAGCGAGGCGGCGGGTACGGCCTGCAATGCGGCAATCAGTTCGGCGGGTGCAGACGCCATCAGCCCGGCGAGGAAGCCCGCGTTGGGGTCGTTCGCGTCCACCCGCGGTACGGGCAGCGCGAGCGAGGTGGCCCGCGCGTCGAGCCCGGCCAGCCGTGGCACGCCCGGAGCGGAGGCGCCCGGCAGGGCCCCGGGGACGACCGGTGCGACCGGTGCGGGCGCGACCCGGGGCGCCGGAATGGCCGCCTGCGTCTGTGCGTACGGGACGGCGGCGCCGTTGCCACCCCGTACGTGCGTGGCGGACGCCGACAGCGGTGCGGCCCCCGGAGCCGACTGCCCGGGAATGAACGGCGGCGCACCGGGCGCCACATGCCCGACCGCCGCCGGCGAGGCAACCGGAACCCCGCCGAACGCCGCAACCGGACTCCGGTCCTTCCCCCTGCGCCGTCCGGCCGGCTCCGTCCGTACCCCGAGCCGCGACACATCGTCCGTCAGCTCGGCGAACAACTGCGTGTCCGTGACCCGCAGTTCCGTGCCGAACAGCGTCGAGAGCGCCGGTCGCGGCCGCCCCGTCTGCAACGCCACGACCTCCCGCAACACCCCCGTCAGCTGCTCCGCCATCTCCGACGCCGAGGCGAACCGTCTTGCCGGATCCGGATCCGTGGCCCGCACCAGCAGCCGGTAGAACGACTCGTACGTCCGGAACACCTCGATGTTGTCCGGGTCCGGCAGCGAGTCCACGAAGACGTTCGTGTACCCCTGGAAGTCGAAGGTGAGCACCGCGAGCGTCCGCGCGACCGTGTACAGATCGGAGGCGACCGAGGGGCCGACCTCCGCGACCTCCGGCGCCTGATAGCCCACCGTGCCGTAGATGGCCGACTCCTCGTCGTCCATCCTGCGCACCGCGCCCATGTCGATCAGCTTGAGCTGGTCCTCGGTCTGGATCGCGTTGTCGACCTTGAAGTCGCAGTACAGCAGATTGCGGCTGTGCAGATGGCCGAGCGCTTCCAGCGCCTCGATGCCGTACGCGCAGGCCTGCTCGACCGGCAGCGGATCCCGCTTCCCGGACGGGGTACGGCGCTCGTTCGCGATCTCCTTGAGCGCCTTGCCGCCGACGTACTCCATCACGATGTAGCCGTCGAGCGAGCCGGTGCGCTGGTCGAGATGCTCGACGAAGTTGTAGATCCGGACGATGTTGGAGTGCTCGATCTCGGCGAGGAAACGGCGCTCCGAGATCGCGGCCGCCATGGCGTCCTGGTCACCGGTGTCCAGCAGGCCCTTGAGGACCACCCAGCGGTCCGAGACCGCACGGTCCACCGCGAGATAGACCCAGCCGAGCCCGCCGTGCGCCAGACATCCCGCCACCTCGTACTGGCCGTGCACGATGTCGCCGCCGTGCAGCTTCGGTACGAAGGAGTACGGGTGGCCGCACTTGGTGCAGAACCCCTCGGTCCGGCCCGGCCGTTCACCACGGGACCGGCCCACTGGGGCCCCGCAGTCGGAGCGCGAACAGAACCGTTTCCGCTCCGGCACCTCCGGGTTCTCCATCACCGCGGAGCGCGGATCGGGGCGCGGCACGTCCGGCACCTGCACCAGGCCCGCGCCCAGCCGGTTGCGCCCGGATGCCCCCGTCGACGTACCGGAGGAGCGCACCGACACCGACCGGGACGTGGCGCTGCCCGACAGGGAGCGCGACAGCCGCCCCGACACCGAACGCCGGGAGGTCGACGAGCGGGCCGAGGAGCGCGAGGAGGCCCGGGACGACGCCCGCGAGCCGCTCCGTGCCGAACTGCTGTTGCTGCCTTTGCCACTCGCGCCGCCGGCCGCGATGCCGGTGGGCGGCGAGCTCACCATCCCCGTCGGGGAGACGACCGGAGCCAGACCGCAGGTGTCGCAGTACAGCTCACCGCCGCCCATGTCCTCGTAATTGCCCTCGCACGCGGGGCGCTGGCACTGCGTACTCATGGTCTGTCCCCCTGTTCGCCCCGCCGCAGCAGTGGCCCGTTCACCCTGCCCGTACTCGTACGCCTGCTCATCGCCGGTCCTCCGGTGCGAACGGCCGGCGCGGGTTCAGCAGCTCCGCCACCGCCTCCTGGTAGCGCAGCACCGCCTGCGCGGCGACCCGCAGATCGCACGGCGCGCTCCACAGCATGCGGCGCGCCGCGTCGTACCGCTCGATCAGTACCGGGTCCTCCGCCAGGCCGTGCCGGGCGACCTTCGCCTTGTACGCGTCCAGCCGGCCGCGCAGCTCCGCCCGGACCGCCAACGGCGCGGTGACCGCCGTCAGCGACTCGCGGGCGCGCAGCAGTTCGTCCTCGGCCTCCCGCTCCAGGGACTCCAGCAGCGGTGAGAGCCGGTGCCATTGGGCGTGCCTGCGGTACTCCGACGCGGCGGCCAGCCGCTCCTGGAGGACCGTCGGCGGGCCACTGACCGCGGGCACCTCGGAGGCGGCGATCTTCGCCAGCACCTCGCCGCGCGCCGACCGGGCCTCGGCCAGCGTGCGGTCGGCGCGGGAGAGGATGTCGCGCAGCTGGACGAGGCGCTGCTCGGCGTCCTGCCGTACCGCAAGGACCGCCTCGATCTCCCGGCGCACGTCGTCCAGGGCGCGGGCCGCCCGGTCGTAGCGCGTCGTGTCCGGACGGCCGCCGCCGGGTGCCGCGCTGCCGGGGCCCGGCAGCCAGAACGCCAGCGGATCGGAGATCACCTGCACCCGCAGTGTGGTCAGCTCATGGGTGATCGACTCCAGGTCGTCGCCCGCCGGATGCTCCCCGGGCCGTACGCCGACGGAGTGCGCCAGCGAACGCGTACGGCGCAGCTCGGCGGCGAGCAGATCTATCCGGGCGGGCAGCGCGGACCATACGGAGTCGGAGGCGACGACCATGTCCAGCGAGCGCGCGTACAGATCGTTCATCCGGGCGACCAGCTCCTCCAGCGAGAACCGCTCGGAGAGCTTGGCCGGGCCGGTGATCGACGGATCGGGGCGGGTGGCGGTGGACGCCAGCGTGACGCTCTGGCCGCGCAGCAGCTCGGTCAGCGCCAGCAGGTCGTCACGGTTGGGGGAGCGCCGCCTGGCCCGGATCTCACGGGCCTCCTCGATCGCTGCGGCGTAGGCGTCGAAATACCCCCACAGCAGCGTGATCGACTGCTCGGTGGTGGCCCAGCGCTCCTTGGTGACACCGGTCAGATCGGCGCCCTCCAGGAGCCGGCGGCCGGCATGGTCCTGCAGGGCGAGGAGCGAGGTCTCGATCGCCTCGTGCTCCGCACCGAGCCGGGCCAGCGCACGGTCCGCCTCGTCCCGGTCCAGGACCGGGCCGGGGGGCTTCCCCGCATAGCCGGGGAAGGGGCCCGCGACGCCCATCGATCACCTCTCTGCTCTCCCTGCCGGGCCGGGCCCGGCAGGATCAAGGACTAGTTGCTCCGGTACTTGGGCGCAGGCGGCGCCGATATCCCGGGCAGTCCGCTCGCCAGCCACTTCCGGTAGGACACCATCCAGGGGCTGTCGGCGCCTCCCTGGCGGTAGTCGACCAGCACCTGATTGACCCGGGCCACCAGGTCGTTCGCGCCGTGCTTCGTGGCCACGCCGTAGTACTCGGTGGTGAACGGCTTGTCGCCCTTGAGGACGACGGCCGGGTCCTGGGCGGCCTGGCCCGCCGCCAGCGCGTTGTCGGTGACCACCGCGTCGACCTCGCCCATCTGCAGCCGGACCAGGCAGTCCAGCTGGTTGGGGACGGTGAGCTGGTCCTCGTCCGCCTCGGTGCCGTCGTGCCGGTCCTTGAACTTGGCGCCGAACGACTGCTTCTCCAGCGCCTCGTACGCGGTGGAACCCTCGGCGGTGCAGACCCGCTTGCCGGCCAGGGACTTGTCGTACCCCGTGATCGGCGAGTTCTTCGGCGCGAGGACCTGCTGACCGGCCTGGAAGTAGGCCGTGGAGAACGAGACCTGGTCCAGCCGACTGCAGTTGATCGTCATCGTCCGGACGACGACGTCGACCTTGTCGTTCTCCAGGGCGGCGATGCGCTGGTTGGTGGGGATGGCCCGGAAGATCACCTTGTCCGGGTCGCCCAGGATGTTCTTTGCGATGGCCCGCACCAGATCGATGTCGAACCCTTCGAGCTTCCCGGTCTCCGGGTTGCGGTAGCCCCAGCGGAAGCTGTTCTGGTCGACGCCGGCGATCAGCTTCCCGCGCTCCTTGATCTTCGCGATGCCCGGCCCGTCGGCGCTCGAGGGCTGCAGGCTCGCCTCCGGGTCCGTGCAGTCGCCGGCGCTGGCCGGCACCGCCGTGGCCGTACCCGGCCCGGAGACACCGACGCCGAACGGCCCGGAGCCGCCGTGCGAGAGCGGCAGCAGGGTGAGCGACGCCGTCACCGCACAGGCCACGGCCATCCCCGTCACCCCGCCCCAGCCGCGCAGCCTGCCCCGGGTGGAACTGGTCCTGGTCATCGTTCCCCCTCTCACCGGTACTCCGACAGTCTGCGGTTGACCCCGACGATCGCGGCGACCGCGGCCAGTACGGCGAGAGCGGCCGCCCCGATCGGCAGCCCGCCCAGCGCCCCGCGCCCGTCCTCGGCGGCCCGGGTGAACTCGCCCTGCTCATGGGCGAGTGCCTTCTCCAGCGCCTCGTCCACCCGGTTGAAGGACTCCCCCGTGGAGTTCCTGGGCCCGATGATCTGCTTCAGGGCGCCCTCGTAGTCGCCGTTGTCGTCGGTCGTGCGGGCGGTCCGGTGGCGGCCCTGCCACTCGGAGACACCGCTGATGGCATCCGCCACCGGCCCGCTCCCCTGGGAGTCGTCGGCGAGCTTCCTGGCCGTCCCCAGCTCTTCGCGGAGGGCCTTCATGCCCGTGGTGTAGTCGGTCTCGTACTTGTCGTTCTTGCCGTCCGCGGTCAGCACGGCGCCGCGGGCGACGAGGGTGAGGTTCTCATTGGCGCGCGCCTTCAGCGAGTTGATCCGCGCGTGATTGAGCACATCGAGGGACTGCTGCCCGTGCACATTGGCGTCCTGCAGTTCGGACCGCGCGACCGTGTGCCCCACGCCCAGCCACAGCAGCAGTACCGTCGACGCGGCGGTCGCGGCGAGCAGTCCATGGTTGAAGACCCGGTTCGTCCTGCGGTAGTTGCGCCGCTGCGCCCAGAACAGCGAACCCAGCGCCACGACACCGAGACCCAGCGAGAGGAACGGCCACGCTCTCGCGGAGTCGTAGTCCTGGTCGAGCCGGCCGGTCTCCGCCGTGTACAGCCGCTCGGCGGCCGGCAGCAGCTCGGTGGACATCTTCTGGTTCGCGTACCGGAGATAGGCGCCGCCCAGAGGCAGCCCCTGCCGGTTGTTGGCGCGGGCCCGCTCGATCAGGCCGGTGTACCGGGGGAGTTCCTCGTTGAGCTTGGTGATCTCCTGGCCCGACGGCGACGACGCGTCCGTGGTGGACGCCGCCTTCACCAGCAGCCTGGACGCGTCCTTGATGTCCTTCTCGTACCGCTCGTGGACATCGCGCGGCTCCTGCGCCCCCGCGAGGAATCCGCCGGCCGCCGCGGTGTCGGCATCGGCCAGCGAACGGTAGATGTTCGCCGCCTCGGCGCTCAGCGGCTGGCTGCGGCTCACCACGTCGTCGGCGGCGGCCGACCGGCCGGAGATCTCGAACGCCGTCACGGCCCCGAACGCAATGACGAGCACCGCCAGCGCGGCCCCGATGATCTGGAGCCTGCCCGGTTCGGTCGTCGCCGCAGTTTTCAGCCGCGCCGTCGACTCGGACCAGGCGCTGCGACGCGGCGCGGGTACCGGCACAGGTACGGGCGCGGGCGGCTGGGCCGACGCGTGCTCCGGCGCCGTGCGTACATTCGGCGGGTATGTCACGTGACCTCCCCCTCGGTCGCTGACGGTGGCCCGCCCCCCGGCCGATCGGGGGACTGGTGCCCGGCCAGAAGTATGGCCGCAGGGACTGACATCCACACCAGGAACACCTGGATCCTGCACCGGGCCACGGATGCACACGCATTCGATCAAGGACGGCGCCGTCGATCAAGACGATCGGCGGCGCAGTCCCCGAAGCGGACCGATCTCCCCATCCATGAACACGTTCGGGACAACTGATCGGTTCCCGTACGCAAGGGGCGTCCCGCAGCACGATGGCCACAGGACGCCCGTCCGCGTTCCCGATGTTCCCGATGCGTCAGCCGTACTGTGCACGGAGCCTGTTGTGCACCTCCGGTGCCGCCCCCGTGCGATCCAGGCCCAGCAGCCCGGCGCCCAGCACCGGCGGCTCCGCCACCAACCGGATCACCGCCTTCGGGGCGCGTACCGCGAGGAGTTCGGCGATCGCGTCGTCCAACTGCGGGTGACGGGCCGCCAGCACACTGCCGCCCAGCACCACCGGTGCCTCCTCGTCCAGCAGCTCGAGGCGGGTCAGCGCGACCGACGCCATCGCGACGACCTCCTCCGCGAGCCGGTGCACCAGAGCACGCGCCACCGGGTCCCCGGCAGCCCCGGTCGCGAACAGCACCGGCGTCAGCTCGTGCCGGCGCTCGAACTCGATGTGCCCCAGATGCACCGCCTCGATCAGCGCGTACATCGAGTCGAGCCCGAAGTGGGCGGGGAGCGTGCGGGCCAGCTCCGTCGGCTCACCGCGCCCGTCCTCGGCCCGCGAGGCGAACCACATGGCCTCCTCGGCGAGACCCGAACCGCCGCCCCAGTCACCGGAGATCCGGCCGATCGCGGGGAAGCGAGCGGTCCGCCCGTCCGGCACCATGCCGACACAGTTGATCCCCGCACCGCAGACGACGGCCACGCCCCGGGGCTCGTCGACGCCCGCGCGCAGGATCGCGAAGGTGTCATTGCGGACCTCGACCGTGCCGCCCCAGCCACGGGCCCGCAGTGCCTCGGTCAACTCCCGCTCCTCGAACGGGAGATCGGCATTGGCGAGACAGGCCGACACATGGCCGACGGAGTCGACGGGGCCGCCGGTCCCACGTGCTTTCGCCAGTGCCTCGTCGAGCGTCGCGCCGAGGACGTCCACTGCCGCCGCGACGGAGACGGCCTGCGGCTGGAAGCCGCCCCCGCGGGCCGTGCTCAGCACCGTTCCGTCCGGTCCGATCAGTGCCACATCGGTCTTGCTGTTCCCCGCGTCGATGGCGAGGACCGCAGCGTTCACGCCCACGCCAGGTGCTCCCGGTTGTGCGCGATCAGCTTGTCGGTGAGTGCCTCGGCATACTCGAACTGGCCGATCAGCGGGTGGGCGAGCAGTGCCTTGAAGACCCGGTCCCGGCCCCCGCGCAGTGCCGCTTCCAGGGCGAGGTCCTCGTACGCCGTCACATGGGAGATCAGACCGGTGTACAGCGGATCCAGCTCGGGAACGGCGAGTGGCGTCGCGCCCGTGCCGTCGACCCGGGCCTGCACCTCGATCACGGCGTCCTCCGGCAGGAACGGCAGCGTCCCCTTGTTGTACGTATTGACCACCTGCACCGCGGAGCCGCCCGAGCCCAACAGTGAGGACGCCAGGTCCACGGCCGCCTCCGAGTAGAACGCGCCGCCGCGTCGGGCGAGCAGCGCGGGCTTCTCGTCCAGTGCCGGGTCGCCGTACATGGCGAGGAGTTCCTTCTCCATCGCGGCGACCTCGGCCGCCCGGGACGGCTTGGTGCCGAGCTCCCGTACGACCTCGTCGTGCGCGTAGAAGTACCGCAGGTAGTACGAGGGGACGACGCCGAGCCGGTCGACGATCGCCCGGGGCATGTGCAGACCGTCGGCGATCGAGTCGCCGTGCTCGGCGAGCAGCTTCGGCAGCACGTTCTCGCCGTCCGGGCCGCCGAGCCGGACCCCGAGCTCCCACGTCAGGTGGTTGAGCCCGACATGGTCCAGGTGCACCTCGCCGGGGGTGACGTCGAGCAGCGCGGCGAACTTCCGTTGGAATCCGATCGCCACGTTGCACAGACCGACGGCCTTGTGCCCGGCCTGGAGCAGCGCCCGGGTCACGATGCCGACCGGGTTGGTGAAGTCGATGATCCAGGCGTCGGGGTTGGTACGGCGGACCCGCTCGGCGATGTCGAGGACGACCGGGACGGTGCGCAGCGCCTTGGCAAGACCGCCGGCCCCGGTGGTCTCCTGGCCGATGCAGCCGCACTCCAGTGGCCAGGTCTCGTCCTGGTTGCGGGCGGCCTGGCCGCCGACGCGCAGCTGGAGCAGGACCGCGTCGGCGTCGGCGACGCCCGCGTCGACGTCCGAGGTGGTGACGATGCGGCCCGGGTGGCCCTGCTTGGCGAAGATCCGCCGGGCGAGGCCGCCGACGAGTTCGAGGCGGTCGGCCGCCGGGTCGACGAGCACGAGCTCCTCGACGGGCAGCGTGTCCCGCAGCCGGGCGAAGCCGTCGATCAGTTCAGGTGTGTAGGTGGACCCGCCACCAACTACTGCGAGCTTCATAGGTCAGCCCTTTACTCCGGTCAGTGTGACGCCCTCGACGAAAGCCTTCTGAGCGAAGAAGAAGACGAGGATCACGGGGGCCATGACCAGTACGGTCGCGGCCATGGTCAGGTTCCAGTCGGTGTGGTGCGCGCCCTTGAAGGACTCCAGTCCGTAACTGAGCGTCCAGGCGGCCGGGTTCTCGGAGGCGTAGATCTGCGGCCCGAAGTAGTCGTTCCAGGCGTAGAAGAACTGGAACAGCGCGACGGCGGCGATGCCCGGCCTGGCCATCGGCACCACGACCTTCAGCAGGGTGCGCAGTTCGCCGCAGCCGTCGACCTTCGCCGCGTCGAGGTACTCGTTCGGGATGGTCAGCAGGAACTGCCGCAGCAGGAAGATGGAGAACGCGTCACCGAAGGCCATCGGGATGATCAGCGGCCAGAGTGTCCCGGACATGTCCAGCTGCTTCGCCCAGAACAGATACATCGGGATGACGACGACCTGCGGCGGCAGCATCATCATCGAGATGACGAGCATCAGCGACAGCTGCCGGCCGCGGAAGCGGAACTTGGCGAGCGCGTACGCCACGGGCAGCGACGACACGACCGTGAGGACGGTGCCGAGCCCCGCGTACAGCAGGGTGTTCTTCCACCAGGTCAGGAAGCCCGGGGTGTCGAACACCCTGCGGTAGTTGCTCCACTCGAAGGGGTGCGGCCACAGATCGCGGGTCAGCGCCTGCTGATCGCTCATCAGCGAGGTGAGGAACAGGAAGACGAAGGGCAGCACGAAGAAGAGCGCGGCCGCGACGCCGAGCGCGTGCACGGCGATCCAGTTCAGGAGTGCCTTGCGGCGTGCGACGCGCTCGGCCGGGGTGACCGGCCCGGCGGACGGGTCGGTGGCCTTGAAGGTGTCGAGAGCCTGCGCCACGTCACTCACCTGCCTGGATCAGCCCGCTGCGGCGCCGCATCAGCAGTGCGGTGAACGCCATGGCGAGTACGAAGAGAACGAGCGCGACCACACAGGCGGACCCGTAGTCGAAACGCTGGAAGCCGAGGTTGTAGACGAGCTGCGGAAGCGTCAGTGTCGACTTGTCGGGATAACCCGGTTCGAACTGCTGCCCGGAGCCACCCATCACACCCGAGGCGACCTTCCCCGCCACGAGTGGCTGGGTGTAGTACTGCATCGTCTGGATGATCCCGGTGACCACGGCGAACATCACGATCGGCGAGATGTTCGGCAGCGTGACGAAGCGGAACCGCTGGAACGAGGTCGCCCCGTCCAGCTCCGCCGCCTCGTACTGCTCCTTCGGTACGTCGAGCAGCGCGGCCATGAAGATCACCATCAGGTCGCCCACCCCCCACACCGCGAGCGCGGTCAGGGCCGGCTTGGACCAGGCGGCGTCGGTGAACCAGCCCGGCGTGGGCAGCCCCAGATCGCCGAGGATCGAATTGACCGGCCCCGTCCCCGGGTTGAGCAGGAAGACGAAACCCAGGGTCGCCGCGACCGGCGGGGCCAGATACGGCAGGTAGAACAGGGTGCGGAAGACACCCGTACCCGTCTTGATCCTGGTGATCAGCAGGCCGACGCCGAGACCGAAGACGACCCGGCAGCTGACCATCACCACGACCAGCCACAGGGTGTTCCGCAGGGCGGGCCAGAACAGCGGGTAGTCGTTGAAGACGTACGACCAGTTCTTCAGCCCGTTGAACTCAGGGGCCGCGAAACCGTCGTAGTGGGTGAAGGAGAAATAGAGCGTGGAGATCAGCGGGTAGGCGAAGAAGACGCAGAACCCGATCAGCCACGGCGACATGAAGGCCGCCGTTCGAAGCGCCGCACGGCGGCGCTTCGAACGGAGTGTGTACGTGCTCATCGCGGTGCTACTTCGCCTGTGCGACGGCTGCGTCGATTTCCTTGGCGGTCTTCTCCAGACCCGCCCTGATGTCCGTCTGCTTGCCCTTCTCGATGTCGAATCCGAGGTTCTGCAGGGACACCAGGTACGCGCCGCCGTTCACCGAGGGCGGGGTGGTGGTGCTGTGGGGGTTCGCGGCGATGTCCAGGAAGGTCTTGAACCGCGGGTCGTACTTCAGCTTCGGCGACTTCAGGGCCGCCAACGTCGACGGCACATTGTGAATGGCGTTGGCGAAGGCGACCACCGCGTCGGTGTCGGTCGTCATGAACTTCACCAGCTCCCACGCCGCGTTCTGCTTGGTGGAGGTGGACGCGATACCGGCGATGGTGCCGGTCAGGTAGCCCTTGCCGTACGTGTCGGCCTCGTCGTCGGCGACGGGCATCGGGGCCACCCCGATCTCGAACTTCGGCTTGGTGTCCTCGGCCATGCCGAGCCGCCACTCACCGTCCAGCTGCATGGCCACCTGGCCGGTGTGGAACGGGTGTTTGGCGCCCCACTCGTCACCGAACGAGGTGCGGTACTTCTCCAGCTTCGCGTAGCCGCCCAGGTCGTCGACCAGCTTCTTCTGCGTGGTGAGCATGGATGCGAAGGCCGGGTCCTTGGCGATGTTCGACGTGCCGTCGGCATCGAAGTACGTCGGGTTCCAGCCGCCGAGGTAGTGCTCGGTCGTCGACTCGTAGCCGTGGTAGTTCGGCATGAAGCCGAGCTGCTCGTACGAGTCACCCTTGGTCTTCGTCAGCTTCTTGGCGTCCTCGGCCAACTCCGACCAGGTCTTCGGCGGGGCGGTGATCCCGGCGGCCTTGAACGCGTCCTTGTTGTAGTACAGCCCGTACGCGTCACCGAGCAGCGGCAGCGTGCAGCGCACCCCGTTGTACTGGGTGTACTCGTTCATCGCCTTCGGGAACGTCCTGTCGGGGTCGATCCCGTCCTTCTTCAGGAAGGAGTTCAGATCGACGAAGGCCTTGGACGAGCAGAATTTGCCCACATTGTTCGTGGTGAACGAGGACACCACGTCAGGTGCCTTGGAACCGCCCGCCCGCAGAGCCTGGTTGATCTTGTCGTCGGTCATGTTGCCGACGACCTTCACATGGATGTTCGGGTGCGCCTTCTCGAAGGAGTCGACGGTGGCCTGAATGGCCTTGACCTCGCTCGGGGCACTCCAGCCGTGCCAGAAATTGATGGTCGTCTCCTTGGACGGATCATCACTGGCGCCGTTGCCGCTCTGACCGGTACAGGCAGAGGCGAAGAGGGATATCGCGGCGGTCGCGGCGAGCGCGGCGGCCGTCTTCCGGCGGTTTCCGGACATGGCAGTGTCTCCCGATGGGTTGGGACGGGGAAGAGGCTGGGTCTGCGAACGTGCGGGTCTGTGAAGGTGCGGGTCCGCGTGGGGACGGCCGTGGCAGGGGATCAGCGTGAGGTGTCGAAGACTTCGTCGCGGGTCGTGGCGAGGGCGCTCTCCAGCGCCCCGCGCAGTACGGGCCGCTGGGTCACGGCGCCGGCGATCAGCCGGGGCCGGGAGGCCGCCAGCTCGGCGAGTTCCGCCTGCACCCGCTCGCGCAACGGTTCGCCGCCGACCGTGATCAACTCGCCCGAGAGCACCACGAGTTCGGGGTCGAGCACGGCCACCATGGAGGCCAGACCGGTCGCGAGCCCGGTGGCGAACAGATCGAGGAGCCGGAGGTACGGGCCGTTCTCGCCGCGCTCCGCGGCCTCGGCGGCCCGGGCGATCAGACCGGCCGCGACCTCATGGTGGGTGCCGTCCGCGCGGCTCAGCTCGTCGTCTATGCCGAGCTGCCCGGCCAGCCGGGACAGCACCTGCGCGCCCGCCAGTTCCTGGAAGCCGCCCGAGTTCGCCTTGGTGACCTGGCGGACCAGCGGGGCGCCGGGCACCGGCAGGAAGCCGACCTCACCGGCGCCGCCGGTGAAGCCGCGGTGCAGCCGCCCGTTGATGACGAGGGCGGCGCCGAGCCCCTCCTCGTTCCACAGCAGGACGAAGTCGTCGTGTCCGCGGGCCGCGCCGCGCCGCTGCTCGGCCACGGCGACGAGGTTCACATCGTTCTCGTACTCGACCGGCATCGGCAGGAACGCGGCCAGCTCGTCGAGCAGTGTGGGGGAGTGCCAGCCCGGCAGGTGGGAGGCGTACCGCAGCCGTCCGGTGCCGGGGTCGAAGGCGCCCGGTGTGCCGATGACCACCCGGTGCACCTCGGCGCGGGTGAGTCCGGCGTCCTTGACCGCGCCGTCCAGCGCCTCGGTCACCTGCCGCACCACGCTGTCGGCGCGCCGGCCGGGGGTGCGCAGCTCGAACTCGCCGACCGTCTCACCGGTCACATCGGCGACGGCGGCGACGATCCGCTGGGCGTTCACATCGAGTCCGGCGACATGGGCGGCCCGGGCGTTGACCGCGTACAGCTGGGCGTTGGGCCCCGGCCGTCCCGCGACGGTGCCGGTGGCGACGACCAGACCGGCCGCCTCCAGTCGGGCCAGCAACTGCGAGGCGGTGGGTTTGGAGAGGCCCGTCAGCTTGCCGATCCTGGTCCGGGAGAGGGGGCCGTGCTCCAGCAGCAGGTCGAGGGCGGCCCGGTCGTTCATGGCCCGCAGGACGCGGGGGGTACCCGGTGTTGTTCCGGCCATGAGCACCTGCCCTCTGTTAGGAAACTTTCCTATTCGATGAGAGGACGGTATGACGCACGTCACCGACCCGTCAATGGGCAGGGCTTCGCCGGCAACCAAAGCGTTACCTGGAGGGTCGGTCAAGCCGCATTCATGCCAAGGTGCGCGGCCCGGTCAAGCCGCATTCACGCCGAAGGGCGCCCGGCGCGGCTCCTTGAGGGCCGGGCCGGACGCCCTTGGATCCGTGGGCCTACTTGCCCTGCGGCGGGGTGATCGGTGACGTGGCCAGCGACTGCGGCGACGTCGTCGACGCGTACGCCGACGGGGCGGCCATTGCGGCCGTCGGGTCCGCCGCCGACGGCTCGTCCGGCTGCGCCAGTACGCCGCCGACCATCCGGATGCCCGCCTCGTCGAAGGCGACCTTGATCCGCCAGCGCAGCTCGCGCTCCACGCCCAGGGACTTGCCCGGCATCGTCTTGGCCGTCACCCGGACCGTCATCGAGTCGAGGAGCACGGAGTCCAGGCCGAGGACCTCCACCGGACCCCACAGGCGCTCGCTCCACGGGTCCTCCTTGGCCATCGTCGTGGCGGCCTCGGTGATCACCGTACGTACCCGGTCGAGATCCTCCGTGGGGCGCACCTGCACATCGACCCCGGCGGTCGACCAGCCCTGGCTGAGGTTGCCGATCCGCTTCACCTCGCCGTTGCGGACGTACCAGATCTCACCATTGTCACCGCGCAGCTTGGTGACCCGCAGCCCGACCTCGATGACCTCGCCGGAGGCGACACCCGCGTCGATGGTGTCGCCGACGCCGTACTGGTCCTCCAGAATCATGAAGACGCCGGAGAGGAAGTCGGTGACGAGGTTGCGCGCCCCGAAGCCGAGCGCCACACCGGCGACACCGGCGGAGGCGAGCAGCGGGGCCAGATCGATCTGGAACGCGCCCAGGATCATCAGGCCGGCCGTACCGAGGATCAGGAAAGAGGCGACCGACCGGAGGACGGACCCGATGGCCTCGGAGCGCTGACGGCGCCGTTCCGCATTGACCAGCAGCCCGCCGAGCGCGGTGCCTTCGACGGCCTGGGCGCTGCGGTTCATCCGCTCGATGAGCTTGCTGAGGGCACGACGGATCGCGATGCGCAACACGATCGCGATCGCCGCGATGAGAACGATGCGCAGACCGGTGTTCAGCCAGGTGGACCAGTTCTCCTCCACCCAGCCCGCGGCATCGCCGGCCTGCTTGGCAGCTTCGTCCAGCGAGCCGCCCGGCTCGGGTGACGGGGCAGCGGCCAACAGCGCGGACAGGGACACGGCGGAACCTCCATATGAGCGAGGGCTGACCAACCACACTAACGGGGCATCCGGAGTGCTCCGTTGCCGTGACGGAGGGGAGAGACCCGTTCGGACCGGGGATACAGAAGGTGTGGGGGCCGGAGCCGAATCAGGGCGCCGGGCCGGGTGTGGCCGATCGCACACCGGGCCGGGGCCGCCGCGGCGGCGGCCCCGAAGCGCCTGATCCGGGGTCTTCGGGCGGTGCGCGCGACAGCGGGCCGGGGAAAATCCTTCCGGCCCGTTACTCGCACGTGGTGGCGCTTCCACCAGGCAGGAGGAGAGACTGAGATCGGATCGTCCCGGCGCGAGCCACGCGCCGCCGGCGTACAAGGAGGCATCCACCGTGCCGCATGTCCTGGTTCTCAATGCGTCGTACGAGCCGCTCGGCGTCGTACCGCTCCGCCGCGCGCTCGTCCTCGTCCTCGAGAACAAGGCCATCTGCCTCGAGGAGTCCGGCGCCTTCATGCACAGTGCCACCCGTGCTGTACCGGCACCCAGCGTCGTCCGCCTGAAGCGGTTCGTACGGGTCCCCTACCGGGGGCCCGTTCCACTCACCCGCCGGGCGCTCTTCGCCAGGGACGGCGGCCGCTGCATGTACTGCGGCGCCGCCGCGACCAGCGTCGACCATGTCATTCCACGCAGCCGTGGTGGCCAGCACGCCTGGGACAACGTGGTGGCGGCCTGCCGCCGCTGCAACCACGTCAAGGCCGACCGCCATCTGCCGGAGCTCGGCTGGCGGCTGCACCAACAGCCCGCCCCGCCGACCGGCCTCGCGTGGCGCATCATCGGGACGGGCCACCGGGACCCGCGATGGCTTCCGTACCTGCAACCGTTCGGCGCGGACGACGCAATGGCCCGGATCGATGGCATTTCAGCCTGACGATCCGGGCTTCTGCGTCTCCAGGGGGTGCGGATCCCCGGAGCGCCGCGCGCTACGTGAAACGCAGCTCCGCGGGGTGCGCCGCGCGCCGCAGCAGCGGCAGTGATGTCGCCGCGGCCAGCAGGCAGCCGGCGTACACCACCACGGGTACGAGCAGCGGGAGCATCGAGGGCACGGAGCCGGGTGCGACGACGGCGGCGTACGCGAGGTGCACCGCCATGCCGCCGATGCCCGCGAGCAGGACCGCGGGGGCCAGCGGGAGCGCGGTCTCCAAAAGGAGGGTCCTGGCCAGCACCGCGTGCGGTACTCCGGCCGCGGCCTGGGTGGCGAGCCCTCTGCGGCGAGTGGCAAGGGACTCCGCGGTGCCCACGGCGAGGCCGAAGAGGCTGATGACCAGGGCCACCAGGACGGCGGCCCCGGCGAGATCGATACCGGTGGTGTAGAAATCGAGGTCCTCCGCCAAGTGGTCGCGCCCGCGCAACTCGGCGAGCAGCACTTCCCGTACCCCCACGAAACCCACCCCGACGACGGTCACCATCAGCAGTGCGGCATGGGTACGCGCGGCGGCCCACGGGTCGTCCTTGAGGCGGCCCGCGGCGATCAGCACGGCGGGACTCTTCGCACGGACCGTCAGCCGTCGGCCCATGAAGGCGGCCGAGGCCCCGGCCGCCCAGACCGCACCCGCTCCGGTGAGGAACACCACCGCGAACACCAGCAGCGGGAACGACGCCGCGTCGAGGCCGCTGCCCCGGAGGACGAGGAGGAAGGCCGCCGCGGCGATCAGCACCGTCGGAATCAGGAGCGCGAGCAACGTCCGGTGTCCGCGCTCCGGCCGTACCCGGCGTACCCAGCCGAGCGGCGAGGCGACCACCCGGCGCAGTGCGAGCGTGCTCACCAGCGCCGCGACCACCGGCACGACGAGAACGACCACCACGAAGGCTACCCAGGCCAGGGGCGGCGGCGTACGACCGGAGCCGGCGAGAACCGCGGCGAAGACGACGAATCCGCCGACCGATCCCGCCAGGCACGCCAACGCGGACTCCAGCGCGGCGATGCGCCGCACCTGCGCGGGTGACGCCCCGGCGAGCCGCAGCCCGGCCATCCGCCGGTCGCGGTGCACGGCGCCGATGCGGGCGCACTGGCCGAGGAAACCGAGCACAGGGACGAGCAGGAGCAGCAGCGTGACCACCACACCGGCGCGCTGGCCGGGCTGGTTCAGCAGGCCGTGCCCGTACGGGATCGAGACCTGCCCCGAGACGGCGGCGACTGTGATCGCCGCGAGGGCGAAGCCCGTGGCGAGCAGGGCGCCCACCGCGGTGAGCGAGATCCGCCACCACTCACGGCGGTCGGAGCCGCGCGTCAGGATCCAGGCGATGCGGGCGTCAGCCTTCATGGTGAGCGACCTCCTGGGCGGTGAACTGCGCCGTGCCGGAGTGGACGGCCCCGTCCCGCAGCCACACCTCCCGGTCCGCGTACGCCGCGATCTGTGCGTCATGTGTGATCAACAGCACCGCGATGCCGGACTCGCGGGCGGCGTGCACCAGAGCGGTCATCACCTGCTCCCCGGCGAGCGAGTCGAGCGCGCCGGTCGGCTCGTCCGCGAAGACGGCCTTCGGCCCTGTCACCAACGCCCGTGCCAGTGCTACCCGTTGACTCTGGCCACCACTCAGCTCGCCGGGCCGCAGACCGGCCTGTCCGCGCACGCCGAAGCGCTCCAGCCACTCGTCCGCCCGACTCTGCGCCTCGGCGCGGGCGGTCCCCGCGAGCAGCAGCGGCAGCGCCACGTTGTCGAGCGCGGTGAGCTCGGGGATCAGCTGCCCGAACTGGAACACCACGCCGAAGTCGGTGCGCCGCAGCTCGCTGAGGCGCGCCTCGGGCATCCGGTCGAGCCGCTCCTGTCCGTACGAGACCGAACCCTCGTCGGGACGGACGATCCCGGCCAGGCAGTGCAGCAGCGTGGACTTTCCGCTGCCGCTGGCGCCGGTGACGGCGAGAATCTCACCTGCGTGGAGGTCGACCGACGCGCCGCGCAGCGCCTGGGCGGCCCTCCCGTACGACTTCTTCAGGCCTGTGGCCGTGAGCAGGGGCGCTGTCGCCCGGGAGGGCTGCTCGGGTTGCGTACTCATGCTGTGTCGACCTCCGCGGTCAGGGTGGCGAGACGGGTCGCTGTGGTGGTCATCCACCGCACGTCGGCGTCCAGATGGGCGAGGGCGTAGTCGGCGGAGAGCACCGTGCTGAGGTCGGTGCCCGGCGTTGTCTTGAGTTCGGTCAGTTCGCGCATGCGCGCCATGTGGGCGGCACGCTGGGCCTGGAGATACGCGGCTGCGTCGGACGTGCGGTCGCTGCCGCCGGCGGCAGCCGCGACCAGGATCGAGACGACGACCTTGGCGAAGATCTCGTTCGTCACGAAAGGTGCCGGCGGGGTGACCTCGTCGGCCCACCTGGCGAGTTCGCGTGACCCTTCGTCCGTGGAGCGGTAGAGGGTGCGCTCGGGGCCACCGTCGGAATCGGTGCCTTCGACGGCGGCCAGACCGTCACGTACCAGGCGTTGCAGGGTGGTGTAGACCTGCCCGTAGGCCAGTGGGCGGGCCTGCGGAAAGCGTTCGTCGTACCGCCGTTTGAGGTCGTAGCCGTGGCTGGAACCTCCGGCGAGCAGTCCCAGAAGGACATGGCGGGTGCTCATGAGGCGGACTATATACTCGGTATATGTACTGAGTGAATACTTGACGGTGGGCAACTACCGCAGGAGTGGTGAACCACTCGTGTTTCAGGGGAGTTCGTGCCGGATGTGCGCGGTTACTCCGCGACGGCGTACGCCTCCACCGACCAGAGCGAGTAGCCGAACTCGGTGCCCCGGCCGTCGCCCTGAATCCTGAGGAAGCGGGTGTCCTTCGCGTCCATCCGGACGGACTCGCGGCCGCCCTTGCCGTCCCGGACGGTCGCCGCCGTACGCCAGGTGCGGCCGTCCGCGGAGACCTGTACGCGGTAGCGGGAGGCGTACGCGTCCTGCCACTGCAGCACCACCTGGCCGATCCTGGCGGGCTCCGCCAACTCCGCCTGCCACCAGGCGCCGTCCTCGGCCGGGGACGACCAGCGGGTGGTGGGATCGCCGTCCGAGGCGGCCGCGGCCGGGAAGTCCGGGGTCTCGTCGCCGGACGAGGAGGCGGTGGCGGTGCGGACCAGATCGGGGCCGGCGGTGCGCGGGTAGGCCCGGACGGTGAGGGTGCTCTCCTCGTCACCGAATCTGAAGGGCACCTCGTACTCGCCGGCCGGCGTGTTCGCCGGGACCGTGATCTCCACCGGGACGTCGGTACGGGAGCCGCGCGGTACCGTCGTCCGGCCGGGGACGGACACCTTGATGCCCTTCGGAGCCTTCGCGGTGAGTGCGCCGCGCACCGCGGCGGGGCGGCGGGCGGCGAGCCGCGCCTGGACCCGCTGCGGCCTGCCGCCGATCTCCGCGTCGGTCTCGCCGCGTACGAGATCGAGCCAGGCGGCGGGTTCGTCGCCGAACCACGGCACGAGGGCGCGCACCCGGGGGGCTTCGGATGCCATGACGGTTCCGGAGACGATCGGCGGCAGCGTGTCCGCGCTCGCGCCCGGGGCCGTCGCCAAGGAGCCCGTGGGCCAGATCAGCCGGATCGCGTCGGTTCTGAGGCCCTCGGCCGCGGTCTGGGTCCAGCCGGTCCGCGACACCGGGCCGAGGCTGCGCCAGCCCTCGCCCGGCACATGGGCCTGCAGCGTCGCGTCCGCCCCCACCCCGGGAACGGTCATCGCGGTCACGGCCTCCATCGGGCGGGCCCGTTCCAGCCGGACCGTATAGCTGCCCGGGGTCTCGGTCACCGTGCCGGCGTCCCGGTCCGCGCCGGTCCACGCGTCGGCCTCCTTGCGCACCCGGTCCAGGAACGGACCGAGGACACCCTTGCCGACCGTCGCACTGCTCGCCCCGGTGGCCTTCCGCAGCGGCTCCAGCGCCAGCGACGCCTTCCATGCGGCCGCGCCGTCGCCGCGCGCCTGGGCCTGCAGCAGGTCGACGGCGAGCTCGCCCGCCCGGCCGTACCGGGCCAACTGCTCGGTCCACGGCCGTACTTCGTCGTCGAGCCGCCCGTCCGCCGGGCCCTTCAGCCGCTGCGGTGCCTGGCGCATCACCGTGAAGGCGGCCCGTAGCTCGCGCGCCGCGTCCGCCTGCGCCGTCGTATTCGCCGTCGTACGGGACTTCCAGAACGCGGCGAAAAGCGGCTGCAGATACGCCGACTCGTCGCCGCCCAGCACGGACGTCGCACTGTTCCGGGCCAGCGCACGCAGCGACTCCCGGGCCTCCGCGTCATCGCCCGCCAGATCGTCGATCGCCGCCTGCCAGGACTCCTGCGGCAGGTAACCCTTCGGGTTCCAGGCGAAGTCGGCTGCGGTGAACAGCGGGATGCGGGACGCGGACGGCTGCTCCATCGCATTGGCGAGCAGCGCCGCCGAGCCCATCGCGACCGCAGGGTCCCGGCCGGTGTACGGGCCGAGGAAGATACGGTCCTGCGCGTAGTCGTTGACCGGGTAGTTGTCCATCGTGACGAGCGGATGCCGGAACGTGGCGCGTGCACCGGCCAGTTCCCGTCCGGTGATGGTCCGCGGTACGACGCCGACCCCGGTCCAGGCGATCTGCACCCGGTCGTCCAGCTCCTTGGCGAGCGCGGTCCGGTAGTCCGTGGCCCCGTTTTGGTAGAACTCCGTCGGCATCACCGACAGCGGCTCCGAGCCCGGATGCCGCTGCGCGAGATGCCGGGCGACCTCGCTCGCGACCCGGGCCTGCGCCCTCGCCGCCGCCTCCGGGCCGCTGCCGAACGTGGCGGCGTCGTTGTCGCAGTGCCATTCGCTGTAGCTGACGTCCTGGAACTGGAGCTGGAAGACGCGCACGCCCAGCGCCCACATCGCGTCGATCTTCCGGGTCAGCGCCCTCACATCGCCGTCGGAGGACATGCACATGGCCTGGCCCGGGGCGACCGCCCAGCCGAGGGTCACGTGCCGGGCGCGGGCCCGTTCGGCCAGTGCCCGGAAGTCGGCGCGCCGCTCGGCGGGGTACGGATCACGCCAGCGGGCCTGCCGGTACGGGTCGTCACCCGCCGCGTAGAGGTACCGGTTCTGCTTCGTGCGCCCCATGAAGTCGATCTGCGCGAGCCGCTCCTCGCGGGTCCACGGCTGCCCGTAGAACCCCTCGGTCATTCCGCGTACGGCGGTGCCCGGCCAGTCCCGCACGGTGACCCCGGCGACGCTCCCGTTCCGGACCAGCTGGCGCAGCGTCTGCACGGCGTGGAACAGGCCGTCGTCGCCGACACCGTCCAGGGCGACGGTGGAGCGGCCCGCGACCGTGCCGACCGCGATCCGGTAGCCGCCGGACGGCAGATCGGCGCGCTCGGGGGCGCGCAGCGTGCGCAGGGCGTCCTGCGCGCCGTCGCCGCCGAGCCGGATGACCGGCCCGCGTCCCGGCAGCGCCTCGTGCACGGTCCGCACGCCCGCGTCGCGCAGCACCTGCCTGGCGGCGTCGACGGCGTACGGATCGGCGTGCGCGTCGGCGACGAGGGTCACCTCGTTGGGGAGCGGTACGGCCGCCCCGGACGCCTTGATGGTCTGTGGCCGCGGCCACACGGTGGGCAGCGCGCCCTCGTCCGTACGGTCGGGTGTGGTGACGGCGGGGGAGCCGGGGTCCGACGGCGCGGCGAAGGCGGCCGGGGTCCCGGTGGAGAGCAGTCCGCCGAGCACGGCGACAGCGACGGCCGTCGCGTGCTTTCTGTGCCTGAGCCGCATGCCGCACTCCCTCGCTCCCACCGATGGGCTCCGAGCCCACCACCCCACGCGTGAGGGTGTCAATGTGTGTGGCCGTTGTGCCGCATATGCCCGTTGTGGCGGATGGGGCGGGGCGCCGGGGGCGACCGGCCGGCTGCAGCAGAGATGTCGTCGAATGGCCGAATACGGCGGACGTCTTGCGGGTAACTGGCCGCTGGGGAAGGGAATGTGACCCGGAGCACGTCGAAATCGTTGTCGTAACGCCTATGTCTGCGGCGGTGTCCGCTGGGTAGGCCTGCTGTGTCCAGTTCTCCACGGCCAGGAGGCCGCCATGTCCGCTGCCGCGCAGCTTCTGCTCTCCGCCCTGTCCAAACAGGTGCCGGACCCCGCACCGTCGACCGGCGAGCCCGCGTTCGCCGATGCCATACCCCTGACGAGCGAGCCGCCGCTCGCCGATGCCACACCTCTGACCAGCGAGCCGCCGCTCGCCGTCATCGCCCCACTGACCAGCGAGCCGACCGCCCCCGGCGCTGCGCGGGGCACGGAGTCCCCAGGAGTCTGAATGGGCTTGTCCCGGCTCGCCGCACTGCACGGCGTCGCCACCTCCTACGCACCGTCCGCGGACGTCACGGTGTCCGTCCCCGACGACACGGTCATCGCCGTGCTCGCCGCGCTGGGCGTGAACGCCGCCACCCCTGAAGCGGTGCAGGAATCGCTTGCCGCCGCCGAGTCGGTGGCCGCCTCCCGGCTGCTCCCGCCCACGCTGGTGGTGTGGACCGGGGAGCCGCTGCCGGCCGCCCTGACCGCGCTGCGGCCCGGTACCACGCTGGAGATCGAGCCCGGGGACGCGGCCGGTTCGCCTCCCCCGCCACGGATGCGGGTGCCGAGCGGGCGACCGGATCCGGCCGTTTCGGCGACGGCCGGCACGGTCGTCGGTGTCGCCGCCGACACGGTCTCCGGAGCGGGCTCCGCCAAAGCCCTCGAAGCGGCCCCCCTTGGGACGGCCCCCGTCGGGACGGCCACCGGAACCGGCAGTACCGATTCCGCTCCCGGTGCACCCGCCCCGACCCCCGCCTGGTGGACCGAACCCCCGCTCGGGGTGCACCGGTTGACCGTCCGTGCCCAGGACGGCCGGACCGTGACCACCACCCTGATCGTCGCCCCGGCCCGGGTGCCCCAGCCGCCACGGCGCATCCACGGCTTCCTCGTCCAGCTCTACTCCCTGCTCTCCGGCCGCTCCTGGGGCATGGGCGACCTCGGTGACCTCGCCGATCTCGCCGCCTGGTCGGGGCGGACCCTCGGCGCCGGGTTCGTCCAGGTCAACCCGCTGCACGCCGCCGTGCCGGGTACACCCACCGACCCGTCGCCGTACCGCCCGTCCTCGCGCCGCTTCCCCGACCCCGTCCATCTGCACGTCGAGTCGATCCCGGAATACGCGCACGTACAGGACCGGGCCGCCCTCGCCGACCTGCGGCAGAGCGCCGAAACACTGAGCGACACCGTGCTGAACAAGGGCGCCCTGATCGACCGGGACGCCGTCTGGGACCTCAAGCGTCAGGCTCTCGAGCTCGTACAGGAGGTGCCGCTGACCCCCGGCCGGCGTGCCGCGTACTGCGACTTCCTCGCCACCCAGGGGCAGGCGCTGGAGGACCACGCCGTGTGGTGTGCCCTCGCGGAGGTGCACGGCTCCGACTGGCACGCCTGGCCGTCCGCACTGCGCGACCCCCGCTCCCCGCAGGTCGCCCGCGCGCGTGCCGAGCTGCTCGACCGGGTCGACTTCCACTGCCGGCTCGCCTGGCTGACCGACAACCAGCTCGCCGCCGCCCAGAGCGTCGCGCGGGACGCCGGGATGGCCGTCGGCATCGTCCACGACCTCGCCGTCGGCGTGCACCCCGGCGGCGCCGACGCCTGGGCCCAGCAGGACGCCTTCGCGCACGGCATGTCGGTCGGCGCGCCCCCGGACGCCTTCAACGCGCGCGGTCAGGACTGGGGGCTGCCGCCGTGGCGCCCCGACGTCCTTGCCGCGTCCGGCTACGCCCTGTACCGCGGGCTGCTGCGCGGCCTCCTCGCCCACGCCGGCGCCCTGCGCATCGACCACGTCATGGGCCTGTTCCGGCTCTGGTGGGTCCCCGAGGGAAGACCGCCCACCGACGGCACGTACGTGAGCCATGACGCCGAGGCGATGCTCGCCGTCCTCGTCCTGGAGGCGCACCGGGCCGGTGCGGTCGTCATAGGGGAGGACCTCGGCACGGTCGAACCGGGCGTACGCGAGGCGCTCGCCCGGCGCGGAGTGCTCGGCACCTCCGTGCTCTGGTTCGAGCGCGACTGGACGGGCACCGGCCGCCCGCTGCCCCCGGAGCGCTGGCGGGAAGGCTGCCTCGCCACCGCCACCACCCACGACCTGCCGTCCACCGCCGCCCGGCTGACCGGCGACCATGTGTCACTCCGCCACCGCCTGGGACTGCTCACCCGCACCCTGGAGCAGGAACAGGCCGAGGACGCCGCCGACACCGCCACGTGGCTCGGCCTGCTCGCCCGGCTCGGCATGCTGCCGGAGGGGGAGGGCGACGAGGAGGGGGCGGTCCGCGCCGTCCACCGCTTCCTGCTGCGCACCCCTGCCCGCATGGTCGGCGTCTGGCTCCCGGACACGGTCGGCGACCGCCGTCCGCAGAATCTTCCCGGCACCTGGGACCAGTACCCCAACTGGCGGCTGCCGGTCGCGGATGCGGAAGGCCACCCGGTCACCCTGGAGGAGCTTGCGTCGTCGCCGCGTCTGCACCATCTGATGGAGGTACTGAAGCCTGTGGACAGACACCCGAAAGAGCAGTCGACGCCCCGTACGGCACCCCCGGGCGCGCGCCGCTCCTAGACGTTCGCTACGTTTGCACCGTGGACAAGAAGAACGCAATGCGCGCCGGCGCCGTGGCGGCCGGTACGACGCTGATGATGCTGCTCATGTCGTCCCCCGCGCTTGCGCTGACCCGTGACGACGGTGACGACCCGGGCCCCGGCCTGAGCGTGATGGACACGATCGGCCTCTACGTCGTGGCGCCCATCGCCCTGTTCGTGATCATCGTGGGCCTGGTCATGCTCCTGGACAAGTCCAAGAAGCAGGCCTGACCCTCCCGCTGCGCGGGGGCGGGCCCGCGTAGTTCCATCAGCGCTTCTCAGGGCGCCTCGAAGTGCGTGAGCACTTCGAGGCGCCCTGCTCCGCGTTCCGGGGCCGGACGGGCCGGGTCTGCCTCGGCGGCTAATGTGCGGACATGACCGAGTGGGACATCAGGAAGCTCAGGATCCTGCGCGTGCTGAGCGAGCGCGGGACCGTCACGGCAACGGCCGAGTCGCTGCTGATGACCCCCTCGGCGGTGTCCCAGCAGCTCTCCAACCTGGCCAAGCAACTCGGCGTACCCCTGCTGGAAGCCCAGGGCCGCCGGGTCCGGCTCACCGACGCCGCACATCTCGTACTCCGCCACGCCGAAGCGGTCTTCGCCCAACTGGAACGTGCCGACGCAGAGTTGACGGGGTATCTGCGGGGCGAGGCGGGGGAGGTGCGGGTCGGGGCGTTCCCGACGGCCGTGCCCGCCCTCGTCGTACCGGCGGTCCGGCTCCTGCGCGCCGACGACCGGCCCGGACCGTCCCTGCGGGTACGGGAGGCGGAGGCCGCGGAGGCGTACGAACTCCTGTCGGCCGGCGACGTCGATCTCGCGCTGTCCCTCGCCGCGCACGCGCCGACCGCCCATGACCCCCGCTTCACCCTCCTCCCTCTGCTCGCCGACCCGCTCGATGTCGCCCTCCCCGCCGGACACCGGCTGGCGGACGCCCCCGGGCTGCGGCTGGCCGACCTCGCCGCCGAGCCGTGGATCTTCGGCGGCTCGGGCCCCTGGTCGGAGATCACCACGGCCGCGTGCGAAGCCGCCGGATTCGTACCCGAGCAGGCGCACAGCGCCTCCGGGTGGACCGCGATCCTCGCCATGGTCGAAGCGGGCATGGGTGTCGCGCTGATCCCGCGGATGGCGTCGGCGGAGCGCCGCAACGGTGTGGTGATGCGCGTCCTGGGGGCGGACCTGCCCCGGCGCCATGTGGTCGCCGCCGTGCGGCAGGGTGCGGAGGGCGGACCGGCGGTGGCCCGGGTCCTGGCCGTGCTTCAGCAGGTCGGTGCGGCGCGAACCGTTCAGCTGAACTGAAAGAATCATGCGAAAACTTTCGATGGACCTGATAGGTCATTCGGTACGACAGTTCCGTACATGACCTCCGACGTGAACGAGAACCCTGCCAAGGACAACGACCCCCACGCCAATGACGCGGCCCCGTACAGCGGGGGCGACCCGTACGCCGACTACCGCACCGGCGACTTCCCCTTCGCCGAACTGGTGGACCTCGCCGACCGCCGCCTGGGCGCGGGCGTGGTCGCCGCGAACGACGAGTTCTTCGCCGAGCGCGAGAACCTGCTGAACCGTGAACGCGCCGTGTTCGACCCCGAGCACTTCGGGCACAAGGGCAAGATCATGGACGGCTGGGAGACCCGGCGCCGCCGCGGCTCCGACGCCGCACACCCCTTCCCGGCCCCCGAGGACCACGACTGGGCCCTCGTCCGACTCGGCGCCCCCGGCATCATCCGCGGCATCGTCGTCGACACCGCCCACTTCCGCGGCAACTACCCACAGCGCGTCTCGATGCAGGCGACATCGGTCGAGGGCTCACCCAGCCCCTCGGAGCTCCTTGCCGACGACGTGAAGTGGGAGGAGATCGTCCCGCCGACGCCCGTGCGCGGCCACGCCGCCAACGGCTTCGAGATCACCGGCGGCCGCCGCTACACCCACATCCGCCTCTGCCAGCACCCCGACGGCGGCGTCGCCCGCCTCCGCGTCCACGGCGAGGTGGTTCCCGACCCCGCCTGGCTGGCGACCCTCGGCACGATCGACCTGATCGCGGTTCTCAACGGCGGCGTGTACGAGGACGCCTCGGACCGCTTCTACTCCTCACCGACCCAGATCATCCTGCCCGGCACCTCCCGCAAGATGGACGACGGCTGGGAGAACCGCCGCCGCCGCGTCCGCGACACGAACGACTGGGTCCGCTTCCGCCTGGTCGCCCAGGGGGCAGTCCGTGCGGTCGAGATCGACACAGCCTGCCTCAAGGGCAATGCGGCCGGCTGGACCGCCCTTCAGGGCCGCAACGGCGAGACGGGCGAATGGTTCGAAATCATCCCCCGCACCGGGCTCCAGCCCGACACCCTCCACCGCTTCCCGCTCCACGCCCAGGCAGTGGTCACCCACGTCCGCCTCGACGCCTTCCCGGACGGCGGAGTGGCCCGCATGCGCCTGCACGGCACACTCACGGAACCGGGCGCCACCGCACTGGCGGCCCGCTACGAGGAGTCGAGCGCGTAATCCCTGTTGCCGCCACCCGGCGAACGGCTGTGGAACGGGGGTGCCCCGGACCGTGCGGACGGTCCGGGGCACCCCTCTGCTCGTGGGCAGACGCTACGCGGTCGCCGCGGCCGCGTCCGCCGCCTGGGCCTTCAGCGCGCGCTCCACGCCTGCCCGCGACTCGGAGACCAGCCGGCGCAGTGCCGCGCTCGGCTCCGCCGAGTCCAGCCAGGCGTCCGTTGCGTCCAGGGTGTCCTGCGAGACCTGGAGCGCCGGGTAGAGGCCGACGGCGATCTGCTGGGCCATCTCGTGGCTCCGCGAGTCCCAGACATCCTTCACCGCTGCGAAGAACTTCTCGGTGTACGGGGCCAGCAGTTCGCGCTGGTCGGTCTGGACGAATCCGCCGATGACTGCCTCCTGGAGGGAGTTCGGGAGCTTGTCGGACTCGACGACCGAGGCCCAGGCCTCCGTCTTCGCGTCGGCCGACGGGCGCGCCGCGCGGGCCGTCGCCGCGTGACGCTCGCCCGCGGCCGTCTTGTCGCGCTCGTACTCGGCGGCGATCTCGTCCTCGTCCAGCAGGCCGACCGCGGCCAGCCGCTCCACGAACGCCCAGCGCAGCTCGGTGTCGACGACGAGACCCTCGACCGTCTCCGTGCCGTCCAGCAGCGCCCGGAGCAGGTCCAGCTGGACAGGGGTGCGGGCCGTCGCCGCGAAGGCGCGGGCCCAGGCCAGCTGGTGGTCGCCGGCCGGCTCCGCGGCGCGCAGGTGCGCGAGCGTCGCCTCCGTCCACTGGGTCAGGCCCGCCTCGCGGAACTCCGGCGCCGCGTACAGGTCCAGGGCCAGCTTCACCTGGCGGTGCAGCGACTGGACGACGCCGATGTCCGACTCCTTGCCGATGCCGGACAGCACGAGCGAGAGGTAGTCGCGCGTGGCCAGTTCGCCGTCGCGGGTCATGTCCCAGGCGGAGGCCCAGCACAGGGCGCGCGGCAGCGACTCGGTGAAGTCGCCGAGGTGCTCGGTGACGACCCGCAGCGACTCCTCGTCGAGCCGGACCTTCGCGTACGACAGGTCGTCGTCGTTGAGCAGGACGACCGCCGGGCGGGCGGTGCCGGCCGGGAACGGGACCTCGGTGCGCTCGCCGTCGACGTCCAGCTCGATCCGGTTCGTGCGGACCAGCTTTCCGGCCCCGTCGAGGTCGTAGCAGCCGATCGCGATCCGGTGCGGGCGCAGCGTCGGCTCGCCCTTGGCACCGGCGGGCAGCGCCGGGGCCTCCTGGAGGACGGTGAACGAGGTGACGTGACCGTTCCCGTCGGTGGTGATCTCCGGGCGCAGGATGTTGATGCCGGCCGTCTCCAGCCACGCCTTCGACCAGGTCTTCAGGTCACGGCCGGAGGTCTCCTCCAGCGCGCCCAGCAGGTCGGACAGGCGGGTGTTCCCGAACGCGTGCGCCTTGAAGTACGCCTGGACGCCCTTGAAGAACTCGTCCATGCCGACGTACGCCACGAGCTGCTTCAGGACCGAGGCGCCCTTGGCGTACGTGATGCCGTCGAAGTTGACCAGGACATCGTCCAGGTCACGGATGTCCGCCATGATCGGGTGCGTCGACGGCAGCTGGTCCTGGCGGTACGCCCACGTCTTCATGGAGTTGGCGAACGTCGTCCACGAGTGCGGCCACTTCGAGCCCTCCGCGTACGCCTGGCAGGCGATCGACGTGTACGTGGCGAACGACTCGTTCAGCCACAGGTCGTTCCACCACTCCATGGTGACGAGGTCGCCGAACCACATGTGGGCCAGCTCGTGCAGGATCGTCTCGGCGCGCGTCTCGTACGCCGCGTCCGTCACCTTCGAACGGAACACGTACTGGTCGCGGATGGTGACCGCGCCCGCGTTCTCCATCGCGCCCGCGTTGAACTCCGGGACGAACAGCTGGTCGTACTTGGCGAACGGGTACGCGTAGTCGAACTTCTCCTGGAACCAGTCGAAGCCCTGCCGTGTGACGTCGAAGATCGCGTCCGCGTCGAGGAACTCGGCGAGCGACGGGCGGCAGTAGATGCCGAGCGGAACGGACTGGCCGTCCTTCTCGTAGCTGCTGTGTACCGCGTGGTACGGGCCGACGATCAGGGCTGTGATGTACGTCGAGATGCGCGGCGTCGGCTCGAAGACCCAGATGTCGTCCTTGGGCTCCGGCGTGGGGGAGTTCGAGATGACCGTCCAGCCCGCCGGCGCCTTCACGGTGAACTGGAAGGTCGCCTTCAGGTCGGGCTGCTCGAAGCTCGCGAAGACCCGGCGCGCGTCCGGGACCTCGAACTGCGTGTACAGGTACGCCTGCTGGTCGACCTGGTCGACGAACCGGTGCAGACCCTCGCCGGTGTTGGTGTAGGCGCAGTCCGCGACCACCCGCAGCACGTTGGAGCCCGCGTGCAGGTGCGGCAGCGCGATCCGCGAGTCGCGGAAGACGGCCGCGACGTCCAGGGCCTTGCCGTTCAGCTCGACCTCGTGCACGGCCGGGGCGACCAGGTCGATGAAGGTCTCCGCACCGGCTTCGGCGGAGTCGAAGCGGACGGTGGTCACGGACCGGTAGGTGCCGCCCTCCTGCGCTCCGGAGAGGTCGAGATCGATCTCGTACGCGTCCACGGTCAGCAGGCGCGCCCGCTCTTGTGCCTCTTCGCGGGTCAGATTCGTGCCAGGCACGCGGTCATCTCCTTCGATGGTGACGTTTCCGGTCATCCTTCCACGCCGGTCGCCGGAAGAAGCGGAGTAGCCACCCTTTGCCTACTGCGGTAGCATTTGTGGTATGAAGATCAGTGTGAGCTTGCCGCAGGAGGATGTCGCCTTCGTCGACGAGTACGCCATGAAGACCGACGCGGATTCCCGGTCCGCCGTGATACATGCCGCCATCGAGCTGCTGCGTGTCGCCGGACTCGAGGCGGAGTACACGGAGGCGTTCGAGGAGTGGGACGCGAGCGAGGACGCCGCGCTCTGGGACCGCACGGTGGGGGACGGAATCGCCGATGCGTAGAGGCGATATCCATCTGGTCGATCTGGAGCCGGCCAGAGGCAGTGAGGCCAACAAGGTCAGGCCGGCTGTGATCGTGTCCAACAACGCGGCCAACCAGTCGGCGGAGCTCAGCGGCCGAGGTGTGATCACCGTGGTGCCGGTGACGTCGAACGTCGCGCGTGTTCTCACGTTCCAGGTCCTCCTCAGGGCTGACGAGAGCCGTCTGCTGAAGGACTCGAAGGTCCAGTGCGAGCAGGTCCGGGCAGTCTCTCCGGACCGTGTCCTGAAGCGGATCGGCACCGTCCCGCGCCCGCGCATGGCCGAGATCGACGCCGCCCTGCGACGTCACCTCGCGCTCTGAACACATGCGGACGACGGAGCCCGCACACGCTCTCCGGCGCATGCGAAAGGGCGGCCACCGAGCACCGGTGGCCGCCCTTTCACATGCTTACGGGCGTCAGCCGTTCAGCTCGGCAGCGACCAGCTCCGCGATCTGCACGGCGTTCAGCGCCGCGCCCTTGCGCAGGTTGTCGCCGGAGACGAAGAGCGCCAGACCGTTCTCGACGGTCTCGTCGGCCCGGATGCGGCCCACGTACGACACGTCCTGGCCGGCCGCCTGGAGCGGGGTGGGGATCTCCGAGAGCTCGACGCCCTCGGCACCCTTGAGCAGCTCGTAGGCGCGCTCCACGCCGATCGGGCGGGCGAAGCGGGCGTTGATCTGGAGCGAGTGGCCGGTGAAGACCGGGACCCGGACGCAGGTGCCGGACACCTTGAGCTCCGGGATCTCCAGGATCTTGCGGGACTCGTTGCGGAGCTTCTGCTCCTCGTCGGTCTCGAAGGAGCCGTCGTCGACGATCGAACCGGCCAGCGGCAGCACGTTGAAGGCGATGGGCCGCTTGTAGACGGCCGGCTCGGGGAACTCGACGGCGCCGCCGTCGTGGGTGAGCTTGTCGGCGTCGGCGATCACCTTGGACGCCTGTCCGTGCAGCTCGGAGACGCCGGCCAGACCGGAGCCGGAGACCGCCTGGTAGCTGGTGACGACCAGTGCGTCGAGACCGGCCTCGTCGTGCAGCGGGCGCAGCACGGGCATCGCGGCCATCGTCGTGCAGTTCGGGTTCGCGATGATGCCCTTGGGGCGGTTCTTGATCGCGTGCGCGTTGACCTCGGAGACGACGAGCGGGACCTCGGGGTCCTTGCGCCATGCGGAGGAGTTGTCGATCACCACGGCGCCCTGGGCGGCGACCTTCTCGGCGAGGGCCTTCGAGGTGGCGCCGCCGGCCGAGAACAGCACGATGTCGAGACCGGTGTAGTCCGCGGTGGAGGCGTCCTCGACGGTGATCTGCCGGCCCTGCCACTCGATCGTGGAGCCTGCGGAGCGGGCGGAGGCGAAGAGCCGCAGCTGGTCGGTCGGGAATTTCCGCTCGGCCAGGATCCTGCGCATGACTGTGCCGACCTGACCGGTGGCGCCGACGATTCCGACCTTCACAGGGACTCCTTCAAACGTACGAACTGGCACGGTTGCCGCTCCATGATGCGTTTGTCCACGGCTTCCTTGTCCAATCCATTGTCCGGCAGACGGACAGTGTCCCGGCGCGGGCCGGACAGAGCAGTGGGGCGGGAGTCCACAGGAACGCCCGCCCCACTGTCGTACGGATCACACATTCAGCATGCTGCGGTTACGGCGTGACCGTCTCGATCTTGACGCTGCCGGTGCCTGCCGGAGTGCCGGCCGTGTTCAGCAGCTGGACCCTGCCGAAGAACTCACGGCCCTCGGGTGCCGCACCGGCGACGGTGACATCGGCGCCGACCGGCGCCGAAGCGCCGTTGGCCAGGGAGACGACCTTCGAGTCGTCGACGCTGACCGAACCGAGGGACGGCGCGAAGTACACGTCCTGGTAGTTGTACGTCGTCGACCCGGACGGCACCGAGTAGCCGTCGACCTCGATGGTGTAGGTACCGGCGGCGGGGTGCTTGAGGCTGACCGCCTCTTCCGAGTCGCCGTCCGCGGACTGGGCGACCGGGGTCGCCCCACCGTTGTAGAAGACGAACAGGTCCAGGTCGGCGGCGTTGTCGGAGACCCCGCCGATGGCGACGTCCAGGTTCTCGACGCCCTCACCGATGGTGACCGTGGTGATCTTGACGTCGTCCTGGCCGATGGTCGGCTTGTCGATCTTCGCCGAGCCGAGCGAGCCGCCCTTCAGCTTGCCCTCAAGGGCGGCGAAGCCGTTGGTGACGTTCCAGTTCACCGCGGTCGGGGTGCCGATCTTCGCCGAGGCGATGGTCTGCACGGCCGGGTCGAAGGCGGCACCGAGCAGCGAGACATCCAGCTTGTACGGGTTGTCCAGGTACGGTGACGTACGCCGCGACTCGACCTCGATCTCCCAGACGCCCGGCTGCGGGTTCGCGTAGGAGCGCAGGTCGGGGCGGCAGGTGTTGGCCGGGTTGTAGTTCGGGTAGCAGTTCGGCGTCCCCGTGTCGTCGACCGGGACACCGTACGGGTGGATCGCGATGAACCGGGTCTGGCTGAGGCCCTTGAGACCGCCCATCGCGACCTGCAGGGACTTCGCGCCCGCGGGCACCGTCACGAAGTACGACTCGGTGCTGTTGCGCTGCACCGAGCCGGAGGCCGTGAAGGTGTAGGCCGGCTTGGCGAGCGGCTTGGAGACGATGACCGTGGCCAGGATCTGCTGGTCCACGCCGACCGTGCGGGCGTCATTGACCTCGACGATGGCGCTGTGCGTGCCTGCCGAGGAAGGCTGCGCCTGGACCTTGACGGTGACCGGCTTGCCCAGCGGCAGCCAGACCGTGTCCTCGCCCAGGATGCGGAAGGTGCCGTCGTTGTTCTTGAGCGACAGGCGGTGCTTGACGGGGGTCGCCGGGCCCGTGGTGCGGGTGACGGTGACGTCGTACGTCTTGCGCTGGCCGGCCTGCAGGCCGCCCTCGCGGTCGTAGATGCCGGTGCCGAAGCCCGGGGTCTTCAGCGCGTAGTCGATCGCGGTGTCGACCGGGGCCTGGACGGTGTAATCGTGGGCGGTCGCGCCGTCCTTGATCGCGTCCCAGGCGCCGAGGATGTTGATCAGACCCGCGCCCTCGGCGTACGCCTGAATACCCGGGATGTGCTTGGCCGTCGATGTCAGCGCGGTGCGCAGGTCGGCCGGGTTCAGCGCGATGTGCTGCTGCTTGGCGGCCGAGACGAGCAGTGCGGCCGCGCCGGTCGCCTGCGGGGAGGCCATCGAGGTGCCCTGGAGCATCGAGTAACCGGCCGGGAGCGAGTAACCCGACTCGGCGACCGGCGAACCGGGCAGCCAGGTCTGGGTGGAGTTGATGGCCGCACCCGGGGCGGAGAGCGTCGGCGTGAAGCCGCCGTCCTCGCGCGGGCCGCGGGAGGAGAACGGCATCATGTTGTACTTCGTCTCCACCCCCGAGCCGTAGTTGGACGCCCAGGTCTCCTTGGAGATGGTGGCGCCGACGGAGATGACATGGTCCGCGAGGCCCGGGTCACCGATGGTGTTGACGCCGGGGCCCGAGTTGCCGGCCGAGATGACCAGCTGGACGCCGTAGGTGTCGATGAGGCGCTTGTAGATAGCAGCGCGCACGTTGTTGCCGTCGTTCAGCGCCGGCAGGCCGCCGATCGACATGTTGACGATGTCGACGTGGCGGTTCACGACGAGGTCCGTCATGCCCTCGGTGAGCGCGATGTTGGTGCAGCCGCCGGACCAGGTGCAGGCGCGCGAGGAGACGAGCTTGGCGCCGGGGGCGGCGCCGTTCATCTTGCCGCCGAACAGGCTGTTCGCGGCGGTGATGCCCGCGACGTGGGTGCCGTGCTCGGATTCGATGACGCCGATGTTGACGTAGTCGGACTTGGCGCCGGCCGCGTTGTAGACGACGTCCTTGCGGGTCTCCACCACGAACGGGACGCGCTCGACGACATCGGTCGCCGGGTTGTCCGTACCGAAGTAACCGACCTGGAAGCCGTCCTTGTACGGCTTCATGGCGGTGTCGTTGGTGAAGTCGCCGTCGTTGTTCAGGTCGACGCGCACGGTCCCGGCGGCCGGGTCGTAGAGCACGCCCCACTCGTCGGTGGTGTCGCCGTCCCGGTTGACGTCGCCCGCCTCGTCACCGCCGGCGGTGACCGACTCGCGGAACATGTTCACGTCGTACGAGCCGGCCGGAGCCTGCCAGGTACGGCCGTTGTAGGTGAACGTCGGCCCGGAGACCGCGGTGTTCATCCGCCGCCAGGTCAAGTCGCCGTCGGAAACCGGGTCGGTCGAGGTCACCCAGTCGACGATCTTGCGCTCGCCGGTGGTGGTCTTCTGGAGTGCCGGGTGACCGAGGTCGACACCCGAGTCCAGGATGCCGATGGTCACGCCGCGGCCGTCGGCCTGCGGGTGCTGCTGGACGAAGTCGACCGCGCCCGTCTCGAAGGACGGGTTGTACGGGTTCTTCGCCGGCGTCCTGCTGCTGGGCGCCGAGTAGGTGCCTGCGGACGTCGTGCTCGCCCCGGCGGCCCGGTCGCCCGAGGGCGTCGGGTCGTCGAGCATGATCTCCTGCTTGAGATCGATGCCGTCGACGGACGTCAGCTTCGAGGCCGCCTTGATGGTCGCCTCGGCGGTCGAGGTCGGTACGGTCGCGCGGACGTAGCCGAGCTTGTCGTACGTACGCCCCAGCACGGCCCCCTTGACGGCGTCCAGCTGCTTGGCGACCTGCTCGGTCGCACCGGGCGCGGTGGCGACCATCATGGTGATGTTCTTCTCGCCCTTGGCCTGCGCCTCGGTCAGAGCATCGGCATCGGCCGCACCGAGCTTGTCGCTGTCGGCGGCTGCCTTCACGGGGGTGGTGGTGGCCGGGGCGTCGGCGGCGAAGACCGGGGCGGCACCGGAGGTGGCCAGTGCGGCCACCAGACCGGCAGCGGCCGCGACTCGGGCCACGCGTCTCGCCCCGGATATGGAGCTGGGGGATTCGGAGGTCATCAGCATCCCTGTATGTGAAAGAGAAAGTCCGGAATTCGGTACCGGATGACCGCTCACCCTGTCGCAAATGACCTGGGTTTGTAGAGGGTTGAGGGAGGCGAGATGTGGTCATGGCGTACTCCCGCCATTGGGGCCGATGCGTCACGAGGGACGAAAGGGTCGATAACTGCCCTTCATCGGGGCAGGATGACCACATACGCGGCGGGTTCGCGGTCGGCCGCCGCCATCAGCGCGGTACGCACCACGGTCGCCTGCTGCTCCGCCGCGGTGCGCAGCTTCCTCGGTGCGACGTGGACGACGGTGACCCCGAGCCGTTCCAGATGCTCCCGCTCGGCGGCGTAGCCGGACCACTCGGCGTCGTGCTCCTCCTGGCGCCGGTCGTCGTCGAGCGTGCTGTGCAGAGGTGCCCGGCTGTCGAGCTCGACAGCGACGGCCTGGTCGGGCCAGTAGGCGTCCACCCCACCGAGGTGCGGGCCGCCGGGCAGTCGCAGGTCCACGTTCCAGAGCGGCTCCGGCAGGTCGTAGGTCCGCACCATCTCGTACAGCCGGCTCTCCGCCAGCGCCCGCCCCTCGGCGAGCAGCGAGTCGACGGCGTTCACGACGTGGGGCCGGTCCAGCAACTTGCTGCGGCTCAGCTCACGTACGACCGCGGCGGGTTCGCAGTGTCCGCCGCGGACCGCCTCGGTGAGCAGCAGCCGTACGGCGCCGGTGTCCCCGAGGCCGGTGACCGCGTCCGCGAGTGCCCGCGCCACGGGGGCCACCGGCAGGCCGGCGAGCTGCTCGGGGCAGGGCAGTTCGGTCGTCCGCACCACGTGCACGTACCGGACGGACCGCACCCGCCGGGTGCGCGGCACCAGCACGTCGATCCGGTCGAGCGAACTCATCGGCGGTACGAGGGAGAACCCGTGGAGGGCGAGCGCGGCCGGGCCGGTGACCATGGCCTCGCCGTACCCGGTCGACCGCGCCGCGCCGCCCTGCGCGGGGACGGTACGCCGCCGCCCGACGTACAGCAGGGCGGACCGCAGGCGCTCCTCGCCGGTGGGCGGCGCCGGGTGCAGCACATACACGCCGGGCAACGGCTGCTGCCACGGACCACCGGCCCGGCACTGCGCGGCAGCCCGCGCGGGGGACACGCCGAGTGTCTTCAACTGCTCGACGGACAGCACGCGTTGCCGTTCGCCGACGGGGAGGCGGAAGTGACAGGGGGAGAGAGGGGTGTTCTGGGTCATGCTCCGGGGTATGCCGCAGGCCGCGGTGCGGCTAACCCCTGTTACACGCCCGTCGACAATTCAGGACAACGCCGTCCTGAAGTACGCACGTTCGACAACCGAAAAGGGCGATCCCGCCGGGGATTGTGCATCCCGTCAGCCCACGCGGGCCACTCCGGTCCGCCCGGCGATTCCGCCGGCCCCAGCCCCGGACGGGCCGAAAATCAAGCCCGTCCGGGGATTGAGGGCAACGCTGCCGCGCTCGCCCCGGGGCGCCCCGTCAGAGGCCGGCCCCCGCCCCCGCGTCACACGCCTGCGCCCGCAGCGCCCGTGCCAGATCGTCCCGCGCCTCCAGCACCAGCCGACGCAAGGCCGGTGCCGCATCCGCATGCGCCTCCAGCCAGGCGTCCGTCGCCGCCAGCGTCGCCGGGTCGTCCTGCAGCGCCGGGAACAGCCCCTTCACCACGGACATCCCGATCTGGATCGACCGCTCGGCCCACACCCGTTCGATCGCTTCGAAGTACCGGGCCGCGTACGGCGCCAGCAACTCCCGCTGCGACGACTGCCCGAACCCCGCGATCGTCGCCTCCACCAGCGCGTTGGACAGCGCGTCCGACTCCACCACGGCCGCCCACGCCTGCGCCTTGACCGCAGCCGACGGCCGCGAGGCCAGGCACCGCACCTGGTGCCGCTTGCCGGACGCCGTGTCGTCCCGGGCCAGTTCGGCATTGATCACCGACTCGCCGGCGACCCCGTGCGCGGCCAGCGCGGACAGGAACGCCCACCGCAGCTCCTGGTCGACCTCCAGACCGTCGATCCGCGCGGACTCCCCCAGCAGTGAGGACAGCAGCTGGAAGTCCGCGTCCGAGTCCGCGACCGTCGCGAAGAACCGCGCCCACGCCAGCTGGTGCTCGCTCCCCGGCTCGGCGATCCGCAGCTCCCGCAGCGCACCCTCGGCCAGCGCCCGTCCGCCCTCCTCACGCCACCCGGGGGCGGCGTAGTGGACGAGAGCGGTCCGGGTCCAGGCATGCAGCATCTGCAGGACGCCGATGTCGGACTCCTGGCCGGAGAAGGCCAGCACGAGCGAGATGAAGTCCTGGGCCGGCATCAGCCCGTCACGCGTCAGGTTCCACAGCGCGGACCAGCACAGCGCCCGCGCCAGCGGGTCGGTGATGTCCCCGAGGTGCGCGCGCAGGGTGGCGAGGGACGCCTCGTCGAAGCGGACCTTGCAGTACGTGAGGTCGTCGTCGTTGACGAGGATCAGCTCGGGCCGCTCCAGGCCGGCCAGCGCGGCGACCACCGTGCGCGGCCCCGCCACATCCACCTCGGCGCGCGCGTACCGCACCAGGTCGCCGCGGGTCGTACGGCGGTACAGGCCGACCGCGACCCGGTGCGGCCGCAGCTCGGGGTGCGAGTCGGCGGCCTCCTGGAGGACCGCCAGCTCGGTGATCCGGTCCGCCGCGCCGTACGTCACCACCGGTGTCAGCGAGTTGACGCCGGCCGTCTGCAGCCACGACCGCGACCAGGTGACCATGTCCCGCCCGGACGTTTCGGCCAGCACCGACAGCAGGTCGCCCAGCTGCGTGTTGCCGTACGCATGCTTCTTGAAGTAGCGCCTGGCACCCTCCAGGAACGCGTCCCGTCCCGCGTACGCCACCAGTTGCTTCAGCACCGACGCACCCTTGGCGTACGTGATGCCGTCGAAGTTCAGCTTGGCGTCCTCCAGGTCACGGATGTCGGCCGTGATCGGGTGCGTGGACGGCAGCTGGTCGGCGCGGTACGCCCAGGACTTGCGGTTGTTGGCGAAGGTGATCCAGCCGTCCTTGAAGCGGGTCGACTCCACCATGGCGAAGACGCCCATGAAGTCGGCGAACGACTCCTTCAGCCACAGGTCGTCCCACCACTGCATGGTGACGAGGTCGCCGAACCACATGTGCGCCATCTCGTGCAGGATGACGTTGGCGCGGCTCTCGTACGACGCCTGCGTCACCTTGCCGCGGAAGATGTACTCCTCGCGGAACGTGACGCAGCCCGGGTTCTCCATCGCGCCGAGGTTGTACTCGGGCACGAACGCCTGGTCGTACTTCCCGAACGGGTACGGGTAGTCGAAGTTGTCGTGGAAGAAGTCCAGGCCCTGCTTGGTGACGAGGAAGATATCGTCCGCGTCGAAGTGCCGGGCGAGTCCCTTGCGGCAGAGCGCGCCGAGCGGGATGTCCAGCGTCGTGCCGTCGTCGAAGGTACGGCTGTACGAGTCGGTCACATAGTGGTACGGGCCGGCGACGACCGCCGTGATGTACGTCGAGATCGGCTTCGTCTCGGCGAACCGCCAGACCCCGCCGTCCCGGGACTCCTCGGCCCCGTTGCTCCAGACCGTCCACCCCTCGGGCGCCGTCACCTCGAAGCGGAAGGGAGCCTTCAGGTCGGGCTGCTCGAAGTTCGCGAAGACGCGCCGCGCGTCGGCCGGCTCGTACTGCGTGTAGAGGTAGACCTCGCCGTCCTCCGGGTCGACGAACCGGTGCATGCCCTCGCCCGTACGGCTGTACGCGCACTGCGCGTCGACCACGAGGACGTTCTCGCCCTCCGGCAGACCGTCCAGCGCCACCCGCGTCCCGTCGAAGACGACGGCGGGGTCGAGCGCCTGCCCGTTCAGGGTCACCGAGGTCACGCTCGGCGCCAGCAGATCCGCGAACGTCGACGCCCCCGCCCGCGCGGCGCGGAACCGGATCGTGGTCACCGAGCGGAAGGTCCGGGGATCGGCCGGCCGGTCCCCGCCGTCCCCGCCGCCGCCCTCGGGATCACCGATCGCGGACCGCAGGTCGAGCACGACGTCGTATCCGTCGACGGTCAGCAGCTCGGCCCGCTCGTGGGCTTCGTCGCGGGACAGGTTTTGACCGGGCACTGGTGCACTCCTTTGTGTCACGTTCGAACAGTTTGATCCTCCCATGTGCCTTCCGGCCGGGGCGCGCGGGAATGGCAGGGCCGTTCGGCGGTGTTCTGGCGCACAGGTGCGATCGCCTCTTGAGGAGAGACATGTCTGAGAACGCCACGGTGAACGGCAAGACGCCCGCCGATTTCTGGTTCGACCCGCTCTGTCCCTGGGCGTGGATGACCTCCCGCTGGATGCTGGAGGTGGAGAAGGTCCGCGACGTCGAGGTCCGCTGGCATGTGATGAGCCTTGCCGTCCTCAACGAGAACAGGCTCGACGAGCTGCCCGACGAGTACCGCGACATGCTCGAGACCAAGGCCTGGGGCCCGGTCCGCGTCGTCGTCGCCGCCCAGCAGAAGCACGGCGACGACATCGTCGGCCCGCTGTACACCGCGCTCGGCACCCGCTTCCACAACCAGGGCGAGGGCCCCACCCGTGAGGCGATCGTGGCGGCGCTCGAAGACGTCGGTCTGCCGGCCGAGCTCGCGGAGTACGCCGACTCGGACACGTACGACGCGGAGCTGCGCGCCTCCCACCAGGAGGGCATCGACAAGGTCGGCCAGGACGTCGGCACGCCGGTCATCGCCGTGCCGGGCTCCGACGGCGAGCAGGTCGCTTTCTTCGGCCCGGTCGTCACCCCTGCCCCGAAGGGCGAGGAGGCGGCGAAGCTGTGGGACGGCACGCTGCTGGTGGCGTCGATCCCCGGCTTCTACGAGATCAAGCGGACCCGGACGCAGGGCCCGATCTTCGACTGACGTACCCACCCGGTGCGGGTTCCGGCCCACCGTCCGGAACCCGCACCGTGATGCGTCACGCGTACATCTGGGCGGGCTTCGGCAGCCGCCCGGCCACCCGGCGCAGCGTCCGGACGGGTCCGGCAATCGGCTCCGAAGGGGCAACAGCCGGGCGGTTCAGCGGAGTTCGTGGCGGTCCGCCCACGCTGCGACGGTTGTGGCGATCAGGAGTGGATGGTCCTCGGGATTGTGGTGTCCCGCGGCCACGTCGTGGTGCTCGATCTCGAGGCCGGCGATGTTCGCCGCACACCAGTCGACGGTCTCCGGGCTCGTCATGGCTCCCGGTCCGGGTTCGAAGGTGAGCAGCAGTTTCGGCACGTCCGCGCTGGTAGCCAACCATGAGTCGTATGCCTCGATCCTGGCCACGACGTCCGCGGGTTCGCCGCCCAGCGGCATCGATCGCGGCCACTGCAGCAACGGACGGCGGCTTTCCCTGGTGGGATACGGCCGCAGATATATGTCCACGTCGCGCTGGTCGAGAGGGGTGGCGACGGTTTGGGGCAGCGTCTGCTCGATGAAGGCGTTGTCGTCGAGGATCATGGACTCGCCCACGCCTTGCGTCTTCATCGCCTCGAAGAGCGGACGACCACCTTCGGGGAACTCCTGCCAGGACATCGGCTTGACGATGGTCTCGGTGAACGCGATGCCGCGCACGCGTCCGGGATGCCGGGCGGCCCAGTCGAAGCCGAGTGCGCCGCCCCAGTCGTGTCCGATCAGCACCACGTCGTCGAGACCGAGCGCTTCGAACCAGCCGTCCAGGTAACGGGCCTGGTCGGCGAACGTGTAGTCGATGTCGGGTTTGCCGGACTCTCCCATCCCGATCAGGTCCGGGGCCAGCAGGCGGCCCGGGGCACCGATGGCCGGAAGAACGTTCCGCCACAGGTGGGAGGAGGTGGGGTTGCCGTGCAGGAAGACCATCGGCGTGCCGGTGCCGAATTCCCGGTAGGAGATCGTCGAGTCGAGTACAGGCTGTACGGGCATGGCAGGTCCTGTCAGGTGTCGAGGTTCATCATTCGGTCCACCGCGATCTCGACCACGATCCGGTCCGGCGGTTCGGGCGGCGGCGACCCGTAGCGTGCGGTGTAGCGGTACACCCCTTCGGCCACGCGGAGCGGGTCGGCAAGGACCGCGGCGGCGCCTTCGAGCGTGATCCAGCGAAAGCCCGCCGCCTGGCAGAGGACGGCGCGGCCGCCCGGTGCGGCGACCAGGTTCCTGGCTTTGCGCGAGGAGGCCACCGTCATGACGCGGGCGAGGCCGGCGGCGCCGTCCCAGGTGAAGCGGACGGGCACCACGTGCGGCGAGCCGTCGGGGCGCATGGTGGTCAAGGTGGCGAGGAGGGGCTCGGCGAGGAATGCCTCCACCGAGCCGGGCAGTGGTTTCACCGGAAGGACTCGGCGGCGCGTGCGGCCCAGTCGGCGAAGGTGCGCGGCGCGCGGCCGAGGATCTGTTCGACGTCGGGGCTGACCTTCTGCTCCGCCGCCAGTGGCTCGCCGAGGATGCCGAGCGTGCCCTCCACCACCGGCGCGGGCATGAACTGCAGCATCTGCGCGCGGGCCTCCTCGCGGGTCTGCTCGACGAACCGGACCGGAGTGCCCAGCGCGTCGCCGATCGCCTCGGCCCGTTCCCGCTGGGTGACCGGCGCGGGCCCGGTCAGTTCGTACGTACGGCCCGCGTGGCCGGCGTCGCGCAGGACCACGGCCGCGACCTCGGCGACATCCGCCGGGTCGACGGTGGGCAGCCCGACGTCGCCGAAGGGTGCGGCGACTGTGCGCTGCGTACGGATCGACTCGGCCCACGCGAAGGTGTTGGAGTTCAGGCCGCCGGACCGCAGGACCGTCCATGCGAGGCCCGTCCGGCGGACGGCGTCCTCGAACGCTCCCGGGTGACGGTAGGCCTCCGGTCGCGTCCCGACCCCCTGGGAGGAGAGCAGTACGACGCGCCGGACCCCGCCCGCTGCTGCGATGTCGAGGATGCCCTGCGGGTCGTCGCCCGCGACGAGCAGGAACAGTGCGTCGGCGCCGTCCAGCGCGGTGCGCAGGCTCTCCGGATCGGCGAGATCGGCCCGCTGGTGCCGTACGCCGTCGGGCAGTTGCGCCGGAGGCCGCCGGGAGACGGCCGTCACCTGCTCACCGGCCGAGGCAAGGATCCGCACGAGTTCCCGTCCGACGTTTCCGGTCGCACCCGTTGCAACGATCATGAGTACTCCATGTGTTAGTTAGTTGACTGACTTAGATGTGACGATAGCCGGTCGCCCGTCGCGCGTCTACAGTTAGTCAGGTGACTCACTCAAAAGGTGTCCGGCAATCACCGGGCAAGCGGGAAAGGCTGGCCGCCGCCGCGGCCCGGGTACTTCACGAGCAAGGTGTCGAACAGACCACGATCGCCGACATCGCACGAGCGGCCGACGTCCCGTTGGGCAACGTCTACTACTACTTCAAGACCAAGGATCAGCTCGTCGAGGCGGCGATCGACGCGCATGCGCAGAGCCTGAGGTCGATGATCGGCGTGCTCGACGAGCTTCCCGCGCCCCAGGACCGGCTCAAGGCACTCCTGAACGGCTGGGTCGAGCAGCGCGAGCTCACGGCTCAGTACGGCTGTCCCACCGGGACCATGGCCTCGGAACTCGACAAACGGGCCGACGGCCTCGACCAGTCGGTCGCCAAGGTCATTGAGGTGCTGCTCGACTGGGTCGAGCAGCAGTTCCGGGCGATGGGCCGCAGTGACTCCCGTGAACTCGCGGTCGCCCTGATCGCCGCCTACCAGGGGATCTCGCTGCTCACCAACACCTTCCGGGACCCCGACCTGATGGCCGCCGAAGGGCGCCGGCTGGAACGCTGGATCGACTCGCTCGCCTGACGGGGTTCACGCGTCGAGCCGGCTCGTGATCTCGACCGCGTCACCGACAGCCACCACACCCTCGCGGATCACCGCGTTCTTCACGCCGAAGCTGACCTTGTTGCCGTAGTCGGGTTCGCGGCGGTACGTCGCCAGGGTCCGGACCGGCTCCGGGCCCGCCCGGAGGCCGGTCGACTGGTCCACCAGCGGGACGTTGCACCGCATCGCCCTCACGGAGTACGCCAGTTCGGCCGATCCGATGGTCATCCGGCGTACCCGGTCCTCGAAGTGCGGCTCGTCGGCGCCGGACAGGACGATGTTCGGGCGGAAGCGGTCCATCGGCACGCCGGCCGCGTCGCCACGGGCCTCGATACGGGTGTTGAGACCGGCCAGCGACGCGGTGGAGGCGACCAGCACCGCATGGGCGTCGGCGAAGGCGACCTTGCCGGGGGTCTCGCCCCAGCCGTCGCGGTCGAACTCGGGCGCGGCCCGTACCAGCCGGGACTTCGCACCGAGCACCTCCGAGAACCACTCGGCGACCGCGTCCCCCTGGTCGCACGCCTCGCCGAGCGGACGGTCGAACATACTGACCGCACGGCGCGGGCCGTCCCGGTCGACGCCCAGCTCCAGGGGCTCCAGGTCCGGCACGGAGAGGGCCAACACGGCGCCGCCGTGCAGGACTTCGGCCCTGATCGCCGCCATCGCGGGGTGTGTCCGCTGACTGCGGAACGCGCCGTCCTCGGCGTCCACCACCATGAACGTACGGTCGTGCACGAGGCCGGTCCGGGTGATCTCCGCCCGGTCGACCGGAACAGCGCCGCAGCCCTTGACGGGGTAGTACGCCAGTCCCTGAACGGTGATGGTCATGACGTCCCCTCCCGGGCAGCCGCTTCGAGCGCGTCGATGCTGCCGGACATGATCGTGCGGATGTGCCGGGTGATGAGCTCGATGGGCCAGTCCCACCAGGCGACGGCGAGGAGCCGGGTGACGGTCTCGTCGTCGTAGCGGGTACGGATCAGCTGCGCCGGGTTGCCACCGACGATGCCGTAGTCCGGGACGTCGCCGACGACGACCGATCCGGCACCGATGACGGCGCCGTGCCCGATCCGTACACCTGGCAGGACCGTCGAGCCGTAGCCGAACCAGACATCGTTGCCGACGACGGTGTCGCCCCGGTTCGGCAGTCCGGTCAGCAGGTCGAAGTGGTCGGCCCAGGAGCCGCCCATGGTGGGGAACGGGAACGTGGAGGGGCCGTCCATACGGTGGTTGGCGCCGTTCATGAGGAACCGCACCCCGGTCCCGAGCGCGCAGAACTTTCCGATGACGAGCTTCTCCGGGCCGTAGTGATACAGCACATTGCGGGTCTCGAAGGCGGTCGCGTCATCGGGGTCGTCGTAGTACGAGTAGGCGCCGACCTCGATCAGCTCCGACGTCACCAGGGGCTTCAGCAGGACCACACGCGGCTGTCCGGGCATGGGGTGCACAGCGGTGGGGTCGGCGGGGACCGGACTCATGGCGCCATCATCGCATTCACCCCGAAGGGCTCGCGTTTCCTCGAGGGCTCGCTCGATACCGAGGGGGCAATGCCATGACCTCGGCGCAAGGTGCCGGGAGGGCGCCGGTTCACCGAACCGGTCGCAGTCGGGCCGACGCAGGGTGCCACCGCGGTACGGACCGTCGGTGCCAAGGGGCACGACGGGCTGATGGACACTGCTCGTCAGCGACGGGCCGTGGCCCTCGTCGGTAGCGGGCGCCAGCGGGCGGTGACGTCGCGCATGACCAGGACGCTGTCCAGGGTCGCGGTGCCGGGCGGGAAGCGGTCCGGGTCGTCGAAGAAGGACGACCGCGCGGATCGGACCCGCCCGGCTTCCACCCGCCACGCGTCCGTTTCCAGTTCCATGGCGTCGAGACGGCGGCCTGAAGCCGTCGGGGACAGGCCCCTGGCCCCGGCGCGGAAGAAGTCCGATGCCTCCAGGAGATCGGTGAAGAGTTCACTGCCGCGCAGTTCGTCGGCGACCTCGGCCGTGACGTCGACCCGGATCTCGCCGTCCCGGGTGGCGAGAGCGACCCGTACCTCTTCGGGCGTCTCGTGCACCGTGAAGTCGGCGCGACCGTGCTCACCTGGGAAAATCCGCCCGCCCGCCCAGGAGTTGATCCGTGAGTCGGTGTCGCGGCGTGTGATGTAGACGCCGGTCTCGACGCCGTCCGGGCCGTCCCACTCGACGGAGATGCGGTGCGCGGCGTTCTCGCTGCGCAGACCCACCGGCGGGGGCGCCCATGTGGGGCGTGCGGAGCCCAGGCGCAGGAGGCAGATACCGGCGACGGCGTGGCCGCGTACCAACTGGGGCCGCAGGCCGGCGGGCAGCAGGCGGGCGGCGGCGTCCGGGGTGACCCGGTAGTTCACCAGGAGGCGGCGCTCGATGACGCTGGAGAGTCGGGGCTGGATCATGATGTGCCGCCTTCCTCTTGCGTGGCGGACCGCCACTTGGTGTGGCGCAGGACGATCTGCTCGGGGCAGACGGAGCTCAGGAACCGTCCGATGCTGGTCGCCAGCCGGTCCTCGGCCAGCGAGTAGAGGATGCGGTTGCCGTCGCGGCGCTCGGTGACCAGTCCGGCGCCCTTCAGTACGCCGAGGTGGCGGGAGATGGACGGTGCGCTGATCGCGAACCGGGCCGCGATCTCCCCGGCCGCCAGTTCGCCGCCTCGGAGGTCCTCCAGGATCTGGCGCCTGGTCGGATCGGCGAGGGCGCGGAAGGCGCTCGCCTCGTCATCGGTCGTTGCCATGCCAGATGTTTAGCACATGGGCTAATTAGCAAACAAGCTAAATATGCGGGAATGGGGGAGCCCCCGCGAGTCACGTCCTCGCGGGGGCTCCCCGTTCAACCGCCTGCCGGTGAAGGTTGAGAAGACGATCACGAGGCAGGGCGTCCGTGCGCCCGGGTCAGGGGGCGAGCAGCAGAACGTCGGCGCGCTCCTTGGCGGCCGCGTACCGCTTCGCCACGTCCTGCCAGTTGACGACGCGCCACATGGCCTCGATGAAGTCGACCTTCTGGTTCTTGTACTGGAGGTAGAAGGCGTGCTCCCAGGCGTCGAAGACCAGGATCGGAACGGATCCCTGGCCGACGTTGCCCTGGTGGTCGTAGACCTGCTCGACGATCAGCCTGCCGCTGAGCGGCTCGTGCGCCAGCACCCCCCAGCCGGAACCCTGCGTGGTGGCCGCGGCCTTCGTCAGCTGGGACTTGAAGCCCGCGTACGAGCCGAAGGAGTCGGTGATGGCGTCCGCGAGGTCGCCGACACCGTCCGCCGCGAGGGGCTCGCCGCCGCCGTCGCCGCTCATGTTGTGCCAGTAGATCGAGTGCAGGATGTGGCCGGAGAGATGAAACGCGAGGTTCTTCTGCAGGCCGTTGATGGCTCCCCAGGCCTCCTTGTCCCGTGCCTCCTCCAGCTGCTCCAGGGTGTCGTTGGCGCCCTTGACGTAGGCGGCGTGGTGCTTGTCGTGGTGGAGCTCGATGATCTGCGGGTTGATGACCGGTTCGAGCGCCGCGTAGTCGTACGGGAGTTCCGGGAGCGTGTACGTGGCCATGGGGCGAACCCTCCAGCTGCTGTCCTGTTGTTATTGCAATCTATATGCAAGAGCAGGCTAACAGCAGGAACGGGGGAGTGTGATCAGCCCTTCGGTCCAAGGCTGCAGGCCGCCCCGCGTGATCACTGCCAGGTGGCTCACCGCCGGCCTGATGTACGGCGACGGGCGAGCGGGGCCGAGGAGACCGGCATGCCGGCGGGCAGGTTCATCGCTGCCGGGGTGACGGGCGGCTGCGCGGCGCGGATCGCCTCGGGTGTCGCCTCCGGCGCGCCGCCCGTCGGATCGCGGAATTCGGTGCTCGGTGCGACCCCGGTCCTCAAGGGCGTCACCGCCTCGCCGGTCCGGTACCGTACCGGTGTGGTTTGCAACTACCGTGCCCCGGAAGGGAGTTGGCTGCCCGGCGGAGCGTCGGGCAGCGGCAGCGGGACGCTGGCCGCCGCTTTCCCTGGGCAGGTCCCGGCGCGACTGGACGCCTCGGCCCGCGACCACGAGCCGCCGGCGGCGGGCCACACGGTCGGAATCCGGCAGGTCCTGCGCCCGTACCCGGCGCGCACTGCCCGCCACACCGCGCCGTACCTCAAGCTGGTGGACGAACTGGAACGGCGGGGCCGGCGGCCCGGGGCGCTCGCCGCCCACGCCCGGGCCCGAACGGAGAGCCGATGACCATCTTCCCCACGACCCTGCTGCTCGCCCGGCACGGACAGACCGTCTGGCACTCCCAGAACCGCTACGCCGGGGTCAGCGACGTCGCACTCACCGACGAGGGCCGCCGCCAGGCCGAGCAGCTGGCGGACTGGGCGGTCCGGCATCCGGTCGCCGCGATCTGGACGTCGACCGTCTCCCGCGCCATCGAGACCGCCGAACCCGCCTGCCGGGCGCTCGGCCTCGTACCCGGGCGCGAACACGATCTGCGCGAGTGCGACTTCGGGGCGGTGGAGGGGCGCACCCTCGCCGAATTCGCCGCCGAGGACCCGGCTTGGGCCGAGGCGTATGTCGCGGACCCGGTGACCCATCCCTTCCCCGGGGCCGAGGACCCGCGCACGGCGGCGGCCCGGGGGACGGCGGCCCTGCGCCGGATCGCACACTTCCATCCGGGGCAGCGGGTACTGGTCGTCGCACACAACACGCTGCTGCGGCTGGTGCTGTGCGAACTGCTGTCGATTCCGCTCGGCGCCTACCGCCGGGTCCTTCCGCAATTGCGCAACGCGGCGGTGAGCGAGGTGCAGCTGGGGGACGAGGGCGGCGCGCTGCTCTCCCTCAACGTGCCGTGCGCCCCCGACGTCAGTTCTTGACGGCCGCGGCCCGGCGCTGGCGTACGACACCGATGACCGCCAGTACGACAGTCAGCGCACCGGTCGCCAGCAGCTGGTCACGCGTGTCGGGCCGGCGCAGCATCAGCAGGAAGACGGCGGCCATGGCAGCCGGCGCGAGCAGCGTCGCGACCTTCGGGTCGTCCCACGGCACAAGGGTGACGATGACCGCCATCGAACCGACGTGGAAGAGCGCGATCCGCCACATCGCCGTCCGGACCGCCTCGGCGACGCCCCGCACCGGGTTCTCGGACTCGGCTCAAGGTGAACACCTGCGTACACGCCCGCCGCGGATCCGCCCCGTCAGGCCCGTCGCCGGTCCCGCAGCTCCCGCGCCCCCGCGACGAGCAGCACCAGACCCGTCGCCCCCGCCGACCACAGCACCTGCGGGCGCGCCACGTCATCGGTCAGCATCAGCACCAGTACGGCCACGAGCGCGGCCAGCGTCACCCAGGTCAGCCACGGGAAGCACCACATCCGCAGGGTCAGTGCCTCGGGCGCCTCGCGCTCCAGCCGGCGGCGCAGCCGCAACTGCGACGCGGCGATCAGCCCCCAGACGAACAGCAGCACCGCGCCCACCGAGTTGAGCAGATAGAGGAAGACGGAGTCGGGCCACTTCAGATTGAGCAGTACGGAGACGAAGCCGAAGGCCACCGAGGCGAGGACCGCCCGCCGCGGCACTCCGCCCGCGCCACCGCTCCCCGACACCTTGAGCAGCCCGCGCGGCCCCTCGCCGCGTTCGGCCAGCGAGAAGACCATCCGGGACGCGCCGTAGAGATTGGCGTTCAGCGCGGAGAGCAGCGCCACGAACACCACGATGTTCATGATCTGCCCGGCCGACGGCACCCCGATCGCGTCCAGGACCTTCACGTACGGGCTCAGACCGGCCTGCTGCGCGGTCCACGGCAGCACCGTGACGATCACCAGCATCGAGCCGACGTAGAAGAAGAGGATCCGCACGACCGCGCTGCGCACCGCACGTCCCACCGCGCGCGCCGGATTGTCGGTCTCGGCCGCGGCGATCGTCACGACCTCCAGGCCGCCGAACGCGAAGACGACGGTCAGCACACCTGAGACGACGCCGCCCCAGCCGTTCGGCAGGAAGCCGCCCTGCCCGGTGAGATTGGTCAGCCCGACCGGATCGGTGTCCGGGAGCAGACCGAAGACGGCGAGCAGCCCGAGCACCAGGAAGATCACGATCGCGGCAACCTTGAGCGCGGCGAACCAGAACTCGAACTCGCCGAAGTTCTTCACCGCGGTCAGATTGGTGACGGTGAACACCACCATGAACGCCAGCACCCACGCCCACTGGTCCACGCCCGGCACCCAGCCGTGGGCGATCTGTGCGGCGGCCGTCGCCTCCACAGCGAGGACGACCACCAGCAGGAACCAGTAGAGCCACCCCACGCTGAACCCGGCCCAGCGGCCGAGTGCTCGCTCGGCATGGACGGAGAAGGCGCCGGAGGCGGGTATCGCGGCCGACATCTCGCCGAGCATCCGCATCACCAGCATCGCGAGCGCGCCGGCGATCAGATACGACACGACGATGCCCGGCCCGGCGACCGCGATCCCGGCGCCCGAACCGACGAAGAGCCCGGCGCCGATCACCCCGCCCAGGCCGAGCATGGTCAGATGGCGCTGCTTCAGCCCGTGCGAGAGCGGTTCCTGCTGCGTGGGGGGAGGGGCGTCGTGCATGGGGTGCGGGTCACTCTCGGATAATTTATGGGGAACCTACAGTCTCACGCTGCGAGACCCAGCCCGTCGGGCGCCCCCTCCAGGCCCCCACCTCAGTGACGAGCATCACGCCGTCACGTGATTGCGTACCGGTCTTTGTCCGAACCCCACCAATCCGTCAACCGCCGCTTTGTGGGCGGCTGATGGTGATCGAGCGTTAACCCGTGGGCTAACGTCAGCCTCAGTCTGTCCCCACCTGCCCTCACCACCGCGGAGTCCCGATGAGCACTGCTGCCGCCCCCATCCGTACCGGAGCGGTCCTCGCCGACCTGCTGCCCGCCGTCAGGCACCGCTACGCCATCGACACCGCCCTGGTCGTCGGCGGCGCCGCGCTCACCGGCATCGCCGCGCAGATCGCCGTCCCGGTCCCCGGCTCCCCGGTCCCCGTCACCGGCCAGACCTTCGCCGCGCTCCTCGTCGGCACCGCGCTCGGTGCCCGCCGCGGCTTTCTCTCCCTCGCCGTGTACGCGCTCGTCGGCATGGCGGGCATGCCGTGGTTCGCGGGCGGCAGCTCCGGCGCGGGCGGCGCCTCGTTCGGTTACGTCCTCGGCATGCTCCTCGCCGCCACTGTGGTCGGCGCCCTCGCCCGCCGCGGCGGCGACCGCTCCGTGCTGCGCACCGCCGGCACCATGGTGCTCGGCTCCGCGATCATCTACGCGGTCGGTGTCCCGTACCTGGCGCTGTCCACCGGGATGTCGGCGAGCGCCGCGATCGCGGCCGGACTGGTGCCGTTCCTGCTCGGTGACGCGCTGAAGGCGGCGCTGGCGATGGGCGCGCTGCCCGCCGCCTGGAAGCTCGTCGGCCGCCGCGGCTGACGGAGGCTCACGCGCCTCACGCGCTTCCGTAAGTCCCTCCGAAGAGGCTCGCCGGGTCGTACTGCGACAGCAGACCGGCGAGCCTCTTCCGTGTCCGGGCGTCGTGAAGTGATTCGGTACGGTCCCCGCCGCCGAACGAGAAGCTCAGCGACCGACCCACGGTCGGCGGCTCCAAGGCCCCGGATGCCCGCGCGTACAGCACCTGTACCGCCGTCACGTCCCTAAGGCGAGCGGCGACAGCAGCCGCACCGGACAGGCGGGGTCGCGGTACGGCATTGGGCACCGCGGCCGGCGGCCTGCCCAGGTGACTGATGCACCACCGTCATCATCGGCGCCCTCGGCCCGGTCAACGCCAGGGTCCGCAGAGCCCGTCCGCGCCCGGTCCGCTCGGCATCGCGCCGTCCGCGCCCGGCGGCGTACACGGCGGCGGCCCGGACCTCGTCGGCATCGGTGACGCCGACGAGGTCCGGGCCGAAGCGCGGAACCTGTCCGGAACCCGGCCAGTTCCTCCGCATGTCCGGGGTCGCCGGGGCGGAAGGTGATCGGGGCAGGCAGCTGGTCGTTCGTGGAGAGGCTCTCCGTTCGCCCGGTGTGCGGCAGGAGAGAGCCTCCCCGGTATACCCGACATCGACCGTCAGGCAGGGACGGGCTGGATCAGGCGTCGGCGGACGCGTCCGCCGTGACCGCGGCCGTTCCGGCCTTGCGCTGACGGACCTCACGTACCAGTGAGATCGCCACCACGATCGCTGCGACGAGCAGCGAGAGCAGCACCTGCTCACGGCCGCTGTCGTCGGTCAGCATGTAGACCAGCACGAACGAGATCATCGCGATGGTCGCCCAGGTCAGATACGGGAAGAGCCACATCCGCACGACCAGCTTCTCCGGCGACTCGCGCAGGATGATGCCGCGCATCCGCAGCTGGGTGAAGCAGATGACCAGCCAGACGAACAGGGCGACGGCACCGGAGGAGTTCAGCAGGAACTGGAAGACGGTGTCCGGCCACTGGTAGTTGAAGAACACGGCGACGAAGCCGAAGACGACGGAGGACAGGATGGCCGCCCGCGGCACGCCCCGCTTGTTCGTCCGGGCGAACGCCTTCGGTGCGTCACCGCGCTCGCCGAGCGAGAACGCCATCCGCGAGGCCGTGTAGAGGCCGGAGTTGAGGCAGGACAGCACGGCCGTCAGCACGATGACGTCCATCACCTGTCCGGCGTGCGGAATGCCGATCGAGTTCAGTGCGGCGACATAGCTGCCGTCCTTGAGGATCGACGCGTCGTTCCACGGCAGCAGCGTCAGCACGATGAAGATCGAGCCCAGGTAGAAGACGGCGATCCGCCAGATCACGCTGTTGGTGGCCTTCTGGACGGCGCGCTGCGGGTTCTCCGACTCGCCGGCCGCCAGTGTCACGATCTCGCTGCCCATGAACGAGAAGACGACCATGAGCACACCGGTGAGGATGGCACCCGGCCCGTGGGGGAAGAAGCCGCCACTGTCGGTGAGATGCGCGAGCCCCGAGCCCGGGTTGTCCGAACCCGGCAGCAGCCCGAAGACGGCGAGCAGCCCGACGACCACGAACGCGGCGATCGCCACGACCTTGATCCCGGCGAACCAGAACTCGAACTCTCCGTACGAACTGACCGAGACCAGGTTCGTCGCGGTGAGCACCAACATGACGATCAGTGCCCATGCCCACTGCGGGACGGCCGGTACCCAGCCCTCCAGGATCTTGGCACCCGCCGTGGCTTCGACGGCGAGCACCACGACCCAGAAGAACCAGTACAGCCAGCCGATCGAGAAGCCGGCCCAGCGGCCGAGGGCCCGGTCGGCGTAGGCGGAGAAGGAGCCCGAGCTGGGCCGGGCCGCGGCCATCTCGCCGAGCATCCGCATCACGAAGACGACCATGAGGCCGACCAGCGCGTACGAGAGCAGAATGGCCGGTCCCGCGGCGGCGATACCGGCACCGGAACCCACGAAGAGGCCCGCGCCGATCACTCCGCCGATGGCGATCATCGAGAGGTGACGGTTCTTGAGACCGGCCTGGAGCCCGTCCGAGGAGCCCGGCTTGTCCGCCCGGCCCGGCTCGCCGGGCTGGTGGCCCGGCCCTGCCAGAGTCGTTTGCGTCATGGATCGAATCCTTACGTTCTGGATCACTCGGTTCCGTGGCTGTGCCGCTGCACGGTGGTGGGCGGCGAGTCCCAGGCATTGAAGCCCGCAGAACCCCGGAAGCGGAACCCCCTCTTCCGGATCATTGTCCGGATCGTTGCCGGTGTGGGGTTGCACACACCCCCCCCCGCACAAGGGCTCCGCACGGGGTAGGCCCGGAGGGTCCCGACCCCGATGACGGCTTCCCCGTGATCCGCATGCCACACTCGACACATGCGCGTGTACCTCGGCTCAGACCATGCCGGTTTCGAACTCAAGAACCACCTCGTCGAGTGGCTCACGGCCCAGGGCCACGAAGCCGTCGACTGTGGCCCCCACATCTACGACGCCCAGGACGACTACCCGCCGTTCTGCCTGCGCGCCGCCGAGAAGACGGCCGCGGACGCGGGCAGCCTCGGCATCGTGATCGGCGGCTCCGGCAACGGCGAGCAGATGGCCGCCAACAAGGTGAAGGGCGTACGCGCCGCGCTCGCCTGGAGCGAGCAGACCGCCGCTCTCGGCCGCGAGCACAACAACGCCAACGTGGTGTCCATCGGTGGCCGCATGCACACGGTGGAGGAGTCGACGAAGTTCGTCGAGATCTTCCTCGCCACGCCGTACTCGGGTGAGGAGCGTCACACCCGCCGCATCGAGATGCTGACGGCGTACGAGACGACGGGCGAGCTTCCCCCGATCCCGGCCCACCACCCGCAGCAGGGCTGACCGCCCCACCCCCCCGTGCCGCCGGCCTGCCCGGCGGCACAGCCATTTCCCCATATCCCACGACACCGAGGAGAGCCGCCGCCGTGCCCGAGGGACACACGATCCACCGCCTGGCCGCGGACCACCGCGACCGGTTCGTGGGCGGGCCGGTGCGGGTCAGCAGCCCGCAGGGCAGGTTCTCGGACAGCGCGGCGCTCCTCGACGGCCGTGGGTTCACCGGCGTCGACGCGCACGGCAAACACCTGTTCCTCGGCTTCGAGGACGCCGGGTGGATCCACATCCACCTCGGCCTGTTCGGCAAGCTCCACTTCGGTACGACACCGGTTCCGCCGCCCACGGACACCGTCCGTCTGCGTCTGGCCAACGACGACCACCACGCGGACCTGCGCGGCCCGACCACCTGCGCCCTCATCACGGAACCCGAGAAGCGCGCGATACACGACCGGCTGGGCCCGGACCCGCTGCGGACCGACGAGGACGGCGAACGCGCCTGGCGGCGGATCTCACGCAGCCGTATCACGGTGGCCGCGCTGCTGATGGACCAGAAGGTCATCGCGGGCGTCGGCAACGTGTACCGGGCGGAGGTCCTGTTCCGGCACGGCATCGACCCGTTCCGCCAGGGCAAGGACCTCACCCGTGCGGAGTGGGACGCGATCTGGGCGGACCTGGTGACGCTGATGCGCGCGGGTGTACGGAACAACCGGATCGACACGGTGCGCCCGGAGCACATGCCGGAGACGATGGGGCGGGCGCCGCGGGTGGACGACCACGGGGGCGAGGTGTACGTGTACCGGCGGGCTCGGCAGGGGTGCCACATCTGCGGCGCGGAGATCCGCGCGGCGGAGCTGGCGGCCCGCAACCTCTTCTGGTGCCCGACCTGCCAGCGCGCCTAGCCTCGTGTCCTCAATCGCCGGACGGGCTTGATTTCCCTTCATGCAGGCGCCTTCGAGGCCGCGGGTCTTCTCCGAGCCCCGAACGACCGCCGGGCGCCTCCGGCGACGTCACCCCCGCCAAGGACTGTCCCGTGATCCCTGGCGGGCGCACGACGACAGCCACGGCACCTCGCTGCGTTGTCGGAGCGCCCGAATACGCCCGGTACGGGGATGCCCCTCCGTCTTGCGATGCACCGCATCCGACGCCGCGCGCTGATCCACCAGGGATGACGGGACGGCCCTCAGAACCCCCACGGAAGCCACGGCTCCACCATCCCCGAGAACGCCGACGCCGCCTCCGCCACCGCGCCCGCCCGCAGCTCCTGTACCCGCCCGGCCCGTGCCAGTGAGACCAGCGATTCGCCGCCCAGGTACACCGATCCCAGCTCCCGTACGGAAAGCGCCAGATCCGCCGGAT